>JABWAK010000003.1 GCA_013361065.1 Bacteroidota bacterium
TCGCTATGCCTCCCTCGATCCGGTCTCGGCAAACTCCGCAGCGGACGGGAAGAACAGCGGCTGGCTCGTCCTGCCCGGCACGTACAGCGTCTCGCTCACCAAGCGGATCGCCGGCGTCGAGACAGTGATCGCCGGTCCGGTGCAGTTCGTCTGCAAGCCGCTCGGCACGCCGTCCATCCCGACCGCGGACCGGAGTGGGTTGGTCGCATTCCAGAACAAAGGTGCGGAGCTGCAGCGGGTGGTCTATGCTACCAATAACTATGTGAACGACCTTCGCTCCAAACTGACGGCGGTCAAGGCGGCGCTGATGCAGTCCCGCGCAGCGACCGGCACACTCGCCGCGCAGGTGCGTCAGCTCGACGCGCGCCTGCTGGCAGTGAAGCGTGCGTTCAGCGGGGACGAGGTCCTGGCGCGCCGCGGCGAGAGTCCGTCGCCCGGCATCCTGGCGCGGCTCAACTCCATGACCGAGAGTTTCTATTCGTCCACCGCCGATGTGACCGAAACGCAGAAGAAAGCGTACCGCATCGCCTCCGAAGAATTCGGAGTGCAGTATGCGGAAGTGAAGACCATCGCGGAGAAGGAACTCCCGTCGCTCTACCAGCAGCTGGAACAGCTCGGTGCGCCGGTCATCCCCGGGCGATTGCCGGAATGGAAATGAAAAGGCAATGAAGAATGATGAATGTAGAATGATGATTGTGACAAGGTCGATGCGCAAGGATAGCAGAAGAGCTGTCCCGCAGATCTCGCAGAACTACGCAGAAAGAAAGAAGAAGAGCAATGATGAACGAGGAATGATGAATGAAGAATGGGCCAAGGTCGATGCGCAGGAAAGAATGCAACAACAGGCATAACCAAACATGATCCAAGAATCTTGAAGCCCCGGGATTCATCCCTGGGTATCGAAATAATACCAGCACCCATCAGCCACGGGGTATCAAGAGAACACCAGCCTCGCTATGCCCAGGGATTCATCTCGGGGTATCAAGAAAACAATGATCAAAAGCAATCACCGCAGAGCCTGCAAAGCACGCAGAGAAACGGTGTAGGTCGAAGCGATGCTTCGACCAATATGTAAGAAGGGATGATATCCCGTCCACCCTAAAGGACCACAAAAGCACAAAAGAGAATTAAAAGAGTTTACAAATTCGTATGTTGACCGAATCTCCAGATTCGGTCCTCAAAGACAGTAACCGTCACGGTTACATGAAGCCCCGGGATTCATCCCTGGGTATCGAAATAATACCAGCACCCATCAGCCACGGGGTATCAAGAGAACACCAACCTCGCAATGCCCGGGATTCATCCCTGGGTATCGAAATAGCACCAGCACCCAGCAGCATCGGGGTATCAAGAAAACACCAACCTCGCAACGCCCAGGGATTCATCCCGGAGTATGAAGAATGCCTCCGGTAGACGCGGGACGGTGACTGTCACCAGCAGAGAAGTTTTTATTGGTGACAGTCACCATCTTATTTTAAATCCGCCCTCCCGGTCCGAAATGACCTCAAACGCCAATATTATTTTCTGGCAATCGGGGTTTTTCCTCTGTATGTTGGGGATGATCAGTGTTGTCATCTTCCCAACTATCCGGAGGGCATCATGCAGCGTCACACGTTCCGCTCCTCACTCGTCCTTTCACTCCTTCTCGTTTCCATCTCGCTTGCGCAGGAGGTCTCTCTCAACGATTTCCGCATCCGCGAATCCCGGTACCAGCGGTGGGATATCTCCGGGAGCGGTTCGATGTATGTGCAGACCGCCGGGAGCGGTTCTTCCACCAATTGGGGTGATGACGGGCGGCTGAATCTCAGTACGAGCTTCAGCAGGGTGTTCAATAGTGAGGATGAATTCTATCAGTTGTATGCAACATATGGATCAACTCTCTCAAAGGATTTCAACGGCTCACAATATTCATGGGATACTTCCCGGACTGTGTATCGTTCAGAATATCTCTCCGGTTTTACATCTGTCCTGTATGGGAAATACATCATCCCTGATGCATGGTACATGCATGTCGGGGGAAGTTTCCAGGGAATGAACGAGCTCACACGGTATGAAAGCCATCGTACCTCCGGGCCTCCGTCAATGTCGTTTAATAAGACAAGAATCGTGAATTCTTATCTGACCGGCGGTGTCGGGTATGGCAAGATTCGGGATGCACGGGCGGTGATCGTTATCGTCCGCATCCTGGAGAATCTTTCGGAAGAAGGGGTCCTCGTCCGTCCGCTGAGCAATGATGAGATCATTGCCATGGCAGAACAATATCATGCAAATCAGACAACCTCCGGTCAGTACGAACGGAAGACGAAGCACCTGATCGGTGCGATCATCAGCGACCTGTTGGATAAAGGACTCATCACCGCACAGCAGTCCATCGGATATGTGACCGGCAGGAGTATCGAAGTGTTCTCGGAGCAAATGTATTTTCGTCCGATCGGGTGGACGGTGCAGACGGGTCCTTTGTTTGATTTCGATGAGTACCGGTCTTCATCGAGCAATTCTTCCTCTAACTATTCGAGGTTTCCCGATCACCGATGGAGAGTGTCTGCTGAATATGGCTCTGCGCTGACCCAATTCCTGCATTTCTCATCAAGGGCAACCGTCGATCTGCCGGTGCTCTCATGGCAGCGTCAACTGGAAGCAAGTATCAGTGCAGCACTGACCCATGAGATCGGGGAGCGGTCATCGGCATCGCTGTCGTTGTCGTGGAGCAAATATGAATCGGTCGGGGATATAGATGATCCCGGGAGAAGCCATTCTAATCGTCACAATCTTTACATCGCCGCGGAGTATATATACTTCTTGGAAGATAATCTTTCGTTCAATATCGGAGTGAACTATACGGACTATCGGTCGATCGCTCAGCAATTGATACTGACAACACGGGGTGTCCAGAATACCGGGATGGTGAATTTCAACATCGTGTATCGTCTAGATTGACGAATATCCTTTGTCGATGATCTTCTCTCTCTGCAGCATGCCTTGTCCCGGTTCTGAAGACGATCCCTCAGTCCTAGACGAGGCATGCTGACATCCGGAGCATCCCTTCGCGTACGAATTCCACCGGATTCTGCCATAAATCAGTGAAAATTCCAGTTTTTTCCCCGCCGAAAAAATCGTATCTTTTCGCACAAAAATGAATCTATGAACATCCTCCGGTTGCTCTGCAGCGGAGGACATCGTGCGTAAGGAGTCCTATGCCTGCCATCTTCAAGAACGAACCATTCACCGACTTCTCCAAACCGGCCAACAAGAAAGCGATGCAGAAGGCGCTCACCAAGGTGCGCGCCGAGCTGGGACGCGAACATCCGATCGTGATCGGCGGCGAGAAGATCATGATGCCGGAGAAACTCTTCTCCTACAATCCCGCCAAACCGGGAGAGGTGATCGGTATCTTCCAGAAAGCGAATGTGGACCTGGCGAACCGCGCGGTGGAAGCCGCCGCTGCCGCCTTTGAATCCTGGAAGAATGTCCCTGCGAAGAAACGGGCCGAGTACCTGTTCAAAGCCGCCGCGCTGATGCGCAAGCGCAAATTCGATTTCTGCGCTCTGCTCACATATGAAGTGGGGAAATCGTGGGCCGAAGCGGATGCCGATACTGCCGAAGCGATCGACTTCCTGGAGTTCTACGGACGCGAGATGCTCCGCCTTGCCAAGCCGCAGCCGCTCACCAAGATCAAAGAGGAGAAGAACGAACTCCGCTACATCCCGCTCGGCGTCGGTGTCTGCGTTCCGCCGTGGAACTTCGCGCTGGCGATCCTTGCCGGTATGGCCACCGCAGCCGTGGTCGCCGGGAACACCGTCGTGCTGAAGCCCTCCTCCGATTCCCCCGCTATCGGCTACAAGTTCTTCGAACTGATGAACGAGGTCGGTCTGCCGAAGGGAGTCATCAATTTCATCACCGGACCGGGCGGTTCCGTCGGCGATACGATGGTCGCACACCCGAAGACCCGCTTCATTTCCTTCACCGGCTCCAAAGAGGTCGGCATCCACATCAACGAGCTTGCGGCGAAAGTGGTGCCGGGACAGATCTGGCTGAAACGCGTCGTGGCCGAGATGGGCGGGAAGGATTCCATCGTCATCGACAGTGAGACCGATCTGGATGCAGCGGCCGCAGCGACCGTGGCGTCCGCGTTCGGCTTCCAGGGACAGAAATGCTCCGCCGCATCGCGCGCCATCGTTGTCGCCTCCGTCTACGACAAGTTCGTGGAGAAGGTCGCCGAGCGGACGAAGAAACTCGTGGTCGGCGCGCCGGAGGATGCCGGAACATATATGGGTCCGGTGATCAACAAGGGCTCCATGGAGAAGATCATGGGATACATCGCCACGGCGGTGAAGGAAGGGGGCCGCATCGTGGCCGGCGGGAAACATGTGGGCGACGAGGGGTATTTCGTGGAACCGACCGTGATCGCCGATGTGGAACCGATGTCGACCATCGCACAGGAGGAGATCTTCGGTCCCGTGCTCGGCATCATCAAAGCGAAGGATTTCGATCACGCGATGGAGATCGCCAACAACACCGAGTTCGGTCTGACCGGCGGTGTCTGGACGAAGAACAAGAAGAAGCAGGAACGGGCCAAGAACGAGTTTCACGCCGGCAACTTCTACATCAACCGGAAGATCACCGGCGCGCTCGTCGGTGTGCATCCCTTCGGCGGATTCAATATGAGCGGCACCGATTCCAAAGCGGGCGGACGCGACTATCTGCTCCTCTTCACGCAGGCGAAACTGATCTCGCAGAAAATAAAATAACGCAGTGGTACTCCATATATGATCCAAAACTTGATAGGTTGATTATGCCAGAAGAGGAAGTGTTAAAAGAAGAGCTTGAAGATGTGACTCAAGTAGAAGATGAAACTGAAAAGGATGTTTCTGAAAGCAAAATAGTCTATAACATTACTTCTTACGGTTCGGACCCTGAAGTTGAAGGACTCGTTCAAAAATTAAGAAAAGGTGATATTGTGATACCAGCTTTTCAAAGAGCTTTTGTGTGGAAAGAAGAAGATGCTTCTAGTTTTATCGAATCACTTATTTTAGGTCTTCCAGTTCCGGGTATTTTCCTTGCGACCGAACAGAAAACCAATAGAATGTTGGTAATTGATGGACAACAGAGATTGAAATCTTTACTGTTCTTTTATGAAGGGTATTTTGACCCGAAAAAAGAGGAAAAGAAACAAAAAGTATTTAAGTTGGTTAATGTACAGCCTCAACTGGAAGGTAAAACATATCAAACATTAGAGGAAAAAGATAAAAGGCGATTGGATAACTCAATTATTCATGCGACAATTATCAAACAGGAATCCCCCAAAGATGGAGATACAAGTATTTATCATATTTTTCACAGGTTAAATGCTGGCGGAATGATTTTAAAACCCCAAGAAATACGTAGAGCGGCGTTTCATGGTGCCTTTTTGGATGTGATTTCTGCACTAAATGATTATCATAATTGGAGAAAAATATTTGGGAAAAAGAATCGTAGGTTGAAAGACGAAGAATTAATACTTCGATTCTTCGCTCTCTATTTTGATATCGATAGTTATCAGAAGCCTATGGAAGAATATCTAAATACATTTTGTTCAAAGAAATCAAAGGCTGAATCACAATTTTTTAAAGAGTGCGAATTATTATTTACATCATCTATCGATGTATTTTTCGATGCGGTAGGTGATAGAGCGTTTAAACCAAAACGAGTGATAAATGCTGCAGTGTTTGATTCAATGATGGTTGGATTGGCTTCGCGATTAGCTAAATCTTCGCTTACAGATATAGATGGATTTAGAAATGCATATATTGGTTTAATAGATAATCCAGAGTATCAAAAATATACTACGGATGGGACATCAGATGTTGCAACAGTCGCGTCAAGAATTAATATGACAAAAGCGGCATTTAGTTCCATCAAATGAAAAACATTGAACTAGTAAAACAGATTCAACGGATAAAAGATCTAATCGATAAAACATCGGATGCATCCGCTGATAGCTTGGAACTTCAATCACATTGGGCTAAGTATCTTTGTGTTCTATGTTCGGGTCTATTAGAAAATTCCATTCCAGAATTGTATGGTGAATACGTAAAAAAGAAATCAAACCAAGAGATAAATCATTTTGTTGTTAGCAACCTAGAAAAATATTTAAATCCTAAAACAGGAAGGTTCATTGAAGTATCGAATGCATTTAATAAAGATTGGGGTAGAGAACTAGAACTCTTTGTAGATCAAGATGGTCGTAGAGAGGCAATTGACGCAATTATCGCAAATAGGCATAAAATTGCACACGGTGAAGATTCTGGTATTACGGTTGTAAAAATAAAGGAATATCTTAAAAGAATTATCGAAGTTCTTAATTTTATCGAGACCCAAACAAAGAGGTAGTTACTATGAAGATCCACGAATATCAAGGCAAAGACATCCTCCGGAAATTCAACGTTCCCGTGCCGCGCGGTGAAGTGGCGTTCTCGGTGGACGATGCGGTGAATGCCGCGAAGCGGCTCGGCGGCAGCGTCTGGGTGGTGAAGGCGCAGATCCACGCCGGCGGTCGCGGAAAAGGGGGCGGAGTGAAAGTGGCGAAGAGTCTGGACGAAGTGAAACAGTACGCGAAACAGATTCTCGGCATGACGCTCGTGACCCATCAGACCGGTCCGGAAGGCCGTCTCGTGAAACGCCTGCTGATCGAAGAAGGGGCGAACATCGACAAGGAATTCTACGTCGGTATCACTTTGGACCGCGCCCAGTCCAAGAACGTGATGATGGTCTCCACCGAAGGGGGTATGGAGATCGAGAAGGTGGCGGAGGAGCATCCGGAGAAGATCGTGAAAGAGACGATCGAACCGTCCGTCGGATTCCAGCAGTTCCAGGCGCGCAAGCTCGCCTTCGCGCTCGGCCTGACCGGCGATGCGTTCAAGAACGGCGTGAAATTCCTGCTCTCCCTCTATAAGGCGTATGAAGCGACCGATGCATCGCTGTTCGAGATCAATCCGCTCGTGGTGACCAAAGAGGGGAATGTGGTCGCGCTGGATGCTAAAGTGAACTTCGACGACAACGCACTCTACCGCCATCCGGAATTCGCCGAACTGCGCGATCTGGACGAGGAAGAGCCGCTGGAGATCGAAGCATCCAAGAGCAACCTGAACTATATCAAGCTGGACGGCAACGTCGGCTGCATGGTGAACGGCGCCGGTCTGGCGATGGCCACCATGGACATCATCAAGCTTGCCGGCGGTGAACCGGCCAACTTCCTGGATGTGGGCGGCGGAGCGAATGCCACCACCGTGGCGAACGGCTTCAAGATCATCCTGTCCGACAAGAACGTGAAAGCGATCCTCATCAACATCTTCGGCGGTATCGTCCGGTGCGACCGTGTGGCGAACGGCGTGGTGGAAGCGGCCAAGGCGGTCCATGTGCAGGTGCCGATCGTCATCCGTCTTGCCGGCACCAATGCCGATATCGCGGCGGACATCCTCCGGAACTCCGGCATGAGCTTCCTCGTCGCCGAGAACCTGAAGGATGCTGCGGACAAGGTGACCAAGGCGCTGGCTGCGTAAACGAACCAACGGGAGGACGGATGAAAGGGATCGAATACGTCGTAGACAGTAAAGGTCGGAAGAAAGCAGTTGTCGTGGATCTGAAAGTCCACGGCGATGCTTGGGAAGATTTCTATGACTCTCTCACTGCACGGATGCGTGCCAATGAACCGCGTGAATCGTATGCATCTGTCCGCGCAAAGTTAAAATCGAAAGGGAAAGTCCGTGCGTGAGTACGGACTTCTTTTTACTCGTTCTGCCAGGAAAGAATTGGAGCAAATTCCTGACTCTGCCTGTGAACGCATCCTTTCTGCAGTAGAATCGTTGTCACAACATCCGTTCCCCTCCGGTTGTAAGAAGCTGAGAGGGGAACGTCATTTGTGGCGCATTCGTGTCGGTGATTACCGGATCGTTTATTCCGTTCTTTCCGACCAATTGATCATCGAGATCATCAGAATACGGCATCGGAAAGAGGTGTATCAATAGTCAAGTATGCTGTTGTTCCAATAATTCCCCGTCGGTTCATCCCGTACGGGGAATTTTTTTGTACATCCCTCAGTTCTTATGGACGGCCACACTCAGAAAGGAATATGTCCAATGCTCTCCATCGCCGTTCGTTCCATCATCGCACTGCTCCTGCTGCTTCCCGGCAGCACTGTCCCAACCGCCGCCGCACAGGACAGTCCAACCGCTGCACCGCTCTCCGTCCGCGGTATCGTGCTGGACGGCTCCGGCGTCCGTTGGTTCGCAACGGATGGAGAGGGACTCATCCGGTATCACAACGGTACGTTCCGTTATCTCTCTGAACAGGATGGACTCCTGAGCCGCTTTGTGCGGACGATCCAGACGGGAAAGAATGGCGATCTCCTGCTGACCACGGCGAGAGGAATCATGCGGTATGACGGTATCAGATTCACAACGCTCCCGGAACCGGGCACTGTTCTGCCGGATGCTCCGGAGTTCCTGAAACGGTCGAAGAACGATGACCGGTGGTTCGGTGCGAAGGATGGCGCCTACCGCTTCGACGGCACGACACTGCACTACGTCGCATTCCCGATCGACTCTGCGGACATTACCGAGCGCCGTGCGCGGCCCGGCAGGATACGATCCGAGTATGCGGTCTATTCCGTGCTGAAGGACAAGAGCGGGAACATTTGGTTCGGAACGGAGCAGCGGGGTGTTCTCCGGTATGACGGACGCTCATTCCGGTGGTTCCGCGAGAAAGGATTGAGTGACGGTGCGGTCAGGACGATCTTTCAGGACCGTTCCGGCGTTCTCTGGTTCGGCAACAATGCGGAAGGTCTGTTCCGGTACGACGGAACAACGCTGCGGAACATCACCGAGGAACAGGGATTGGGGAATCCGGAGTTCAAGAAAGGACTCAAAGGGAAGGAAGGGACGCTGGCGCGGGTCTGGACGATCACGGAGGACCGGGCTGGAACGCTCTGGGTCGGCACGATCGATGCCGGTCTCTGGTCGTACCGCAACGGAGTGTTCACCAACTATACAATGAAGGACGGACTTCCGGCGAATGCCGTGCAGTCACTCACCCTCGATCCGGACGGGCGTCTGTGGATCGGAACAGGGAACGGTATCTGCATCTACGACGGGAAGAAGTTCTCTCCGTTCATCATCCCCCCGCGGTGAGTCATCCGATGCGCACGTGATGAGATAAGATGAAGTTTCATAGGCATTTATCGAAGTATTTCGTAAATTGAGACGATATCGTTGCCGATGAAGCCATCCCGTGGGGCGGGCGATGCATCATCCCCCCTCCGCGGGTCCGTGAAACCATTCTCCGTTGAAGTGAACATGTCCATCCACGAGCAATTCGAAGCGGTCATCGGACTCGAGGTCCACGCCCAGCTCTCCACACGATCCAAGATCTTCTGCGGCTGTTCCACCGCCTTCGGCAGCGCCCCCAATTCCAATGTCTGTCCCGTCTGCCTCGGCATGCCCGGCGTGCTGCCGGTGCTGAACAAACAGGTGGTGGAGTATGCCATCCGCCTCGGTCTGGCGACCGGCTGCAGCATCAATCCCCGTTCCATCTTTGCACGCAAGAACTACTTCTATCCCGACCTGCCCAAAGGATACCAGATCTCCCAGTATGAGGAGCCGATCTGCCGTCACGGCCATGTGGACATCACCAATGACGACGGTACGGTGAAGCGCATCGGCATCACGCGCATCCATATGGAAGAGGATGCCGGGAAATCGATCCATGATCAGGACCATGATACCCTGGTGGATGTGAACCGCTGCGGCACGCCGCTGCTGGAGATCGTCAGCGAACCGGACATGCGCTCGGCGCAGGAGGCGGTACGCTATCTCACCTCCGTATGGCAGACGGTGAAGTATCTGGATATCTGCGACGGGAATATGGAGGAGGGAAGCTTCCGCTGCGATGCCAACGTCTCCGTCCGCAAAAAAGGGGAGACGAAACTCGGCACGAAGACGGAACTGAAGAACATGAACTCGTTCCGGAACGTGGAACGGGCCATCGAGTATGAGACCCAACGGCAGATCGAGCTGATCGCCGAAGGCGGAGCGGTCGTGCAGGAGACGCTCCTCTGGAATGCGGAAAAGAACACCGCCTCCTCCATGCGCAGCAAGGAAGAGGCGCACGATTACCGCTACTTCCCCGATCCGGACCTGGTGCCGGTGGTGGTGGATGAACACTGGATCGCCGCCGTTCGGATGGAACTGCCCGAACTCCCGGCAGTCCGCCGCGCCCGTTTCGTCGGCGAGTACAAACTGCCGCCGTACGATGCGGAGGTGCTGACGCAGGAACGTCCGCTGGCCGACTATTTTGAAGGGGCCGTGCGCGTCCTGGCGAACAGGAATGATGAGCAGGTGAAGACGGTCAGCAACTGGGTGATGACCGAGGTGATGCGGGTGATGAACGAGCGCGGGACTACGATCACGGAGTTCCCGGTGTCGCCGGACCATCTCGGTGCACTGGTGGAGCTGATCGGCAACGGGACCATCAGCGGCAAGATCGCGAAGGAGGTCTTCGCGGAGATGGTTGCCACCGGTGAGCATCCCAAAGCGGTCGTGGAGCGGAAAGGACTGGTGCAGATCTCCGATTCCGGCGCCATCGAGAAAGAGATCGATGTCATCCTCGCCAAATTCCCGAACGAGATCGCCCGCTTCCGTGCCGGCGAAGCGAAACTGATGGGATTCTTCGTCGGCGAGACGATGAAAGTGATGAAGGGGAGAGGAAACCCGAAACTGATCAATGAGATATTGGGAAGAAAATTATCGGAATTGAATCATTGATCCATTGAATCATTGATTCAATTCGTTGCAGCAACACATTTTTCAACAACAGACCATTCTTTTTATCTATCTTGAGGACAATATGCGCACCAAAGTGATCGCCGGCAACTGGAAAATGAACAATGATATCACGCAGACAACAGAACTGATCAACGGACTCAAAGCCGCACTGGCGGGAAAGAGTCTGAATGCAACCGTGGTTGTCTGTCCTCCCTTCACCTCGCTCGGAACGGCGCAGCAGCTGATCGCCGGTTCTGTGATCACACTCGGGGCTCAGGATGTGTCGCTGTATGACAGCGGCGCCTATACGGGGGAGGTCTCCGTCGGTATGCTGAAAGCGGTCGGATGCACCTATGTGATCGTGGGACATTCCGAGCGGCGCCAGTATCATGGCGAGACGAATGAGATCATCAATCAGAAAGCGAAGAAGGTGCTGGCGGGAGGACTCATCCCGATCATCTGCGTCGGTGAGACGCTCCAGGAGCGGGAGCAGAACATCACGGATACGGTGCTGACCACCCAGACGACCGGAGTGCTGGCCGGACTCACGGCGGAGCAGGTGGAGCGTTCCATCATCGCCTATGAACCGGTCTGGGCGATCGGAACAGGGAAGACCGCCACGAAAGAACAGGCGGAACAGGCCCATGTGGTCATCCGGTCCGTGATCGCCTCCCTGTATTCCCCGGCAACGGCGGACAAGGTGGTCATCCAATACGGCGGCAGCGTGAAGGCAGATAACGCCAAAGAGCTCCTTTCCCAGCCGAATATCGACGGCGCCCTGGTCGGCGGAGCCTGTCTGAAGGCAGATTCCTTCGCCTCCATCATCACGGCCGTGTGACCCCTCCGCGCAGCGCTGAAAAATCACTTAACCTGTTGATTTTTCAGCGCTTATGCGCTCCCAAATAGGGGAAAATATCTCTTGGTTTCAGCTGGTTCGTGTGTTATATTTACGTTGTTTTCTTTGTAAAAATGCTTAAAACAACGAAAATTCAACAATTTCGGGCTAATCGTTGAACAATTCGCTCTTTCGATTTTCCGTTTATTTGTTCGTTCCGCTCCTCCTCGCATCTACTCTATTTTCCCAGCAGTTATTCTTCGAAAATGGCACGCCGTCGCACCCGAATGTACTCGGGTACGGGTCGGCGAACCGCCCGGTGATCGATCTTGCCGGGGATTGGACCTATTCTCTTGATAACGGAGTGACATGGAATGCGGTCCGTATTCCTGCCGCTGCGGACTATACCGGTAAGATCGTCTACCGCCGCACATTCTCCGTCACCGAAAGCTCCGTTTCGAACAATTCCTACGCGTTCATCTCGTACGGGATGAATTATGCAGCGGATGTCTATGTGAACGAGACCTTCGTCGGCCGTCACGAAGGGGGCTACACTTCGTTCGAGTTCGCCATTCCGGAGAATGTCATCCAGGTCGGTTCCGAGAATGTCATCCGTGTGGTGGTGGACAATACGCTCACGTATCGCACCACCTTCCCGCCGCGTCCGCATATCTCCTCCTGGAAGAATTATAACGGCATCCTCCGCGATCTCTTCATCGAAGCACGTCCGAAACTCTGGATCGGTAATGCGAATGTGGTGGTGGAAGCGATCGAACCGAAAGCTGTCAAACTGCTCGTTACCGCCACAGTGAGCGCCAAGGACCTTTCTGCACTGCCGCAGCTCACCGGAAAGACGCTGCAGCTCTCTGCGGACATCGCGGAAACGGCGAATGCGGTCGCCATCGGTAAGTCGGTGGTGCAGTCGGTCGTGCCTCAGTCGAACGGCGATGTGACTGTCCGCCTGACGCTGACACTCCCCAATGCGAAGCTCTGGTCACCGGAGACCCCTGACCTGTACACCGTCACTCTCTCGCTCATCGCTGCGGAAGGGAAGAAGGATTCGCTCATCGACCGGTCGGTGCTCTCCACCGGGATCAGGACCTTTACGCGGGAGAAAGGGACGCTGCTGCTCAACGGCGCTCCCGTTGCGCTGCGCGGGGTCGTCTGGATCGAGGACTCCGAACGCTTCGGCAGTGCGATGACCTATGAAGAGATGGAGCGGGATGTGGCGCTCATTAAAAGTCTCGGCGCCAACACTGTCCGCATCGGATTCCATCCCCCGCATCCGTTCTTCCTGCAGCTCTGCGACCGTTACGGTCTGATGGCGATGGTGGAGGTCCCGAATGTGGAGATCCCGGCCGCGGTCGTGGAAGAGGAGAATTATCGTACACTGGTGTCCGCTGCGGTGAAAGAAATGATCGCACGCGACCGGTACCGTCCTTCGGTGATCGCCTGGGGACTCGGTGAAGGGTCGGCCTATGCACCGTCCATCGAGAACAGCATCCTCACGCAGATCCATCAGCTGGCCAAATCGCTCGATGACCGGCTGACATATGTTGTGGTACGCGGTCCGTCGGACGATGCGGCATCGGTGACGGACATCGCTGCCATCGCCGTGGCGCCGACCGATCCGAAGAAGTTCCGCGCACGACTGCAGGCATTCAAGGAAGCGAATCCGAAACGTCCGGTGATCGTGGCGGCCTACGGCCGTCCGACGGAGCTCGGCAACCGGAACGGGTACAGCGATCCCCATTCGCAGGAAGCGCAGGCGCGGTTCATCCACCAGCGTTATGCGGCGATCAAGGATATGGGGTTCGCCGGTTCGTTCATCTTCTCGTTCAATGATTTCCGCAGTGACCGTCCGGGACTGACGATGCGTCCGCTGCAGCCCACCGTGCATGCGTACGGCGTCGTGGAATCGGGCCGCCAGAAGAAGGTAGCCTACGACCTGATGCATTCGGTCTATCACGACCAGAAGGTCTCCGCGCTGCCGGTCGGTACGTATGTGGCATCGGTGCCGTACGTGTATGTGATCATCGGTCTGGTGCTGCTGGTGACCGCCGCCTGGATGCTGAACAGCAACCGCCGGTTCCGCGAGAGCGCCTGGCGCTCCATCTTCAAATCGTACAATTTCTTCGCCGATATCCGGGACCAGTTCACGCTCCCGCTGTTCCACACCACGCTGACGGCAGTGATCATCTCCGTCACCGTGTCGGTGATCTTCTCCAGTCTGCTGCATCATTTCCGTCAGGACCCGCTCTTCGACCACATCCTCTCACAGCTCCTCTCCGACGATGTGAAGATGATCATCATCCGGATGTGCTGGGACCCGCTGTTGAGCGTTGGATACCTGACCGGCGTGATGCTCGTGTGGTTCGTCCTGCTCACGGTGATGGTGCAGCTGTTCGCCATGGTCGCGCGGGTGAAGATCCGGCTGTTCCATTCCTATTCCATCGCCGTCTGGACCACCGCACCGTGGGGCTTCTTCATCCCGGTCGGCATGATCCTGTACCGTGTGCTGGAGAGCGATCCGTACGTTCCGTGGGTGCTGCTGCTGGTGGCGTTCATGTCCGCCTGGGTCTATCTGCGCACCCTGAAAGGGATCTCGGTGATCTATCACGTCTACACTCCCAAGATGTACATGATCGGTCTCACCGTGATGCTCATCGCTGCCGGCGCCGTCTATGCCTATGCGGACTATGCCTTCGCGTTCACGGCGTACACCGAGTTCTACCTCACCCGGCTCCTCCCGTACGTTCACTAATATCGTCCCATTGACGCATGTATCTTTCCAAATTAGAGATCGTCGGTTTTAAATCGTTCGCCAACAAGGTGAACCTGTCGTTCGATGTCGGCATGACCGCCATCGTGGGACCGAACGGCTGCGGCAAGACCAACGTCGTGGACGCCATCCGCTGGGCGCTGGGGGAACAGAAACCGAGCCGCCTGCGCAGCGACAAGATGGAGGATGTGATCTTCAACGGCACGAAGAACCGCAAGCCGCTCGGCATGGCGGACGTGTCGCTCACCATCGAGAACACCAAAGGGATCCTCCCGTCCGAGTACAAGGAAGTGGTCATCACCCGCCGCGTCTACCGCTCGGGCGAATCGGAGTACTATCTCAACAAGACGCTCTGCCGACTGAAGGACATCAAGGACCTCTTCATGGATACCGGCATGGGGTCCGATGCGTACTCCGTGATCGAGCTGAAGATGATCGAGACGATCCTGAGCGACAAGGCGGACGAACGCCGCCGTCTGTTCGAGGAAGCGGCGGGCGTGACGAAGTACAAGGTGCGCCGGAAGGAGACCTTCACGAAGCTGGACCATGTGCAGGCGGACCTGGTGCGCGTGCAGGATATCGTGAAGGAAGTGCAGAAGGCGGTGAACTCCCTGGAACGGCAGGCGAACAAGGCGGAACAGTTCAACCTCATCTCCGCCGAACTGCGCACGAAGGAGATCATCCTGCTGGAACGCGAGTATGCGGAGATCGTCCTCTCCATCGATCCGCTCAAGGAGAAGCTCCTGACCGCGGTGGACGAGAAGAAGAAGATCAGTGATGAACTCTCCTCCGAAGAGGTGCTGCTGGACACCCTGCGCGAGGAACTGACCACGCTCGAGGAACGGCTGAACGAGGTGCAGATCGAACTCAACGAGCACCAGCAGCGGATCAACCTCTCGCAGCAGGCCCGCGTGAAAGCCAACGAGCGGACCATCTCGCTCAACGAATCGATCGACCGGTTCCTGAAGGAGAAGGAAGAACTCCAGCAGCAGCTGCCGGAACTGGAAACACGCGCCGCCGAACTGAAGAGCGGCATCGAGAAGACCCATGCAGATGTGATCGCCTCCACCGCGCAGTACACCGAGAAGAAGGAAGAGCTGGATACCTTCACCGCAGAGCTGGAGAAGAAGAAGTCGGATGTGAAGGCGAAGCAGGACGAGGTGATCGCGCTGCTGCACGAGATCTCCTCCAAACGGAACGAGTACGAACGGATCAAAGCGCGGCTGGAGAACATCAACGGCCGTCTGGAATACTCCGGCGAGGAGAACACCCTCTACAACGAGGAGATCACGAAGAACTCCGCCACCGTGGCTGAGCTGACCGCGCAGGACCGTGAACTGCGGAAGCAGTTCGCCGAGGCGGAGCTGGCAGCGCTGAACGAGGAAGCGAAGAAAGTGACACTGCAGGAGGAGATCGAATCCCTCCGCGACAATGAATACGACCTCCGCTCCGCCGCAGACCGGAAACGCTCCCGTCTCGAGTTCCTGAAAGGGCTCGTGGAGAGCCATGAAGGGTTCTCCGAAGGGGCGAAGTACCTGATGGCCCACGACGAGTGGAAGGATGTGCTGCAGACCACCGTGGCCGATGCCTTCTCGTCCGACGCGAAATACCGCATCGCCATCGAAGCGGCGCTGGGGGATGTGGCCGGCTACATTGTGGTGAACACCATCGACGATGCGCACCGCGGCGTGGAACTGCTCAAGGAGAACAACAAGGGACGCGCCACGTTCGTCTGCCTCGAATCGATCCCGCAGACGCCGGACGATGCGAAGCTGGATATCATCGAGAGCGGCGTGATCGCCTGGGCGAACGATACGGTGCAGTGCGATGCACGGTATGCCGGACTGCGCGACTTCCTGCTGGCCGGTACCATCATCGTGGAGGATGTGCAGACCGCCGCGAACCTGGTGCGGAAGTACTTCTCCCTGAAATGCGTCACGCTGGACGGCGAACTCGTCACCGGCTCCGGCATCCTCCGCGGCGGCAGCAACCGCGCCGAGGACGGCGGCATGCTCGGGAAGAAGGCGCAGATCGAGGAACTGGAACGCGAGATCGCTGCGCTGGCAGAACAGCGCGATGCGGTGCGGAAACAGAGTGCGGAGAAGGAACGGATGCTCTCCGCCGTGGATGTGAAGTCCCGGACGGAAGCGGCGAAGAAGATCGAGCAGCAGATGACCTCTGTGGAGATGCGCATCGCGCAGATCGAGTACGAGAAGAAGCGGATGGCGGAGAACGTGCAGCGCAACGATGCTGAGAATAGCCGGCTGAAGGAGGAAGCAAACGCGCTGGCGAATGAACTGAAGGGCCTGCAGCCCTCCATCACCGCACTGGAGGAACGGAAATCGGCGGCGGACCAGCAGTCCGGCGCTTCGGCCAGCGAGCTGGAGACGATGGAAGTGATGTGGAACGAATTCTCGAAGGTCGCCACGGACGCACAGCTGGAGATGATGCGGCTGGAGAACGAGGAGAAGAACTTCGCGCGCGAGCTGGAGTACATCAACGCCACCATGCAGAACATCCGCAACACGTTCGCGCAGCGGGATGTCGATATCGAGAACTCGAACCGGGAGATCGTCCGGCTGCAGGAGACGCTGCTCACCAACGCCGGCGAGCTGGAGGAACTGGACACGCAGTTGAAGGAGATCGTGGAGCGGAAGCGCGTGGCGCAGACCGATTTCAATGCGAAGCGGACCCAGTCCCACGAGATCGAACTGAAACTGAAGGATGCCCGCCGCCTGCATGACTCGTCCCTCTCGCGCAGCCACGAGCTGGAGATGCGGATCAGCGAGCTGACGATGCGGACGCAGAACCTGCTCACCCGCGCGAAGGAGGAATTCGATTATCCGCTGGAGGTGAAGGAATTCCCGGCCGAACCGCCGTTCGATATCGAAGCGGCGCGCGAGGAGATCCGGGAGATGAAGGACAAGATCCGGTCGCTCGGCGCGGTGAACTTCGCGGCGTTCGACGAGTACAAGACGGAGAAGGAGCGGATGGACTTCATCACGGTGCAGCGGGACGACCTGATCGAGTCCGAGAAGACGCTCCTGCAGACCATCGAGGAGATCAACAACACCGCCCAGAAGGAGTTCCTCACCACCTTCGAGAAGATCCGCGAGAACTTCATCACCACCTTCAAAGGACTGTTCGACGAAGGGGACGAGTGCGATCTGCGGCTGGAAGAGGGTGTGGACCCGCTGGAGGCGCGCATCGAGATCACGGCGAAGCCGCGCGGCAAGCGTCCCACCTCAATCGACCTGCTCTCGGGAGGGGAGAAGACGCTCACCGCCATCGCACTGCTGTTCGCCATCTACCTGGTGAAGCCGTCGCCGTTCTGTATCCTTGACGAGGTCGATGCGCCGCTGGACGATTCGAACATCGACCGTTTCGCGCGCATCATCCGCAAGTTCAGCGACAATACGCAGTTCATCATCGTGACGCATAACAAGCGGACGATGGAAGCGGCGAACGCCATGTACGGCGTGACGATGGAGGAGCAGGGTGTCTCCAAACTGGTCTCCGTCCGCTTCAACGAGAACAAGGTGGCAACGAACTGACCGTTGCACGGGACCATGACGCAGCCGCTGACCTATACTGTCTTCACCGACTTCGACGGCACGATCGCCGTCGACGATATCGGCGATGCGATGTTCCTCCGGTTCGGCGACGCCGATGTCTGCATGCGCAGCTTCGCGGAATACCGCAGCGGAGCGATCGATGCGCGCGAGTGCTGGCGGACAGGGTTCCGGACGATGCCGGTGCTGACGCGGGAGGAATTCACACAATTCGCGCTGACGCAGCGGGTCGATCCGCACTTCCGTCCGTTCGTCGAGTTTTGCCGGAGCCGGACCATCCCGGTGACGGTACTGAGCGACGGGTATGATGCGTACATCGCACCGGTGCTGGAACGGGAATCGCTGGGGGATCTGCCGCGCTTCTGCAACCGGCTGGAGTTCCCGCAGGGAGCGTCGCCGGAGCCGTTCTTCCCGTACACCAACAGCGAGTGCAGCCGGTGCGCTAACTGCAAGCGGAACCATCTGCTCACCCGTTCCTCCGAGCAGGAGGTGATCGTGTACATCGGGGACGGTATCTCGGACCGATGTCCCGTCCGGCATGCCGATGTGGTGTTCGCCAAGGATGCACTGGTGGCGTTCTGCGAGACCGAGAACATCACCTTCCATCGTTTCAATGATTTTTCCGACGTCCTGAAGGTGTTCCGCCCGATGGTGGAGTCGTCGAAACCGCGCAAACGGCGTACCGCCGAACTGCTGCGTCAATCTGTCGTCATGGGAGAATGATATGGATATCCGTCTGAAGATCTTCGAACTCCGCAGCTACACGCCGCTGCCGTTCCTTGTGGTGATGGTGGCGTATGCGGAACCGACGGTGACGACGCTCATCGCCGGATTCCTGATCGCGCTGCTCGGCGAAGGGATCCGCTTCTGGGGCGTGTCGATCTGCGGCAGCGAGACCCGCACCACCGGAGTGGTCGGGGCGACCAATCTCATCACGGACGGTCCGTTCGGCCATGTCCGGAACCCGCTCTATGTCGGCAACATCCTGATGTACCTCGGTATCGCGGTGATGTCCAACGCCCTGGTGCCGTATCTGGTCATCGCCGTGTTCGTCTGGTTCGTGCTGCAGTACCATCTGATCGTGTCGCGCGAGGAAGAGCACCTGCGGACGGCGTTCGGACCGGAGTATGAAACATATCTGAAGAACGTCCCGCGGTTCCTCCCGCGTCTCACACGGTACCAGGGTGACCATGCGTTCCACCGCGAGCCGGATTTCTCCCGCGGTATCCAGTCCGAGATGCGCACGCTGCAGGGATTCGCCGCGGTCGTGCTGCTGGTGGTCATCCGCTATTTCGTCGGCTGAGATGAAACAGCGGATCATGGTGATCGCCGGCGAGGCGTCGGGTGACCTGCACGGGGCCGAAGTGGTGCGCGAACTGAAACGCCGCGTTCCGCAGGCGGAGGTGTTCGGTATCGGCGGGGACCGGATGGAGAAGGAAGGGATGAAGCTGGTGTATCATGTGCGCGAGATGTCATTCATGGGATTCGTGGAGGTGCTGAAACATCTACCGCTCATCCGCTCCGTGGAGAAGACGCTCGAGCAGCTGCTCCAGCTGAAACGACCCGATGTGGTGCTGCTGATCGATTATCCGGGATTCAATCTCCGGTTCGCCCGGACGGTGAAAAAGTTCGGGATCAAGGTCGTCTATTATATCAGTCCGCAGGTCTGGGCCTGGAAGAAGGGCCGTGTGAAGAGGATGAAAGGTCTCATCGACCGGATGCTGGTCGTCTTCCCGTTCGAAGTACCGATCTATGAGAAGGAAGGGGTACCGGTGCAGTTCGTCGGTCATCCGATCGTGGAGGAGATGCAGGATGTGATGCCGAGGGCGGGGTTCCTGAAGCGGTTCGGCATCGATGCAGCGGCGCCGTTCATCGCGGTGATCCCCGGAAGCCGCACGCAGGAGATCGAGAACCTCTTCTCTGTGATGGTGCGCGCCGCAGCGGTACTCGCCGGAAGTACGAAACGGATCGTGGTGGCGGTGGCGCCGAACCTTCCGCTCGAATTGTACCACCGGCATCTGCCGCCGGGGATCGATGCGGTCTTCGTGCAGCATGCCACACATGAGGTGATGACGTACGCGGAGTTCGCGTTCGTCACCTCCGGCACGGCAACGCTGGAGACCGCGTGCGTCGGCACGCCGATGGTGGTGGTGTACCGGACCTCGGCGCTCACGTACCGCATCGCGAAGTTCGTTGTGAAGATCGATCATATCTCCCTGGTGAACATCGTGGCCGGCAGGACGGTGGTGCCGGAGATGATCCAGGGCGATGCGACCGTAGAGAAACTCGTCGCTGCTGCACGGAACATCATCGACGACCCGGAACGGTATGCGTCCATGAAGAAGGAACTGGCGGACGTGAAGGAACGGCTGGGCGGTCATGGCGCAGCAGCGCATGTGGCAGAGGCGGTCCTGACAGTATGAAACAGATACTGCTTCCGATCGCCCTCCGTCTGTTCCTCTGGCGCATTGCGCTCCTCTGGGCAAAATCCCTCAGGATCGTTCATCTGCGCAGCGATGCACTGGATGATATCCTGGACCGGGGAGGGAATTACGTCGGGGCGTTCTGGCACGGTTCGATGTTCGTCGGCTGGTTCGTGCATCGTCCCCTTCCCGGACAACGGGTGTCGGCATTGGTCAGTCAAAGCAAGGATGGTGAATACCTGTCCACGGTGCTGGAACGGTGGGGAATGACGATGGTGCGCGGTTCGAGTCATATCGGCGGGAAAGAAGCGATGCAGCTGATGATCGGTGCATTGAAGTCCGGCAGTTCGCTCGCCATCACGCCGGACGGTCCCCGCGGACCGCGGCAGGAGATGAAGATGGGCGCAGTCCGTGCAGCGCAGGTCGCCGGCGTGCCGCTCATCCTGACCGGCATCGCGATGGAATCGAAGCGGCATCTGCGGAGCTGGGACCGGTTTGAAGTGCCGATGCCGTTCTCACGGGTTGTGGTCGTCTACAGCGAAGCGATCATGGTCCCGAAGGATCTGACCGGCGAACCGCTGGATGTCTTCAAACGGGAGATGCAGCGGAGGATGCAGGTGCTGACGAAGGAAGCGGAGCATGTGCTGGAGAGCAGGAGTGCTGCATGAGACCGCATCGTGCGCTGTTGCCGTTGAGTTGGGTCTATGGTCTGGCTGTCCGGACCAGGAATCTGTTCTATGACATAGGGCTTCTTGCCTCGACCGATGTCGGTGTACCGGTCATCTCCGTCGGCAACATCACCGCCGGCGGTACGGGCAAGACGCCGGTCGTCGCTGAAACGGTCCGCATCCTGCGCGATGCAGGGATGCGTCCTGCCGTGATCAGCCGCGGCTACGGACGGACCACCCGCGGAACGGTAGTGGTCTGCGACGGGAAGAAGATCCTGGCGGACGCCGCAGAGGCCGGTGATGAACCGCTGCTCCTGGCCGGTCTGACCGGTCATGCGATCGTGATCTGTGATGAACAGCGTGTGCGCGGTGCACGGACGGCGATCGACCGGTTCCGCGCCGATGTGATCGTGCTGGACGACGGATTCCAGCATCGTGCCATGTACCGGACAACGGATATCGTGCTGGTGGATGTCCACCAGCCGCCGTATACAACACCATTACTCCCGGCAGGATACCTCCGTGAGCCGGTGAGCGCACTTGAGAGAGCGTCCGCCATGGTCGCGACGAAAGCACCGGATGCCGCTGCTGCGGATGCCGTGCTTCAGCATCCGTCGCTCAGTATTGTCAGTGAACGTTTCTCGGCTGGATTCGTGCCGACCGGATTGCGGAATCTCTCCGGCGGTGCACGTCAGTCGCTGGAGATACTGAAGGGACACAGTGCTGTCGCCGTCTGCGGTATCGCAGTGCCGGAGAGTTTCCGCCGGACGTTGACCGAATGCGGAGTGACGGTCCAGGAACTGATCGAGTTCCCGGACCATCACCGGTTCACCGGAAGCGACATCGATCGTATCCTTGCCTCTTACCGTTCCTCATCGGCGGACCTGCTGCTGACAACGGAGAAGGATGCGGTTCGGCTGCAGCCGTTCCTCAGCCGCTTTTCGACCGTGCCGGCCTCCGCGGTGATGATGGAGGTGCGGTTCCACCAGCAGGACGCCTGGAGTGCGTTCATCAGGAAGAGTGCAGGACGATGAAGATCGCCGTGACCGATTGCGGGAATCCGAAGAAGCAGCCGCTCTATCTCGGCTGGCTGCAGCAGTATCAGCCGGAAGCGGAACTGGTCACGGTGGGTCATTCCGGCAGCGTCACATCGCTGGAGGGATTCGACGGACTTGTGCTGACCGGCGGCGAGGATGTCGATCCGCTGCTCTCGAAAGCAGAGCCAGTCGAGAAAGTGGAAGCCATCGACCGGAAGCGGGATGATCTGGAGTTCGCGCTCCTCGCATCCTCGCAGCAATTGCGGCTGCCGGTGCTCGGCATCTGCCGGGGACTGCAGGTCGCGAATGTCTTCTTCGGCGGGACGCTCATTGCGGACCTGCCGACGGCCGGTTATGAAGCACATACGGCGCTCCGCGGTGCCCCGGAACTGCGTCACCGGATCGCCGTCAATGAGGGGACGCTGCTGCAGACGTGCACCGGCGTTCCGATCGGCGACGTGAACTCGTACCATCATCAGGCGGTGCGCGAGCCGGCTCCGGTGCTTGAGGTCTCGGCATACTCGGACGATATGGTGGCGGAGGCGATGGAGTGGAAACAGAACGACGGACGACCGTTCCTGCTGTTGGTGCAATGGCACCCGGAACGGATGACGGACCGGGAGAACCCGTTCGCGGCACGGATCGCGGAAGCGTTCTTCACCGCGGTCCGCACGAACGATGTAACGGCATAATACCGCGACCGGCGGCCGCCATGGCGGAACGCGGCGCGACATGTACAACAAAGGGCTCCATGCCCGAAAGGAACAGTGCACCATGAAACTTTCCGATTACAAATACCCGGTCCCCCGGAACCTGATCGCCAAACACCCGGCGAATCCGCGGGACCACGCACGGCTGATGGTGATCAACCGGAAGGAAGGGACGATCGAGGACCGGCATTTCTACGATGTGGCGGAGTATTTCGAGAAGGGCGATACGATCGTGGTGAACCAGACCAAGGTCTTCCAGGCACGCCTGATCGGCAAGAAGGAGAAGACCAACGCCAAGATCGAGGTCTTCCTGCTGCGCCAGCTGAACGTGGAGGACAATATCTGGGATGTGATCGTCGACCCGGCCCGGAAGGTCCGCATCGGCAACAAGATCTACTTCGACAACGGCAACCTCTGGTGCGAGGTGATCGACAATACCACCTCCCGCGGACGGACGGTCCGGTTCAACTACTCCGGCGATTTCTTCAAAGTGATCGACAAGATCGGTCTGACGCCGCTGCCGCAGTACATCAAACGCGAGCCGACGCCGAAGGACAAGGAAGCGTACCAGACCATCTTCGCCGAGAAGGTGGGAGCAGTGGCAGCGCCGACCGCCGGTCTGCACTTCACTAAGGCACTGCAGCGCAAGATGGAGAAACGCGGTGTCAGTTTCGCCCCGGTCACGCTCCACATCGGGCTCGGTACGTTCCGTGCGGTGGAGGTGGAGGACCTGACGAAGCACAAGATGGATTCGGAGTTCTTCCAGGTGGATGAACCGACGGTGAAGCTCGTCAACAAATCGATCGACGGACGGAAGAAGGTCTGTGTGGTCGGCACGAGCGCCATGCGGGCGGTGGAATCGAGCGTTACCACGGACGGTCATCTGAAACCGCTGCGCGGGTGGACCGATAAGTTCATCTTTCCGCCGTACGATTTCAAGATCGCGGACCGGCTGATCACCAACTTCCATATGCCCGAATCGACGCTGCTGATGCTGGTGGCCGCGTTCGCCGGACATGAACTGACGATGCGCGCCTACAAGCACGCCATCAAGAAGGGTTACCGCTTCTACAGTTACGGTGACGCGATGCTCATCCTGTAACCACGACCATGGAACAATTCCTGACCCCATCGTTCTTCTCGCTCCTGGTCGTGAACCTGGTACTGCTGGCCGGTTTCGCCTATCTGCTCACGCGTAAGGACCTGTTGTCCTACTTCTCGCAGGGGAAGTGGTGGCTCACCTGGCTCTCGGTGGCCATCATCACGCTGATGGATGAACTGACCTCCATCTTCTATGCCCCGAGCGAGGCGTTCCGGGTGATCGGCACGAATGCGATCGCCTTCATCATCATCACATCGGTCTTCATCCGTATCATCTCCTCCCGGATGGTGGAGATCGCCGAGATCCTCGAGTTTCGCGGCATCAAAGGAGGCGGGGTCTATTCCTTCTCCTACCTGGTGCTCGGCCCCTCCGTCTCCTTCGTGGCGGTCGCTTCGATCATCGTCACCTATGTACTGACGGCGAGCATCTCTACGGTGAGTGCGGTGGAGAACGGGATGTCGTTCTATCAGATGTCCGATACCGGGAAGTTCCTGCTGCAGGCCGGTATCATCTGGTTCGTTGCCGGGATGAACATCATCGGCATCAAGGAGAATGCAAAGTTCACCTTCATCATCTTCATCGTGGCGTCCTTCATCCTTGTGAACCTGCTCTCGGCCGGATTCCTGAATCTGAAGCCGCATAACTGGCAGGTGATCGGGGAGAGCTTCACGAACGTTGCGATCGGGATGGATTACGGCAGTTTCTTCAATACGTTCTTCTTCATCGTCATCGGTATCTCGAGCTGTATCCTCGCCTATTCCGGCATCGAATCGGTGGTGCAGACCGCCAGTCTCGTGAAATCGTGGAAGGAGGTCAGCAAAGCCTACTTCTTCCTGGCGGTGACGACCGGTATCTTCACCCCGGTGCTGGCAGCGGTCGTGCTCTCGTCGGATATCAACATCCTGGAACATGAGACCGACCTGATCATCCAATTCGCCACGATGGTGGGCGGGATCCCGTTCGGGTACATCGTCGGCATCCTTGCCAGCATCCTGCTGATGATGGCGGTCAATACGGCCTACATCGCCTCCAGTGAACTGATGGAGCGGGTGGCGCACCGGTACGGATTCCACTGGATCATCAAGACCAATGCACGGCAATCGCTGTACCGCATCCACATCGCCAACGGACTGTTCTACACGATCATCATCTATGTCACCGGCGGCAGCCAGAATATGCTGGCGCAGATGTATGCCTTGGGTCTCATCGCCAGTTTCTCCATCAATATCGGGTGTCTGCTCATCTATCGGTACTCCATGGGTACCCGCGACAGCCGTGCTTACAACACTTCCCGGACCGGCACCCTGATCATCTTCGTGATCCTCATCAGCTGCTTCCTCTATCTGGGATACAATAAGCCGTACGGAACCCTCATGTGGTCCAGCGTGACGGCCGTCTTCCTGCTGATCGGACTCCGCGTGGCCCGCAAGCGCGCGCCGGAGATCAAGGAGATCCAGCAGACCGACCAGCCGCTGAACATGATCTTCCATCTGGTCGAGTCCGAAGCGGAGAACCTCCATATCTACTTCCGCCGTCCCAAGGAACACGGTCCGCAGGTGGACGATTCCTCCTCCGCGTTCATCAGTCTCTACCATCCGCGGCAGGGGATCCCCGAGAAGGTGGCGAAGAACCACTTCCGGTTCGCCAGCCAGAGCCAGTCCATCTATCAGGGGATCACGGAGATCCTGTACGCACTCGATTACGAACTGCCGCACAAGAAGATCACCATCCATCTCGGATGGCCGACCTCGTCCTGGATCGACCGCCTCTCCATCGGCGTGATGATCCTGAGCGTCATCCGGCTGCCGAAACTCTTCCCGCGGTTCAACTTCGTCATCGAATACTTCGGCAAGCAGAAGGAGAAGGCGTAAGCCTGTGTTCACGAGTGTGATCATACCGGCCGCCGGGTTCGGCGAGCGGATGGGGGCGACCATCGGCAAACAGTTCCTGCTGCTGCAGGACAAGCCGATCCTGGTCCATACGCTGGAACGCTTCCAGCAGAGCGGGGACATCGACGAGATCATCGTCGCGACGCAAGCCTCCTCGTTCGGCATCATCGACGGATTCCGGGAGCAGTACGGTCTGACCAAACTCCGCCCTCCGGTGGAAGGGGGCGCCCGCCGGCAGGATTCCATCGCGCGGGCGTTGGAGCATCTCCATGCCGATGCCGAGATCGTGCTGGTCCACGATGCGGTCCGTCCGTTCGTCCACCTCCGCGAGATCTCCCAGTCCATCGACACCGCCCGTCACTTCGGCGCTTCCATCGTTGCCGTGCGGGCGAAGGATACCATGAAACTCGCATCCACGGATGGCCGGGTGGAGCGGACGCTCAACCGTTCATCGCTCTGGAGCGTGCAGACGCCGCAGACCTTCCGCCGGCGGATCATCATGGATGCCTATGCGCATGCCGCGACACATGATATCGCAGCTACCGATGATTCCTTCCTGGCGGAGCAGATCGGCATCCTTCCGATCATCGTGGAGGGGAGTTACGAGAACATCAAGATCACGACACCGGACGACCTCTTGCTGGCGGAACTGCTCTCGAAGCGGTTCATCCCGTAGTCCGGTCCTGGGATGGTAATTCCTTGCTTCTGAACATGCAAAATCCTTATTTTCCCGTAGTCACCTGAATTCGACACAACGGAAGAGACCATGGAAACACTCGCGATCGTCATCATCCTCAGCTACGTCATCGGTTCCATCCCGACGAGCATCATCGCCACACGGCTGGCGGATGCCGGCGACATACGGAAGTTCGGCAGCGGCAATGCCGGAGGGACGAATGTGCTGCGGATGCTCGGCTGGAAGATCGGCCTCGCCGTCATCCTCTTCGATCTCTTCAAGGGTGTCTTCGCGACGTACTATGTGCCGCAGTTCTTCTGGGATCCGGCCACACTCCCGTTCAATAACAACACTCCGTTCCAGGATTTCACCGTTGTGCAGATCATCTGCGGTATCGCCTCCGTGCTGGGCCATATCTGGACCCTCTTCGCCGGATTCAAAGGCGGTAAAGGGGTCGCGACCGGTGCCGGGATGGTGCTGGGACTCGCGCCGGTGGAGTTCGCGGTGGCGCTCGGCGTCTTTGCGGCGGTCTTCATGATCTCCCGGTATGTCTCCCTCGGTTCCATCCTGGCCGCAATGGCGATCCCCGTGACCCTCTTCATCAGGGAGAACCTCTTCCAGGTCAACATCCCCGGCTATCACACACTCGTCTATTTTGCTGTTGCTGTTTCCCTGCTCATTACGTACACTCACCGGGAGAACATCAAGCGGCTCATGGCGGGGACGGAGAACAAACTGACCCATTTCAAGGGCTCCCGCTGAACCGATTCCACTCACCCACGTTGTAGGTCGTCGTATGCGTATTTCAGTCCTGGGGGCCGGTAGCTGGGGAACAACACTCGCCATCGTCCTGTGCGAGAACTTCCGCGATGTCACACTCTGGAGCTACCGCGCCGATCAGACCGAGGAGATGCGCGAAGCCCGCACCAACAAGGATTACCTGCCCGGCGTCACCCTGCCGAAACACCTCAAGATCACCCATGATGTGGAAGAAGCGGCGTCCAAGAAGGACATGATCATCACCGCGGTCCCGTCCCAGTTCCTCCGGAACATCCTGAAGGACATCGCGCACATCGACTTGACCCGCACCATCATCGTGAACGTTGCGAAAGGGATCGAGAACTCCACCCTCATGACGATGTCCGAAGTAATGCTGGACATCCTCGAACACGAGAAGAAATCGAACATCGCCATCCTCTCCGGTCCCAGCCATGCGGAAGAGGTGGTGAAGAAGATCCCGACCGCCGTTGTCTCCTCCTCCTTCAGCGCACGCACCGCGAAGATCGTCGCACAATCGTTCAACACGCCGTACTTCCGGGTCTACGTCTCGGACGATATCCGAGGCGTGGAACTCGGCGGCGCGCTCAAGAACGTCATCGCCATCGGCGCCGGTGTGGTGGACGGTGCCGGCTTCGGTGACAATACGAAAGCGGCCATCATCACCCGCGGCATCGCGGAGATGACCCGGCTCGGCGACAAGATGGGCGCATTGCCCCGTACCTTTTCCGGTCTCTCCGGCGTGGGAGACCTGATCGTCACCTGCATGAGTAAGCACAGCCGTAACCGTCACGTCGGCGAGGAACTCGGCCGCGGCCGCAAGCTCGACGACATCCTCGGCGAGATGGTGATGGTGGCGGAAGGGGTCGCGACGTGCAAGTCCGCCGTGGACCTCGCACGCAAGCATCATACCGAGATGGCGATCTTCTCCGAAGTGCACAACATCATGTTCAGCGGTAAGGACCCGCACAAGGCGACCGAGGACCTGATGACCCGCAGCATCAAAGGGGAACACTGATCCGATCCACTCACCGGACACCTGCACGAGGCCGCATGTCCCGTCTGTTCCTGCTCCTCCTTCTTCCCGCCGTACTGTTCCCGCAGCAGTATGCCGATATCATCTACACGAACGGAAAGTTCTGGACCGTCGATCCGGCGCGCCCCGAAGCGGAAGCAGTGGCGGTCATCGGCGGACGGATCGCTGCGGTCGGCTCCTCCCGGGAGATCGCTGCGTGGAAAGGGAAGAGGACGTCCGTCATCGATCTGAAGAAGCGCCGCGTGCTGCCGGGATTCATCGATAATCACACCCATTTCATGACCGGCGGATTCCAGCTGCAGAGCGTCGACCTGCGCACCGCCGGGGATGAAGCAGCGTTCGCCCGCATCATCGGCGAGCGGGCGCGGCAGCGTCCCGGACGCTGGATCACCGGCGGGGACTGGGACCATGACCTCTGGAAGAGCGGACGTCTGCCGACGAAGGAGATGATCGATTCCCTCACCGGTGCGACGCCGGTCCTGGTGAACCGGTATGACGGACACATGGCGCTGGCGAACAGTGCCGCACTGGCGCTCGCCGGCATCACCCGCACCACTCCCGACCCTGCCGGCGGTACGATCGTACGCGATCCGGTGACGGGCGAACCGACCGGACTGCTGAAGGATGAAGCGATGTCGCCGGTCTATGCGGTCATCCCGCCGCCGTCCGATGAGGAGATGCTTGGTGCAGCGCGTCTGGCACTCGCCGAAGCTCGGAAGTTCGGCATCACCTCCATCCAGGACATGGCGTACTCCAATGGCGACAGGGATATCAAAACGTACCGGGAGCTGGAACGGCGCGGGGAACTGACGGCACGGATAAACTGTGTCGGCTTCATCTCCAACTGGCGCTCGCTCTCCGCCGCCGGGATCCAGGTCCCGTTCGGCACGGAGAAGATCGGACTTGGCGCACTGAAAGCATTCGTCGACGGGTCCCTCGGCTCCTCCACGGCGCTCTTCTTCGAGAAGTTCCTCAATGAGGATACGTACGGATTGCCGATGGATGTGGTCACCGACGGAAGGCTGGAACGGTGGATGACCGCGGCGGACAGTGCACGGCTGCAGCTGCGGGTGCATGCCATCGGGGACAGTGCGAACAGTCTGCTGCTCGATATGTTCGGACGGATCGTCCGCCGCAATCCGCAGTGGGACCGACGGTTCCGCATCGAGCATGCCCAGCATATCCATCCCAAGGACTTTTCCCGGTTCGCCTCGCTCGGCGTGATCGCCGCCGTGCAGCCGTACCATGCCATCGATGACGGACGCTGGGCGGTGAACCGGATCGGCGATGTGCGGTGCCGCACCACCTATCCCTTCCGCTCCTTCCTGGATGCCGGTGTGAAGCTCAGTTTCGGCTCCGATTGGACCGTTGCTCCGCTCGATCCGCTGCTCGGTATCTATGCCGCCGTCACCCGCCGCACCATCGATGGCGCCAATCCCGGCGGCTGGTACCCGGAACAGCGGATCACCGTGAAGGAAGCGATCGAAGCCTATACCATTACCAACGCATACGCCGCATTCGAGGAAAAGGAAAAGGGGAGCATCACACCGGGGAAACTCGCCGATATGGTCGTCCTGTCCGATGATATCCTGATTATCGACCCGGTCAGGATCGCCGATACTCGTGCGGTGATGACCATCCTCGGCGGCACGGTCATCCACCGGTCCGAATGATGCCTCCCGGACCCCCTTCGCTTGCACTTCCCTCCAACGTTTTCTATTTTCTTTCAGCACGCCTCCCGGCACGATGACAAACAGTCGGTCGTCCCGGAAGGTGTGCGGAAGCCGGCACGGCAGCGCCGTACGGCGTTCGGCTCCATCAGCACCCTCATCGAACATATGAAGGAAGCAGCATGTCCGACACCGCAGTCAATTTCTCCCCGACCGAACAGATGCTGATGGTCCAGGGCATGGCCCGGGATTTCGCCGAGAAGGAGATCCGTCCTTCGGTGATGCATTTCGATGAATCGCAGGAATTCCCCCGATCGCTCTTCGCAAAGATGGCCGGACTCGGCTTCCTCGGTGCGTACTTCCCGGAGGAGTATGGCGGCGCCGGACTCACTGTTGCCGATTTCAGTGTGATCGTGGAGGAGATCGCACGGGTCGATCCTTCCGTTGCCCTCGGGCTCTGCGCGCATAACGGACTCTGCATCAGCCACATCAACAGTTTCGCCTCCGAGGAACTCAAGCGGAAATATCTGCCGGATCTCTGCAGCGGACGGAGGATCGGCGGATGGGGACTGACCGAGGCATTCTCCGGAAGCGATGCGGGAGGGATGCGGACGACGGCGGTGAAAGAGGGGGACCAGTGGGTGCTGAACGGCACGAAGAATTTCATCACGCACGGCATCACCGGAGAGACGTTCGTCATCCTTGCGGTGACCGACCGGACGAAGAACAAGTCGATCTCCGCCTTCATTGTGGAGAAGGGAACGCCCGGATTCTCCGCAGGGAAGAAGGAGAACAAGCTCGGCATGCGCTGCAGTGAGACGGCGACGCTCATCCTGGAGGATGTGCGGATACCGGCCGGGAACCTCATCGGGAACGAGGGGGAGGGATTCAAACAGGCGTTGCAGGTGCTGGACGGCGGACGGATCGGTATCGCAGCGCTGGCGGTCGGTCTGGCGCAGGGAGCATTGGAGGCGAGCATCGCGTATGCGAAGGTGCGGCAGCAATTCGGCCGTCCGATCGCGGAGAATCAGGGGATCCAGTTCAAACTGGCGGACATGGCGATGGAGATCGAAGCGGCACGGCTGCTGACGCGGAAAGCGGCATTCCTCCGGATGAAGGGTGCGGACGTGAACCTCGCCTCCGCGCAGGCGAAACTCTTCGCCAGCGAGGCAGCGACCCGCGCGGCGAACGAAGCGGTACAGATCCACGGCGGCTATGGGTTCACCAAGGACTATCCGGTGGAGAAGTTCTACCGGGACGTGAAACTGCTTACCATCGGTGAAGGGACGAGCGAGATCCAAAAGCTCGTGATCGCACGAAACATTCTTTTATAACACCAACCGTCAATGATCCATTGAGTCAATGGATCATTGAATCAATTCCTCAGCATTCAACGATATGATCGGTTCCGAGGTCCGCAAGGACGAGACATACAAGCGCAATGAGGCGTTCCACCGCGCGGCGCTCCAGGCACTGGAGACGAAGGCCCGCAATGTGATGCTCGGCGGCGGCGCTGATGCTGCCGCGAAGCACCGCAAGAAGGGGAAGATGACCGCGCGCGAACGGATCGAGCGGCTCATCGACCCGAAAAGCCGCTTCCTGGAGATCGGTCTCTTCACGGCGTACGGTATGTATGAGGAATATGGCGGGGCACCGTCCGCCGGGACCGTTCTCGGTATCGGAACGATCGCCGGCAGGGATACGGTGATCGTTGCGAACGACGCCACCGTGAAGGCCGGGGCCTGGTTCCCGCTCACCGCCAAGAAGAACCTCCGCGCGCAGGAGATCGCCATCGAGAACCGGCTTCCGATCGTCTATCTGGTCGATTCCGCCGGCGTTTTCCTGCCGATGCAGTCCGAGATCTTCCCGGACAAGGAGCACTTCGGCCGCATCTTCCGGAACAATGCCGTGATGTCCGCCATGGGCATCACACAGATCGCGGCGATCATGGGTCCCTGCGTAGCGGGCGGCGCGTACCTGCCGATCATGAGCGATGAAGCGATGATCGTGGACGGGACCGGGAGCGTCTTCCTGGCCGGTTCGCATCTGGTGAAAGCGGCGATCGGCGAGGAGACGGACAACGAATCGCTCGGCGGCGCCTTCGTGCACTGCGAGATCAGCGGCGTGACCGACCACCGGATGGCGGACGATGCCGCTGCACTCAAAAAGATCCGCAGCATCATCGGGAAACTCGGGATGCCGCCTACGGCAGGATTCAACTTCGAACGCCCCGTCCCGCCTGCGTTCGATCCGAAGGAACTCTACGGCATCCTTCCGGCAGAACGGACGAAACCGTACGATACCTACCAGCTGCTGGCGCGGCTCATCGACGGGAGCGAATTGGACGAATACAAAGCTGGATACGGCAAGACCATCATCTGCGGATATGCCCGGATCGGCGGCTGGGCGGTCGGTATCGTTGCGAATCAGCGCGGGGTCACTCGAACGTCCAAGGGGGAGATGCAGGTCGGCGGGGTGATCTATTCGGACAGCGCGGACAAAGCGGCGCGGTTCATCCTGAACTGCAACCAGAAACGGATCCCGCTCGTGTTCCTGCAGGATGTGACCGGATTCATGGTCGGCACACGGAGCGAACACGGCGGCATCATCAAGGACGGTGCGAAGATGGTCAATGCGGTCGCCAATTCCGTCGTGCCGAAGTTCACCGTCATCACCGGCAACAGCTACGGCGCCGGAAATTATGCGATGTGCGGGAAGGCGTACGACCCGCGTCTGATCGTTGGCTGGCCGTCTGCACAGATCGCGGTGATGGGCGGGAAGCAGGCGAGTGAGACGCTGCTGGCGATCAAAGTGCAGGCGATGGAGAAGGGAGGAGCGCACATCTCCCCCGAACAACAGCAGCAACTGCTGAATGAGATCCAGGCACGGTACGACAGCGAGCTCGATCCCACGTACGCCGCTGCCCGGCTCTGGATCGACGGCATCATCGATCCGCTCGCCACACGCACCGTGCTGGCCCGCGGTATCGCCATGGCGAACTGCAATCCCCACATCCCGGAACTCCGCACCGGCGTCCTGCAGGTGTGACCGGTGTCCCGCCGTTCGCTCATCCTGTTCCTGCTGGTGTTCCCTGCCGCCGTTGAGGCGCAGTCGGATACCTTCTGGCTCTCGGAACCCTGGTATTTCGATGCCGGTCCGCCGGCGATCACCGATGCCGCCCGGTTCCTTCCCACACCGTTCCGGAATTCCATCCTGCTGAAACGCTACATCCGCGACGAGCGGTTCTATCTGCAGCGCAAGATGACGGACGATACGCTGGCCGTCGATGCGATCTTCGAACGGGCGATGCTGCTGTCGGACGGGGACATCGGTGCGGCGCTGCTCACGGCGACCTTCGCTGTGATGGACCACCGGAGGATCGGTGTGAAGGTGCCGCTGCTCGGAACGGTCTACTTGCCGCTGACAACGGAGGATGATTCGCTCTTCAAAGTGCGCAGGACGCATCTGCCCAAACGGGTGCTGACGGACAGAGGGAAAGCGGTGGACAAGGATAAGCTGCAGCACTTCTTCGGTTCGGCCTACCTCGCCTATGTCTCCAATTCCTCGGTGTTTGCTGAGTTCATCGGTGATCTGGTGGAGGAGTGGGAGGAACGGTTCGTGCTGGGAGGGAGGACGGACGGCCGGGACAAGGCGGCGAATGCGAAAGGGAGAGCGTTCGGCAAGACATTGCAGTCCGACCCGGGATCGCTGCCGAGCGACATCCTCTGGCCGTAGGTCAGTCAGAGGATGTCGCTCGGATCCGTATCTAGATCACCCATCGTAAGATCATCATCGTGCCCATCAGGATCCCACCGATGATCGGATAATCCCATCCCGACCCCATCCCCATCATCCCTCGTCCTTTCGTTGCCGAGACGGTCACGTTGATCTCCGAACGGAGAGCGACGGAGTCGATCGTTGATGATGCGGTGAGAGTGAACCGGCCGGCCGCTGTCGGCGTATAGGGGAATGTCCCTGACCCATTCCGGATCGCCACATTCTGATGGACCGGCTGGAATTCCTGTGCATTGACCATCCCGTTATGGTCCTCGTGTGACGACGGATGGTCCGCGTCGGATGCTGTGATCATCACATGGACCATCGCACTGTCCGGAAGTGTGGAGACCGAGCGGAGAGCGATCAGGATCAGCGCCTCCTTCTGCACGGTCATGGCAGGAACGGTAACGGACAATGTGTGACCGTTGGTGCTGGTCTCCTTGATGATGGAGACCGCTTGTCCTTCATCGTGTCCGGAATGTCCTCCCATCATGATGGAATGCATGCATGACGAGAAAAGGATGCTCAGTATGCTGAGCATGAAGACGGCACCATTCGATCTGGTTCTGATCATTGTCGCTCCCGTTCATGAGTGAGAATCATTCAGTCATTTCAACAGCGTTGAGAGATAGCACATTGCATCAGCGGAATGGATATACTGCTCAGAGCCAGTGCTTCCTCTTGAACCACCCGTAGATCCCCAGTGTCAGTCCCGCCATGAACAACAGCACCAGCGGATACCCGTACGGATGCCGCAGCTCCGGCATCACATCGAAGTTCATCCCGTAGATCCCCACAATGAACGTGAGCGGCATGAAGAAGACCGAGAAGAGCGTCAGCACGCGGACCACTTCGTTCGTCCGCTGTGACGAGAGCGAGATATAGAGGTTGAGCAGGTTATTGGCATTCTCGATGGTCTGGTCGTACGAGGTCTCCAGACTCAGGAAGAACTCCCGCAGGTCCTGATGGACCGCCGCGCTCGTGCTGCGGTGGAGTTCGTCGATGACCGGTTTCGTCAGACGGAGGATGCGGAGACAGACAGCAGCCTTCCGTTTCAGGTAGTACAGACGGCGCAGCACGGCATGGGTCTGATGTTTCAGGACGATCTGTGTCTCCAGCTGGTCCATCTCCGCTTCCAGCGACTGGGACGGGGCGATGTACGACTGCAGGACGTAGTACAGGATGCGGATGAGCAGGTCGTTCGGACCGGCGCATTGTCCGTGGTCGAAGTACTTGCTGCGGATGGCATCGAGCATCGGCTGCTCGCCGCGGTGGATGGTGATGAGGAAATCCTTCCCGACGAAGATGGCGACCTTGTTGCTGATATCCTGGATGGTGTCCGCATCGCGGGTGGATTGATGGTCGTAGACCCGGGCGATGATGAAGGCGGTCGAATCGATCCATTCGAACTTCGGCAGATGTTCCGGCTGCAGGCTGTCCTGCACGGAATTGCTGTGCAGTCCGTGCTCCTCCGCCACCGTGAGCAGTTCCTCGGCGGTGGGATTCATCACGTCGATCCAGGTGTACCGTTTCTTGCCGGTATGTCGGTGGTGGCTGATCATGCTGCGTGCGTGTGGGAGGAATATGCCGAAAATTGCAGCGCTGCGCTACTGGAAAATTGGGGATACGGACGGGGCGTGACCGCCCGCAAGTGCGGGACCGGTCAGAATTTGGAGCGTTTCCTCAGTACTTCATACATGACGATGGCGCCGGCGACGGACGCATTGAGCGATTCGAAGCCGCCCTTCATCGGGATGTTCACCAGGAAGTCGCACTTGTCCTTCACCAGCCGCCGCATCCCTTTCCCTTCATTGCCGATCACGAGCGCGACCGGCACGGTGTAATCCACCTGGGTGAAATTCTTCGGTGCGGTCATCTCCGTCCCGACGATCCACACTCCCTGTTCCTTCAACTCTTCGATGGTCTGGGCGATGTTCGTCACGCGCGCCATCGGGAACTGCAGACTGGCTCCGGCGGAGGTCTTCACGACCGTATCGTTGACCGGCGCGTTGTGATGCTTGGGGATGATGCCGCCGTGGGCGCCGGAACAGACCGCCGTGCGGATGAGTGCGCCGAGGTTGTGCACATCCTCGATCTCGTCGAAGATCAGGAAGAACGGCTGTTCGTTCTTTGCCTTCGCAATGTCGAACAGATGGGAGATGTCGGAGAATTCCTTCGTGCCGACGAACGCTACGACGCCCTGGGTGTTGGCGCTCTGCGCCGTCTTCGCCACCTGGTCGCCGGGGGAGAATTTGAACGGGATGTTCTTCTGGCGGGCCAGACGCAGGATCTCGTCCACCGCTTCGCCGTGGGAGTTCTGCGCGATGAGCAGTTTGTCAATCGGTGTGTTCGCCTTGAGCGCTTCCAGGACCGGCTTCCGGCCGGAGATGATGTTCATATCAGCTCTGCTGTTGTTTGAGCCGCTGCAGCGAATTCAGTCCCACCGCGCCGATCAGGATCAGGATCAGAGCGATCACCTGCGCTTCACTCAGTCCCAGCAGCAGGCGAGGATTCAGGCGGAAGAACTCCACCGAGAACCGTTCCACTCCGGCCAAGACGAGGTAGGTGTAGAACATCTGGCCTTCCATCGTCCAGGACTCGCGTTTCCGCCAGAGGTACAGGAAGAAGATGGAGCAGATGATCGTCTCATAGACCGGCGTGGGGTGACAGAGCGTATTATCCGGCACGACGCCGCCCGGATAGAGCGAGGTCACCTCCGGGAAATTCCTGAAGGCAGCGGAAGGAGGATATGTACCATTCGAGTAGTCGGTCCCCCACGGCAATGTGGTGGGAAAGCCGTAGTCGCCGTCCCCGGCCAGATGGCAGCCGATGCGTGCCACGCCGTACGCGATCATCAGTGCCGGGGCAGCGGCATCGGCGATGCGGATGAACGGGATCTTCTTGGAGCGGGCGTAAAGATAGACGGAGAACATCGCGAGGATGAAGCCGCCGTAGAAGGTGAGTCCGCCCGGCGAGAAGGTCATTCCGATCGGATCACGGACGAACATGCTCCAGTTCTCGAGCAGATAGAGCAGCTTGGAACCGGAGACGCCGGCGACCAGAGCGATGAGCGTGATGTTGGACGCGAGGTCCGGATGGAGCTTCTTGCGTTTGAATTCCCGTGTGAGGAGAGCGTTGCCGAGAAGGAAGGAGAGACCCATCATCAACCCGAAACTGTAGATGGTGAGTCCGCCAAAGGTGCCGATGACTGGGAACATTATGTCCTGCGCTTTGTCTGAGGTGGTTGCTTCTTCTTCGGCGGTTCGCGGTGGAGATCCGGCTTCAGTTCCGCGATCACCACATCGCCCGCCCGGTTCTCTTCGAACGACCGTTCATCCGTATAGATCTTCAGGAAGGCGCTCACGGAGCGGCCGGAGGTGTAGGCGGAGCGGGCGAACTTCAGGTCCGTGACCGCCTTGTTCTTCCCTTTCTTCACGAGCGTGAAACTGACCGATTTGGGGAGCCCGAAGTACACCTTGCGGAACTGGGCGGCGCCGGTGGAGGGCATGTTCATGGAGGGGGCACGGAGTCCGTGCAGCGTCCAGACGACATTGTTCCCTTCCACATCATCCTTCACGTCGATCGCGTAACTGAAGTTGGTGAACTGCTTGGAGGTCTCCAGCAGGAAGAGCGTCCCTGCCTTCTTCAGCGTCTCATCATAGGTCGGCTGCACCAGCAAGCGGTACTCGATCGGTTGTTTCGTCTGCGCCATGGAAAATCCCTTCCGGCCGGCGCTGTGCAACGCCTGCCGATCAACGAGTGAAGAATTGCGCGACCGTCCCGAGCGGAATCTGCTGCTGGGAATGGTCCGTTAGATTCTTCAACACCGCGGTACCGGTCTCAAGTTCCATCGCACCGACCACCAGGGCGAATTGGGCCTGCTGGCGGTCCGCTTCCTTCATCTGGGACTTCAAACTGCGCGATAACAGGTCACATTCCGCAGCGATCCCGCTTGAGCGCAGTTCCATAGTGGTCTTCAAGACCCAGTCCCGGGACTGTTCGTCCGCAGCGGCGAGGAACACCGCCGGCCGCTGGGCCGGGGGCTGAAAGCCCTTCTTTTCCAGGATCATCATCAGGCGTTCCATACCGGCAGCGAATCCGACGCCGGGGGTCTGTTTCCCGCCGAGTTCCTTCACCAGCAGGTCGTACCGGCCTCCGCCGGCGAGTGCATCCTGGGAGCCGAGTTCGGTGCTAGTGATCTCGAACGCGGTCTTGGTATAGTAGTCCAGCCCGCGCACCAGGCGTCCGTTCACCGTGAACGGGATCCCGTACGCGGTCAGCAGCCCTTTTACCCGCTCGAAATGCGCCTTACACTCATCGTTCAGGTATTCGGTGATGAGCGGCATGCCGGCGGTGAGCGCCTTGTCGTTCTCATCCTTCGAATCGAGCACCCGCATCGGGTTCTGAGAGATCCGTTTCTGGCTTTCGGCGGAGAGCTTGTCAGCGATCTTCAGCAGTTCGGTGCGGAGCACCTCCTTGTACCGCGGCCGGCATTCCTCGTCCCCGACGGAGTTGATCTGCAGTGTGTAGCTGGTGATGCCGAGACGTTTGTAGATCTCGAGCGTCATTGCGATGATCTCCACATCGGTCTCGGCCGTGGGGGAGCCGATCGCTTCGGCGCCGAACTGGTGGAACTGACGGAGGCGTCCTGCCTGCGGACGTTCCTGACGGAACATCGGTCCGATGTAATAGACCTTGGTGAGCGGGAGTGATTCGCCGAGATTGTTCTGGATGTACGCGCGGAGGGCCGAGGCGGTCCCTTCCGGACGGAGGGTGATGCTGTCCCCGCTCCGGTCCTGGAACGTGTACATCTCCTTGCCGACGATGTCGGTCAGTTCGCCGATGCTGCGGGCGAAGAGGGAGGTGGTCTCGAAGACCGGGGTGCGGATCTCTTTATAGTTGAACTGACGGAAGACGTCGCGGATGGTCTGTTCCGCGAACTGCCACAGGGGCGTTTCGGACGGAAGGATGTCCTTCGTGCCTTTGATCGAACGGTAAGTCACAGGGTCTGCGTTGAATGGATGGCGGAAGTTGCCGGAGGGCGCACGGCGGAGCGGGGGACCGTGAACGCCCGGTTAATTGTCGAAATACTGAGCTTCCTCGCTCCGGAAGATGTCGATGACCTCCTTGGGGGTGTGGGCATCGAGCAGCTTCTTGCGGAAATCCTCTTTGTTCATCAGACGGGAGATGCGGCTGAGCAGTTTGATGTGCGGACCGACCATGCTGTCCTTGCCGATGAGCAGGAAGATGAGGTGGACCGGCTGTTCATCGAGCGATTCGTAATCGATCGCCTCTTCCGTGATGGCGAAGGCGGCAACGATATCCAGCACCGCATCGCACTTGCCGTGCGGGATGGCGAACCCGTTCCCGACGCCGGTGGACATGATCTTCTCGCGTTCGAAGATCGCCTCGCGGACCTTCTCAATGTCCGTGATCTTGTTGGAATGATTGACGATGGCGATCATCTCGTTGATGATCTCGTCCTTCGATTTCCCTTTGAGCTTGACCCGTACGACTGATTCGTCTAAAATATCGCTGATCTTCATGATCTGGAGTTCTCCCAACGTTCTGACGGACACCGAGTGGAACAGTGACCTCAATATACGATTTTCACCTGCGAAATGGAAACATTTAATCAATCCCGCGTGTCACGCCATTCCACGATCTTCTCCTCGTACTGCGACACGAGGATCTCCGCCAGTTCATGGTCCGCCGATTCGGCATGGACGTGGAAGGTGGGGTATGCCCGGTCCGGCCACATGAGCACGGAGGTGGAGGCTTTCTGATCGAGGATGAGCTTCACGCCGTCCAGCAGGATGCGGTGCGGCTGATGGTCGGTGTCCTTCATCAGGTACCGCATCACGCGGCCCTTCTTGTCCCACGGGACATGGACCGACTTCTTCTGCATGTGCAGGCGCGGCACCTGTTTATCCAGCTGACCGAACCGTGTGCCGGCGAGCGCGAGCATCTCGAGGATCTTCGCAACGGAGTACATGCCGTCGCTGGCGAAGAGGAAGTCGGTGAAGATGAATCCCCCTTTGGTGCCGCCGACGAACTTCACATCGTCCTTCGTCGCCGCTTCCATCAGGGAGAGGTGACTGTCCCGCGTCTTCAGCACTTCCACTCCCATGTGCTGGGCGATCAGGTCGATCTCCGCCGAGGCGGTGATCGGTACGGCGATCTTCTTCACTTCTGGGTAGACGGTCAGGAAGAGGTGCGTCACGAGCGTGAGCAGCCGGTCCGTTTCGATGAACTTCCCGTTCTCGTCCACCACCAGGCAGCGTTCCGCGCCGGCATCCAGGATGAAGCCGACATCATAACCGAGTGAGGTGACGATGTGGGAGAGCTGGGCAACGTTCTGATCGACCTCCTCCTGCGTGCGCGTGATCTTCTTCGCATCCAGATAGGCGTTCTGCGAGAGCACCTGTGCATTGAAGGAGCCGATGATGTTCGGGAAGATGGAGGAGGCGATACCGCTGGAGTAATCGACGACCAGTTTGAACTTGGACTGGGTGATCGCTTCCACATTCAGCGTGGAGAGGAAGTTCTGGATGTAGCTCTCCTGGGCCCGTTCCGGGAAACTGACACCGCCGACATCGTCCTGTTTGGCACGCGGGAAATCCTCCCCGAAGAAGAGCCGCTCCAGCGATTTCGTCTTGCTGGTCGGGAGGTCCTTCCCTTTGTGATCGAAGAAGATGATGTCGGTCAGGTTCTTGTCGAACGGCGATTTGCGCACATGGATGCCGCCGGCATGCTTCCCGGCGCGCAGCTCCTGGCGGAGGATGGGGATGGAGACCGCCCGCAGATCACCGGCATCCACACCGGCGGACATCAGTCCGCACATGATGGCGCGGCCCATCATCCGCGAGACGTTATCCGAATCGCGGCTCATCAGGATGGTCTTCCCTTTGCCGACGAGTCCCCCGAATGCCGCGCCGATCTTCGCGCCGAACTCCGGGTTCATTTCGATGTTGGAGAGACCGGTGATGCGCGCATCGGTGAAGAGGTCCTTCAGCCATTTGTCCTCCCACACCAGGGAACGGGTCAGCACCGCACCGTCCTCCACTTCCTTCTCCGGCCACAGTTTGATGTTCGGGGCGAGGCGGGCCTCCTTGCCGATGAGACACTTGTCCGAGATGTACACATTGTCGCTGATCACCGCATGGTCGCCGATGGTGCACCATTTGGCCACCACGCAGCTCGTCAGTTCGGCGCCTTTGCCGATCTTCGTGTCGGACCAGATCACGGAGTTCCGGATCACCGCACCGTCCTCGATGACGCAGTCGTTGCCGATCACCGATTTGATGATCCGCACGTTCCGTCCGATGCGGCAGTTGCGTCCCACCAGCACCGTTCCCTGGATGTTCTCCGGTGCGGTATCGATGACGGAGTTCGGACCGACGTACGCGCTGCCGACGACCGTCCCTTCATGCTGCAGTTTCACACCGTCATCGAGTGCATCCAGATGTGCTTCCTGGTACTCGTTCAGATTCCCCACATCGCGCCAGTATCCTTCGGCGATGTATCCGTAGAGTCCCATATCCTGCTCGAGCATGGCGGGGAAGAGGTTCTTGCTGAAGTCGAACTCCTTCTGGTACGGGATCAGCTTCAGCACTTCCGGTTCGATGATGTAGATACCGGTGTTGATGGTATCGCTGAACACCTCGCCCCACGACGGTTTCTCCAGGAAGCGGGTGATCTTTCCGCCGCTGTCCGTGATCACCACGCCGAACGCCAGCGGGTTGGTGGCGCGCGTCAGCACCAGTGTCGCTTTCGCTTTCTTCTCCTCATGGAACTGGATCGCTTTGGTCAGATCGAAATCGGTCAGCACATCGCCGCTGATGATGATGAAGCGCTCATCGAGGAAGTCGGCTGCATTGCGTACGCTGCCGGCGGTCCCGTAATCCGCTTCCGCCTTCCGGTACTGCATCCGGATGCCGAACTTCTGACCGTCCCCGAAGTATCCGGTGATGATATCAGGCTGATAGAACAGGGTGGAGACGATGTCCGTGATGCCATGGCGTTTCAGCAGGTCGACGATGTGCTGCATCATCGGCTTGTTCATCATCGGGACCATCGGTTTGGGGATATTGCAGGTGAGGGGACGGAGACGGGTGCCGAATCCGCCGGACATGATGACTGCTTTCATAGGGATACTCGGTTGGTCGTGGATGGGGAAAACCTCTTCAGAGTGTAGGTAAAAATTGAAATCAGTGCAACATCTATTTTGACTGCAAAAATGACACACTTCCGGGTCCGGACAGAAGAACAGCACGCTCGCGCATTGACTTTCGGATGAAATTTCGGTAAATTCACCAAGTTTTTTGCGGTTTCTCAACGTTCAAGGACCCATGAATGCCGGATACTGTACGGAGCCGTTCCCGATCTAATACGCTGCATCGGTTATTAGACGAGATGGTGCTCGCCGGTGCCGGAGTCCTGTTCGTCATTCTTGGTATCTTCAGCATCGTGCCGTTGACCAGCATTGCATCCGTTGGCATCGGCGCTTTTCTTTTCTACACTGCGTATTCGGTCTACCGCGGCAAACACCTCCGGGAGAGCGCTCCGAACTTCGATGTGGCCGATCCACCGTCCGATGACGAACCGTACCGTCATGCGCCGGCCGTTGCAGTGGACGAAGAAGAGGAAGCATGGGTGAGGGAACGGGAGGAAGAGAAGGACCGCTGGGAGGAACCGTTCGTTCCGGTGACGGCACAGCCGCAGCCGCAGCGACGCAGTGAACCGGTCAAAGAGACCGTCACCGTCCCGGCGGCAGAGTATTTCGAGGAGATCCAACGACCCGCGATGGGACACGCCGAACCACAGAGTGAATTCAATACGCTGCTCCTGAAAGCGCTGCAGATCGTGAAAGAGGTCTGCTTTGCGCATTCCGTCACCTTCTTCTGGGTGAAGACGGAGACGCGGCAGCTGGTGCTGGAAGCGAAAGTGAGCGACTCGGATGCGTTCACGCCGGAGCGGAAACTGCCGCTTGGTTCCGATCTCATCAGCCGGATCGGTGTGAACGGTCAGCCGCAGGTGGTGAACAACATCCTGCCCGAGACCGAGCGTGACATCCTCTGCTATTACAAGAACTTACAGGAGATCCGTTCCTTCATCGGCGTGCCGGTCTTCTATGCCGGCGACCAGTCCCGTCAGCCGATCGCGGTGCTGGCGGCGGACAGCAAAGCGCCCGATGCATATGGCGAGGAGACATTCGCCATCCTGTCGCATGTCTCCCGGCTGATCTCCTCCATGCTCATCAGCTACACGGAGAAGTACGATCTCTTCGCCGATGTGAAGCTGATCGAAGCGGGGATGAAACTGAAGAAGCGCACTGCGGACCATCCGCCGATCACAGCAGTGGTGAATGCGCTCTCCGAGGAGCTCGAGAATCTGGTCCCGTGGGAATCGATCACGGTGGTGCTCTATGACGATGCGCAGCGGGAATGGGCCGTGGCATCGGTGCGGGTGCGGGGCAATGACCGTTTCGTCTCGCCCAAGCAACTGGTCGATGTAGAGAACAGCGTCGTCGGACGCTGCATCCGGTCGAACAGTGTGCAGTCGGTCGACCTGACGAAGAACAAGGAGATGCTCTTCAACGACCATGAGCGTTCCTCCGATGTGCTGAAGAACGGGACGATGGTCGTCGTGCCGGTCTCGTCCGGCGGCAAAGGATTCGGCGCGGTAGCGGTGACGGAACGGCGTCCGAATGCCTATTCCAAGAAGGATGTGGCGGCGATGCAGTTCCTGGCCTCCATCATCGCTCCGGAATTCGAGATCACAGAACTGAATACGATCCTGAACGAGCATATCGCGCAGGACGAACTGACCGGCACGCTCACGCGGAAGTTCTTCGCGGCGCGGCTGGAAGAGGAATTGTACCGCGCCACGGAGCGTGAGGAGGACCTGAGTCTGGTCTTCGTCACCGTGCACAATCTGCCCGATGTGCAGCAGCGGTACGGCGATGACGGCCGCGATGCGGCGCTCGTCCATGTGGCCCGGCATCTGCGTGCCAGCGTCCGCCCGTACGATGCGGTGGGACGGTACGACGCGACCACATTCACGGTCGCCCTGGCGGACACGATCGCCAACGATGCCTATCTCTGGGCGGAGAAGCTCCGCACCGCGATCGCCGGCAGCATCGTTGCGGCGGGCCGGAAGAGTTTCTCCATCACCGTCACCATCGGCATCAGCGGCGCATCCGCGAAGATGACCGGTGCGGAACTGGTGAAGAACGCGTCGCATGTGCTGGAGCTGGCGAAGAAGGCGGGCGGCAATATCGTACGGGTATTCTAATGGCGAAGAACGGTTCGGTCATCTGTATCGTGCTGGACGGTGTCGGTATCGGCGCCGCGCCGGATGCACACCTCTATCATGATGAGCAGGCCAACACGCTCGGCAACACGGCGGCTACCACCGGCGGTCTCGTCATGCCGAACATGGCGGCGCTCGGTCTCGGCACCATCGCTCCGATCCAGGGGGTCCCGGCGCAGCGTCCGTCGCGCGGGAACGCCGGACGGATGCGCGAGGTTTCCAAAGGAAAGGACAGCACGACCGGACACTGGGAATTCTCCGGTATCATCATGGAGAACGATTTCCCGTACTATCCGGCCGGATTCCCGAAGGATGTGGTGGAGAAGTTCTGCCGTCTCACCGGCTGCGGAGGGATCCTCGGCAATTCGGCAGCCTCCGGCACGGTGATCATCGATCAGCTCGGCGAGGAGCATGCCCGGACCGGGTATCCGATCGTCTATACCTCGGCCGATTCCGTCTTCCAGATCGCCGCGAACGAAGCGGTGATCCCGCTGGAGCGGCTGTACGAACTCTGCACCATCGCGCGCGAACAAGTGATGGTGGGACCGCACGCGGTCGGCCGCGTGATCGCCCGCCCGTTCATCGGCACGAAGGGGAACTACAAGCGGACGACCAACCGCCGCGATTTCTCGCTCTTCCCGCCGGCGGTGACGGTGCTGGACCTGCTGCAGGAACGGAACATCCCGACCATCGGCATCGGCAAGATCGATGACCTGTTCGCCGGGAAAGGACTCAGCGAGAAGATCCACACGAAATCGAATGCGGAGGGGATCGAGGAGACCATCGCCTGGACGAAGCGGACGAAGAGCGGATTCATCTTCACGAATCTGGTCGACTTCGATGCACTCTTCGGCCACCGGCAGGATGCGCCCGGCATGAAAGGGGCACTCGAATATTTCGATACGCAGCTTCCGCGGATCATCGATGCGATGAAACCGGAGGACCTGCTGATCATCACGGCGGACCACGGCAACGATCCGACCGACAACAGCACGGACCACTCACGGGAATACGTTCCGCTGGTGGTGTTCTCCCCGTCCGGTAAGCAGAATGTGGACCTCGGCATCCGCCAGACGTTCGCGGACCTGGGGAAGACCGTGGCGGAGTACTTCGGCGCGGTGCCGAACGTGCTCAAAGGGACGAGTTTCCTCGACCAGGTGATGTGACCGGATGGAGAAGGCGAAACACAGCGTGCGGTTCGAAGCGGAAGTGGACGGCCAGGGACGCATCACGTTCTCCACTCCGGTACCGGAGCTGGGACTGCGGCCCGGAGCGAAAGTGACGGTGAATATCGTCGGCGGAGTGCTCTCGCGCCGGCTGACCGCACTGGGTGTGACGGAAGAGGAGATCGGGCGGATCGGGGATGTTCAGCTGGAGGACCGGGACCATGTGATCTCCTTCCTCTCCTCCCAGGGAGCACTGAAGAAGAACAAACGGTTCTCGGCAGCGGTCCGGCGGGGCCGGTCATGAAGGTGCAGAAGGTCGTCGTTGATTCCGATATTATAATAGAGCATCTCACGACGGACCGGACACGCTCATATTTGCGGGTGCTTTCGGCCCGGTTCTTCTGTTATACGACGATTTTCACGGCCATTGAACTTTTTGCCGCGGCACGCGGTCTAAAGGAGACACGGGCGGTACAGCAGGCGATGGATGCACTGAAGGTGATCAGCATCAATCCGAAGAGTGCCAAGAATATCGCCCGCGTCGTTTCGTCCTCTGATACACAGGATATGACCGCCCTGACCGTGGCGGTCTGTCTGGAGAGCGGTCTTCCGCTGGCCACACTGCGGCCGCAGCGGTACACACGATTCAAGTCTCTGCAGGTGATCGACCTGCGGAGCATAATCCACGAGGAGCGGCGGACGCTTCTTGCATAGGTCCACACGTTCCACATCTAAGGTGAAGCAGTAATGGTGAAAATTACAAAACAATACACGAACAGAGAGAGCCAGTCGCTGGACAAGTATCTGCAGGAGATCGGAAAGGTCGACCTGCTGACGCCGGACGAAGAGATCGATCTTGCCAAGCGGATCAAGAAGGGGGAGCAGCGTGCACTGGAGAAACTGACCAAGGCGAACCTCCGCTTCGTGGTGAGTGTCGCGAAACAGTACCAGAACCAGGGACTCTCCCTCGGCGACCTGATCAACGAGGGGAACCTCGGTCTGATCAAAGCGGCCAAACGGTTCGATGAGACCCGCGGATTCAAGTTCATCTCGTACGCGGTGTGGTGGATCCGTCAGTCCATCCTGCAGGCGCTCGCCGAGCAGTCCCGTATCGTACGTCTGCCGCTCAACCGCGTCGGTGCGCTGAACAAGATCGGCAAGGCCTTCAGCCAGCTGGAGCAGGAGTTCGAACGTGAACCGAGCGCCAGCGAGCTGGCGGAGGAACTCGATATGTCCGTCTTCGAAGTGGCGGACACGCTGAAGATCTCCGGCCGCCATCTCTCCGTCGATGCGCCGTTCGCGCAGGGCGAGGACAACCGTCTGCTCGATGTGATCCAGGACGAGCGTCAGCCGGCACCGGATTCCATCCTGATGGATGAGTCGCTGAAGGAGGAAGTGAAACGCGCGCTGGCCACACTGAGCGAGCGTGAATCGGAAGTGATCCGTCTCTATTTCGGTCTGCACAAGGAGCATTCACTGACGCTGGAGGAGATCGGCGAGAAGTTCAATCTGACCCGCGAGCGCGTCCGCCAGATCAAGGAGAAGGCGATCCGCCGTCTGCGGCATGCATCACGCAGCAAGAACCTCCGTTCGTATCTTGGTTGACCGATGATGGACCTCCGTCACCGTAAGCCCCTTCCAGTACTACGAGGGGGCTTTTTATTTCTTACGGCATTCCTGGCGATCTGGCTGATCGGCTGCGGTGCATCATCACCCCGGTTCGCCGGGGATGGCGAGACGAAGAAGGAAGGGAAGAAAGCGAAAAAGGGGAACATCCGGTTCTCCTCCAAAGAGGCGGAAGAGGAGGCGAAAGAGGATGACCGTAAGGTGGATGTGAAGAGTGTGGAGCAGCGGTTCAGCAGCGCGGCCGCCTCCACGGTCCCGCCGCAGCCGAAACGGACCGCACCAGATGCAGCAGCGCCAGAGTCTGCACCCTCCGGAGCATTCGAGCAGCAGAAGATGATGGATGCGATCCTGGCGTGGATGGGAACACCGTACGAGTACGGTGGGGAATCACGGAGCGGCATCGACTGTTCGGCGTTCTCTCGCGAGATCTTCCGGAACAGCGCCGGCATCACCCTGCCCCGCACCACGGAGGAACAGGTGAAACTCGGTGCACCGGTCGCCAAGGAGGAACTGAAGTTCGGCGATCTGCTCTTCTTCAACACCTCCGGCAAGAATCCGTCCCATGTCGGCATCTACATCGGGGACGATATGTTCGCTCATGCGAGCGTGAGTTTCGGGGTGACGCTGTCATCGCTCTACTCGTCCTACTATAAAAAGCGATACACCGAAGCGAGAAGGGTCATTCAGTAAGATAACGAGGAATTGATTCATTGAATCAATGATCCATTGATTCAATTTCTCGTAAGAGGAGTACATCAATAGATCAGCAATGAGAAGAGCTTTGAGAAGCATACTATAAATCCAATAGAATAAAGCGTATGTCTACTTTACCCATCTATCTGTACGGCAATGAAGTGCTGAAGAAGAAAGCGAAGCACGTCACCGAAGTGACCGACCGTGAGATCACGCTCATCCGCGACATGTTCGAGACGATGGCCGAGTCCAGCGGCATCGGCCTGGCCGCCAATCAGGTCGGCGAACTGAAACAGATCCTGGTGCTCGATATCTCGGATATGGAAGCGGGGAAGGGGACGAAGCCGCTCGCCATGATCAATCCCGAGATCATCGATGAGGAGGGGGAATGGGAGATGGAGGAAGGCTGCCTGAGCATCCCGGATGTGCGGGAGAAAGTGAAGCGTCCGGAGAGGATCCAGGTGCGCTTCAACGATGTGAACATGAACGAAGTGGAGATGGAAGCGGACGGGATGCTGGCGCGCGTCATCCAGCATGAGATGGACCACCTGAACGGCGTCCTCTTCCTGGACCATCTCAGCTCCACCAAACGGACGCTCCTCCGTTCGCGCCTGAAGAAGATCATGAAGGGCGACGTCGAGACCACGTATGACGTCGTTGTGGCTGCAGAACCGAAATCCAAACCGAAGAAACGCTGATGCGGATCATCTTCATGGGGACGCCGGAGTTCGCCGTTCCGGGGCTCGAACTGCTCCTGGCGAACGGGTACACCGTCTCCGCCGTGGTCACGGCACCGGACAAGCCGCGCGGACGCGGTCAGCAGGTGAGTCATACCGCCGTGAAGGAATGCGCACTCCGTCATGCAATTCCCGTGCTGCAGCCGGAATCGCTCCGTGACCCTGCCTTCATCGCATCGCTCTCCGCCCACCAGGCCGATCTCTTCATCGTTGTCGCGTTCCGCATCCTCCCGAAAGAGGTCTACACACTTCCCGCACTCGGTTCGTTCAACCTGCATGCATCACTCCTGCCGAAGTACCGCGGCGCTGCTCCGATCAACTGGGCGCTCATCAACGGCGAGACCGAATCCGGCGTGACCACCTTTTTCCTGCAGGAGAAGGTCGACACCGGCAATATCATCCTGCAGCGGAGCATCCCGCTCCCGCCGGAGATGGATGCCGGTCAGTTGCACGATGCACTGTCCGAACTCGGTGCCCGCACCGTGCTGGAGACCGTCCGGCTCATCGAATCGGGGAACGCCAGACCGCTGCCGCAGTCCGACGCACTCGCGACGCCGGCGCCGAAGATCTTCAAAGAGACCTGCCGTATCCGCTGGGACCGTCCTGCCCGTGAGCTGCACAATTTCATCCGCGGCCTTTCGCCGTATCCTGCCGCCTGGACGAACCACGGTGAGAGGATGATCAAGATCTACAGGACAGCGGTCAGCTCTCAGCTGTCAGCCGTCAGTCCCGGAAGGGTCATGGCAGAGAACGGTCGTTTGTTCGTCTCGACGGCGGATGGAGTGCTGGAAGTTCTGCAGCTGCAGCAGGAAGGGAAGAAGCAGATGAGTGCGGAGGAGTTCCTCCGGGGATATCGGTTCGGCGCAGAGGATGTGTTGATCTGATGCGGTGATCGGTATTCACACGATTGTAAAACAAAAGTCCCGGAGAACATCCGGGACTTTTGTTTTTACGCTGAAGAAACAGTGCATCAAAGATTCTCGCCTGCCCAGTATCCTGCCCACGTTGCCGCAAGACATCCGAACAGACTCAATCCTGCATTGAGTCCTGCGCCGAGCAGATTCCCGGAGCGCAGCATGGCGAAGGTGTCATAACTGAAGGAAGAGAAGGTCGTGAATCCGCCGAGCACACCGATCACGGCGAACAGTCGCAGGTTCGGTCCTGCCGGCACGCGCTCCTGGAAGAGGGTCATCAGCAGTCCGATCGCGAAGCAGCCGATGATGTTCACGGTGAGCGTTCCGTACGGGAAGAGGCTCTCCGTTCTGCTCTGCATGACACTGGCGAGACCGAATCGTGCAATACTCCCTAAAAAACCGCCGATTCCGACGATGAGATATGTTTCCATACGCGCCGTTCTGCAACGCAAATCCGTTGCTTCCATTTTTGAAATGAAGTATATTGATGGACGAATTGCACTAAAATACCAATTTTCCGTTCAGGAAACAGCACTCCATGGCAAAAGTGATCGCGATAGCGAACCAAAAGGGAGGCGTGGGAAAGACCACGACCGCGGTGAACCTTGCTGCTTCGCTGGCTGCATCCGAGCATGAGACGCTGCTCATCGACATCGATCCGCAGGCGAATGCCACCAGCGGCGTCGGCATCGACAGCAAGTCGCTCGAGAAGAGTGCCTACGAGGTGATCTACGGCAGTGTGCCGGCCCAGGAAGCGATCATCCGCACGTCCATGCCGTTCCTCTCGCTGCTGCCGTCGCACATCAACATGGTGGGTCTGGAAGTGGAACTGGTGAACGAGGAGGAGCGGGAGAAGAAACTCCGCGCCGCACTGGCACCGGTCCGCAAACGGTTCGAATACATCATCATCGACTGTCCTCCCTCGCTGAGCCTCATCACCCTGAACGCGCTGACCGCTTCCGATTCCGTGCTGATCCCTGTGCAGTGCGAGTACTATGCGCTGGAGGGACTGGGACAGCTGCTGAACACCATCAACGGGGTGAAGAAGACCTTCAATCCGTCCCTGGACATCGAAGGGGTGCTGATGACGATGTTCGATTCGCGGCTGCGGCTCTCCAACCAGATCGTGGATGAGGTGAAGAAGTATTTCGGCGACAAGGTCTTCTCCGTCATCGTCTCCCGGAATGTGCGGCTGAGCGAAGCGCCGAGCTTCGGGAAACCGATCCTGTTGTACGATGCCGTCTCGTCCGGCAGCAAGAACTATATCGACCTCGCCAAAGAAGTGATGAAGAACACCGACCTGCAGCGTGCAGCGCATCGGAACGCTTCCGTGAAATCCGTTTCTCAATCCGCCTAACGGTCCAACGCATGTCCGATCCCCGTTCGAAATCCGTGTTAGGAAAAGGGCTCAGCGCCCTCATTCCCCGCATCCCCGAGAAAAGCATCCCGTCCGCCCCGTCCGTGGCGCGGGACGGTGCTCCGGGCACCTCCACGATGGAGATCGAGATCGGACGCATCTCTCCGAATCCGTTCCAGCCCCGTCTCGATTTCGACCAGCGGTCGCTGGAGGAACTGAAACAGTCCATCAAGCAGAACGGCATCATCCAGCCGATCACCGTCCGGCGGATGATCGGCGGCACCTTCGAACTGATCTCCGGCGAACGGCGCGTCCGCGCATCGCAGGAACTGGGGAAGAGGACCATCCCGGCCTACATCATCTCCGTCGATACCGATGCGGAGATGCTGGAGCTGGGACTGATCGAGAACCTGCAGCGCGAGAACCTCAATCCGATCGAGATCTCGCTCTCGTTCAAACGGCTCATCGACGAATGCAATCTCACGCAGGACCAGGTGGCGGAGAAGGTCGGCAAGGAACGCTCCACCGTGACCAACTTCCTGCGTCTGCTGAAACTGCCGGAACGGATCCGCCAGGGGGTGCGCGACAATAAGATCTCCATGGGGCATGCGCGCGCGCTGCTCGCGGTGACGGACGAGAAGAAACAGTTGAAACTCTACTCCCGCATCATCGATGACGGCTGGTCTGTCCGCCGCATCGAGGATGAGATCAAAGGGAAGGATCCGAAGAAGACGACCAAAGGGGGCAGCGCTGCCAAACCCTCCAATCTGCGCGGGGATGCCTCGTTCCAGCAGCTGGAAACGCGGCTGCGGCATAAGTTCGGGACGAAGGTGACCATCCGAAAGAACGCGGCCGGCGGCGGGGAGATCGGCATCGAATATTACACGGCGGACGATCTGGACCGGCTGCTCGATCTGCTGGAGTCCTGATCCGGAGGCCGCCATGCGCAGCATCATCCTGCTCCTTCTCCTCAGTCCATTGATCATCGCACAAACGACAGGTACCGTACCCATGAAGACCATCATCAAAACAGAACAGGCGCCGCTTCCCATCGGACCGTACAATCAGGCGGTGGCAACGCAGGGGCAGTTGCTCTTCACGGCAGGACAGATCGCGCTCGATCCGAAGAGCGGACAGATGGTCGGCACGACCATCCAGGAACAGACCGTACAGGTCTGCGAGAACCTGAAGGCGATCCTCCACGCGTCGCACACCGATTTCAAACATGTCGTGAAGACGACGGTCTTTTTGAAGAACTTCAATGATTTTGCCGCCATGAACGAGGTCTACGCCCGTTATTTCGGCGAAGCCTCGCCGGCCCGCTCCACCGTGGAGGTGGCCCGTCTGCCGAAGGATGCACTCGTCGAGATCGAAGTGGTCGCCCTCATACCCTGAATGAAACGTACCGTCTCATATTCGCTGCTCGGCATCCTCTTCCTCCTTCCCGCCGCATCGGCGCAGTATGTTTCAAGATATGAACGTCCGATAAGCACCCCGCTCTTCTTCACGCCGGTGTCCGATACCGCCGGGCTTCGGATGCTCGACGAGGATTCCCTCATCGCCGCACAGATCGGCACCGTCGACACCACCATCCTTCCCCCCAAGTCCACCACCGTCGCCATGCTCGGGTCGATGATCGTCCCCGGTGCGGGACAGATCTACAACGAGTCCTATTGGAAAGCTCCGGTCGTGTGGGGCTTCGGCTATTATTTCTATTCCGTGTACCGGAATCAGGACCGTCTCTACAATGAGAGCCGCACGGAGTACGAGGGTGCGGTGATGATGCTCGATACTGCGACGGCGGCCGATCTCCGGACCGAACTCGCGCAGAAGATCTCCCGTTCCCGCGACCTGAGGGATTTCTACAAACGCCAGCGGAACGAGTTCGGCTGGTACCTGGCGGTCACGTACATCCTGAATGTGGTGGATGCGTACGTGGATGCGGCATTGTTCAATTTCGAGGTCAGTCCGAATCTGCAGGGGACCAACGACTGGCGGATGAACGTTCGGGTCCCGCTCAACAGACAGTAACGGCCGGCACGGATGTGCGGGCCAGCTCCGGTACCAACAGCAGTACACTCTCTATCAAGGAAGCGAGGTCCATATGAAAATACGCGAACAAGAAGCATTGGATTATCACAGTCAGGGTCGGAAGGGGAAGCTCGAGATCTCCCCGACCAAACCGTTCTCCACCCAGCGGGACCTGTCGCTGGCCTACACTCCGGGCGTCGCCGTTCCGTGCCTGGAGATCGAGAAGAATCCGGAGGATGTGTACAAGTACACCGCCAAAGGGAACCTGGTCGCCGTGGTCTCGAACGGCACCGCGGTGCTCGGACTCGGCAATATCGGTCCTGAAGCCGGGAAACCGGTGATGGAAGGGAAAGCGGTGCTGTTCAAGAAGTTCTCGGACATCGATGTGTTCGACATCGAGATCCGGGCGAAGACGCCGGAGGAGATCATCAAAGTGGTGCAGGCGCTCGAACCGACGTTCGGCGGCATCAATCTGGAGGATATCAAAGCGCCGGACTGCTTCATCGTGGAAGAGGAACTCCGCAAGACGATGAAGATCCCGGTGTTCCACGATGACCAGCACGGCACGGCCATCATCTCCGCCGCGGCGCTGATCAATGCGCTGGAGATCACCGGTAAGAAGATCGACCAGGTGAAGGTGGTGTACAACGGCGCCGGGGCAGCAGCCATCGCCTGTGCGAACCTGCAGATCTCGCTCGGCGTGAAGCGCGAGAACCTGATCATGTGCGACACGAAGGGGGTCATCTATAAAGGCCGCGCGAACGATATGAATCCGTACAAGGCGGCGTTCCAGAACGATACGCCGGCGCGGACGCTGGCAGAGGCGCTCGTCGGCGCCGATGTGTTCGTCGGTCTCTCCGTGAAAGGATGCATGACGCCGGAGATGGTGAAGAGCATGGCGCCGAACGCCATCATCATGGCGATGGCCAATCCGGACCCGGAGATCACGCCAGAAGAGGTGGCGGCGGTGCGCGATGATGTGATCATGGCGACCGGCCGGTCGGATTATGCCAACCAGGTGAATAACGTGCTCGGCTTCCCGTTCATCTTCCGCGGCGCACTGGATGTCCGCGCCACCACGATCAACGAGGAGATGAAGAAGGCTGCCGTGAAGGCGCTTGCCGATCTTGCGAAGGAGGATGTGCCGGATTCCGTCATCAAAGCGTACGGCGGCAAGCCGATCCGCTTCGGCAGGGAGTACATCATCCCCAAACCGCTCGACCCGCGCGCGCTTCGGTATGTGGCGACCGCCGTGGCGAAAGCGGCGGTGGAGAGCGGCGTGGCCCGGGTGATGATCGAGGATTGGGAGAAGTACGGCGACAAACTGGAGGAGCGGCTCGGTCGGTCCAAACGGTTCACGAACCTGCTCTTCACCAAGGCGCGTCAGACCATGAAACGCATCATCTTCCCGGAAGGAGACGAGGAGAAGATCCTCCGGGCGGCGCAGATCCTGGTGGACCAGGGGATCGCCAAACCGATCCTGGTCGGGAACGAGGAGCGCATCCAGAAGGTGATCCAGGACCTCCATCTGGAATTCGATTCGCATGTGGAGATCGTCGATCCGAAGTCGTTCCCGCAGCGCGATCAGTTCGTGGAGGAGTTCTACAAGATGCGTCAGCGGAAAGGGGTCACGCGGTACTATGCCGAGCGGACCATGCAGCAGCGGTTCTATTTCTCCATGATGATGGTCCGGCTGGGCTACGCGGACGGCGTCATCGGCGGTCTCACCACGAACTATCCCGATACCATCCGTCCCGCACTCAACGTGATCGGGATGCGGAAAGGGATCCGGAATGTCTCCGGCATGTATGCCGTGATCGCGAAGAAGGGAACGTACTTCTTCTCCGACACCACGGTGAACATCGATCCGGATGCGGACACGCTCGCCGAGATCGCACTGCTGACCGCGGAGACGGTGAAGCGGTTCGACATCGAACCGAAGGTCGCCATGCTCTCCTTCAGCAACTTCGGCAGCACGAAGCATCCGCGTTCCGAGAAGATCAAACAGGCGGTGCAGATCATCAAGACGAAGAATCCTTCGCTGATGATTGACGGCGAGATGCAGGCGGACACCGCCGTGACGCCGGAACTGCTGGAGAAGGAGTATCCGTTCAGCACGCTGAAAGGGGCGGCGAATGTGCTCATCTTCCCGAGCCTGAACTCCGCCAACATCGCGTACAAGCTGATGGGACGCATCGGCGAGGCGGAACTCATCGGGCCAATCCTGATGGGGATGGCCAAGCCGGTCCACGTGCTCCAGCACGGTGCCGAGGTGACCGATATCGTCAACATGGTCGCTGTCTGCGCTGTGGAAGCCGGCGAGATGCAATGAGGCAATCACCGCAACGGCCCTGTGTTCCTGCAGGGCCGTTGTGTGTACGTTCCAGCCGCCGAAGAATCGGTCCGGCGGGACTAAACTTGACCCCGCGCAGGGGTGTCCAAAGGGTATCTGTCACTAATCCCTCTATAATAGAATGAAGAAACCGCTATTCATCACCATCATTGCCATCCTGCTCCTCGGAACCACGACAGGATATTATTTCTATGCACAGAACGATGCGGAGGAGGTCCAGTTCCGCTCGGAGAAGGTCTCACGCGGCGACATGCAGGTGGTCGTCACGGCGACCGGTACCCTGAGCGCCGTGCGGACGGTCCAGGTCGGTTCGCAGGTCTCCGGCACACTGCAGAAGGTGAATGTCGACTTCAACGATAAGGTCTCGAAAGGACAGATCGTTGCACAGATCGATCCGACATTCCTGGAAGCGAGTGTGCGCGACGCCGAAGCGAGTCTGCAGCGGACCACCGCGCAGTACAACGAGGCGAAGCGGAGCTACGAACGGATCAGGACGCTGGTGGAGAAGAATCTGGCATCGCAGGCGGACTATGATGCGGCGATGGCGCAGTTTGAAGCGAACGATGCCGCCCGCAAACAATCGGTCGCCCAGGTGGAGCGGGCCAAGATCAATCTCCGGTACGCCACCATCAAATCCCCGATCGACGGTGTGGTGATCTCGCGCGCCGTGGATGTCGGGCAGACGGTCGCGGCGAGTCTTTCCGCACCGACACTCTTCACCATTGCCCACGACCTGACCAAGATGCAGGTGCAGGCGAATGTGGACGAGGCGGACATCGGCAAAGTGGAGGAGCAGCAGGAGGTCACCTTCACGGTGGATGCATATCCCGAACAGGCCTTCCGCGGCAAGGTGCGCCAGGTGCGTCTCTCGCCGAAGGTGGAACAGAATGTGGTCAACTACACGGTGATCATCGATGTGCCGAATCCGGACCTGAAACTGATGCCCGGTATGACCGCCACGGTGACCATCCTCATCAACCGGAAGGAAGCGGTGCTCCGCGTGCCGACCGTCGCCCTCCGCTTCAATCCCCCCGAGGAGTACATCGAGATCCGGAAGGACTCCGCACAGCAGGGTGGCGGGAGTGACACGGCGCAGAACGACCGCCGCCGCCAGTGGCGCGAACGGATGCAGCGGGAAGGGGGCGGTCCCGGCGGCGGACCGGGAGGCGGTATCGGAGGCGGAATGGGCGGAGGCGGATTCGATCCGCAGCGTCGCATGCAGCAACGCATCCCGTCGCGCATCTGGGTGATGAACGAACGGAAGAAACTGGAGCCGGTGATGGTGCGGACCGGTATCTCGGACGGCACATTCACGGAGATCGTGCGGGGACGGATCGAGGAAGGACAGGAGATCGTCGTCGGCACTATCGCGCAGAAACCGGTGGCCGTGCAGAACAGTTCCCCGTTCAATCAGCAGCGGAATACCGGCGGCGGAATGCCGCGCCGGTTCTGAACAGCGGTCCGCAGCTGCATCATCCAATCACAGTCGGTCATCCATGGGCATCCTCGACATCTTTGAGATCGCAGTCAATTCGCTCACGCGCAACAAGGTCCGTTCGTTCCTGACGATGCTCGGCATCATCATCGGCGTCGGCGCGGTGATCGCGATGATGGCGATCGGTACCGGTGCGCAGGAGAACATCAAGAAGCAGATCGCTTCGCTCGGCACCAATGTCATCCTCATCTTCCCCGGCTCTTTCAATCAGGGAGGGGTCCGTTCCGGGACCGGCACCTCCGCCTCGCTCACGCCGGAGGACCTCATTGCGATCCAGACCCAATGTCCTTCCGTCGCCCTTGCCAGTCCTGCTGTGCGGGACGGCGCGCAGATCGTCTATCAGGAACAGAACTGGCGCGCCAGCGTGATCGGCGCGACGCCGGAGTATTTCGCCATCCGCAGCTGGCCGGTGGCGAGCGGCCAGTACTTCACCGATGCGGATGTCCGCGGCGCCACCAAGGTCTGCGTGATCGGTCAGACCATCGCGGACAATCTCTTCAAAGGGGCTGACCCGGTCGGGTCGATCATCCGCATCAAGAAAATGCCGTTCAAGATCGTCGGGGTCCTGTCGGTGAAGGGGCAGTCGGCGCAGGGGACGGACCAGGATGACATCATCATCGCGCCGTACACCACGGTGCAGAAGAAGATGACCGGCCAGACCTTCCTCGGCAGCATCCTCGCTTCCGCCGTCACCGAGGATGCGATGTCCGACGCGCAGAGTCAGATCACGGAACTGCTGCGCGTGCGGCACAAACTGCAGCCGTGGGAGGAGAACGATTTCACCGTGCGGAGCCAGACCGAGATCGCCACGGCGGCCCAGTCCACCTCGCAGGTGCTGACGATTTTGCTTGCATCCATCGCCTCAATTTCCCTTATTGTCGGCGGCATCGGGATCATGAACATCATGCTCGTCTCGGTGACCGAACGGACCAAGGAGATAGGTATCCGCATGGCGATCGGTGCGACCGGCAACAACATCCTGATGCAGTTCCTCATCGAAGCGGTGGTGCTCAGCCTGCTCGGCGGGCTCATCGGCGTGATCCTCGGCGTCGTCTCCTCCGAACTCATCTCTTCCCTGGCGGGATGGACCACCATGGTCTCGCCGGCGTCCATCATCCTGGCCTTCGCATTCTCTGCAGCGGTCGGTATCTTCTTCGGACTCTATCCCGCCCGGAAGGCGGCCCAATTGAATCCCATCGACGCGCTCCGGTACGAATGACCCCATCCCACATCACTGTCATCCTCAATCCTGTAGCGGGCCGCGGTAAGGCACGCCACATCCATGCGGCGCTCCTCACCGCGCTAGAACATTCCGGTATCGATCACACATTCCAGGTGACCGCCGCGCGCGGTCATGCGACGGAACTGGCGAAGGCGGCGGCCGCCTCATCCTCCATCGTCGTTGCGGTCGGCGGGGACGGCACGGTGAACGAAGTGGCCTCCGGTCTCGTCGGAACGGATGCCGCGCTGGCGGTGATGAGCGAAGGGTCCGGCAACGATTTCGCCCGGATGGTCGCTGCACCGTCCGATCCGGCCAGGCTCATCGGTCTGCTGCGCGACCCGGTGATCGCCTCGTACGATGTCGGCGCGGTGAAGATGCTCCACGGCGACGGCGAGATCAGCCGGAGGCATTTCTTCAATTCGGTAGGACTCGGGTTCGATGCGGCGGTGGCGCGGAAGGTGAGTTCCATTACCTGGATGCGCGGCATCCCGCTCTATCTGACGGCGCTGCTCCGCACCTTGTCCGGATACAAGCCGCATTACTTCACCGTGCGGTGCAACGGCGCCCATTGGCAGAAGTTCTACTTCCTGCTCTGTGTCGGCAACGGGAAATGGGAAGGGGGCGGGTTCAAACTGACGCCGAATGCCGTACCGGATGACGGACAGTTCGAGGTCTGCGGTGTGACCGGCACCTCTATCCTGAAGATCCTGCCGGTGCTCCCGTCGGTGATGACCGGAACACATCTGGGGAAGAAGAACATCGAATCGTTCGACACCGCGCAGTTGTTCGTGCACGATCCCAAGGGGTTCCCGGTACACGGGGACGGGGAGATCTTCGGCTGGCAGGTGATCCAGGCGGAGATAACGCTGCTGCCGCGCGCCTTGCGGGTGGTGATGCCTCACACAGCATGATTTTTATGCCGATCGTCTCTTGCCTTCCATCGGAATTACCCTATATTGTCGGGAATCGAACAGGGACCTATGCCTCCTCAATCACAACAGCGATCATCGCATAACGACGGGATTCGCCGCTACGTGCTGCTGCGCGACAAGAAGTGCTGTCAGTGGCCCGGCTGCGGCAGTTCCTCCGGCATCGATGTGCTCTTCCTGATCGAGACGGAGAACGGCGCACCGCCGTCGGGGGAGAACGTCTACAAGAACGGCGTCACGCTCTGTCCCAAGCATATGGACATCGTGAATCTGCATGACAAAGCGTTCGGTCCGCTCATCTTCGATCTGATCCAGCTGGTGGAATTCGAACGGGACCTGGACAGGACCGAGAGGACCTACAAGGATATCCTCAATAAATGACAGCGGGACCTCCCGCTGCATTGAACAACACCGGCATTTTTGTTATACTATATCCGTCCGCATCACCGGACGGATTTTTCATTTATGGAGCATTGCATGCATATCGCCGATATCCTGAAGCAGCCGGCACCCCATTTCAGTTTCGAGTTCTTCCCGCCGAAGACGGAGGAGGCGTCGAAGGTCCTCTTCGATTCCATCAACGATCTGACCCCGCTCAAACCGTCGTACGTCTCCGTGACCTATGGCGCCGGCGGGTCCACCCGGCAGTTCACCCACGATCTGGTCGTGCGTCTGCAGAAGGAGACCCGGCTCAACATCGTTTCCCATCTCACCTGTGTGAATGCAACAAAGGATGAAATCCATGACATCCTGGCGAAGTACGACGAGAACGGCATCCGCAACATCATGGCGCTGCGCGGCGATCCGCCGAAGGGAGAGGTGGAATTCAGGAAGACGGAGAACGGATTCGCCTATGCAGCGGAGCTCGTTTCCTACATCAAGAAGAACTTCCCGCACATGGGTGTCGGCGTCGCGGGATTCCCGGAAGGACATCCCAGTACCCCGAACCGTCTGAAGGAGATCGATAACCTGAAAGCAAAGGTGGATGCCGGAGCCGATTATATCTGCACACAGCTCTTCTTCGACAACCGCGACTTCTACGATTTCTGTGAGCGGTGCGAGATCGCCGGCATCAAAGTGCCGATCATCGCCGGCATCATGCCGGTCACGACCCGCAAAGGATTCGCCCGTATGGCGGAATTCGCCCTCGGTGCACGCTTCCCCGCCAAGCTGCTCCGCGCCGTTTCCCGCGCGCAGGACGATGAATATGTGGAGAAGGTCGGCATCCATTGGGCGACGGAACAGGTCCGCGATCTGATCGACCGGAATGTCGCCGGCATCCACTTCTATACACTCAACCGTTCCAAGCCGACGCTCAAGATCTACGATTCGCTCGGCATCACATCGTCCGACAGTCTGCGCCGCGCACCGGTCCCGCTCGCCTGAACGAAGGAGGGATGACCGTGACCGAAGCGCACCGCACCATCGCCGAACAGCTGATCGCCGTCGCACACCGCGTGGATATGCGCGGACTCGTGGCGGCAACGGACGGCAATATCAGTGCACGGCTTCCCGGCGGGACCATCCTCACCACACCGTCCGGCACGAACAAAGGGATGCTCCGCGCGGAGGATCTCGTAGAGGTGACGATGGACGGTGGGATCATCACCGGCAGCCGGCGTCCTTCCACCGAACTGAAGATGCATCTCTTCATCTACCGGCATCGACCCGATATCAACGCCGTCGTTCACTGTCACCCTGTCCACGCCACGGCGATGGCAGCGGCCGGTGTGCCGATGCAGCGGAATGTCTTTCCGGAAGTGGTGGTGACCCTTGGGGATATCCCCCTGGCGCCGTACGGGACACCATCCACCGATGCGCTGGCGGAATCATTGCGGCCGTTCGTGAACGACCATACGGCCATCCTGCTGGCCAATCACGGTGTGGTCACGTATGCGGCGGACCTGTGGGACGCCTGCTTCTTGATGGAAAAAGTGGAGCAGACCGCACACATGTTGTCGGTCGCTGCAGCGTTCGGCGGCGCCCGTCCGCTGACCGCAGCACAGGTCGAAGAACTGAAGCATCTCGCTAACACCACCTATAAAAGGCCGCAGCCATGATCCGTACGCTCCTTCCGCTTCTGTTCCTGTTCAGTCTGGCAGCCGCACAAGCGCCGTCTCCGTTCCCGGCATCGAAACCGGACAAGAAGCTGACGGCGAAACTGCAGGAACTCGTGAAGGATTTCAAGGGGGAATACGGCATCTACGTCCGGCATCTGAAGAGCGGCAGGACCGTGGAGATCAATGCCGATACGATGTTCCCCACCGCCAGCATGATCAAAGTGCCGATCATGGCCGGCATCTATAATAAGATCGAAAGCGGCGCGCTGAAGCCTGACTCCATCCTGATGTTCCGTGATTCGCTCATCTACGAAGGGGAGGATATCGTCGGAACGCTGAAAGACTCGGGCCGGATCGCTCTCGGGAAAGTGATCATGCTGATGATCACCACCAGCGATAACACCGGCAGCCTCTGGTGCCAGTCCATGGCCGGTACCGGGACCGCGATCAATGCACTGATGGAGCAGAATGGATTCGCGGTGACCCGCGTGAATTCCCGCACCCCGGGACGGGAAGCGATGCGCTCCCAGTACGGCTGGGGAGTCACCACACCGCGCGAGATGGCGGAGCTGGTCGTGCGGATCCGCGAAGGGAAACTGATCTCCCCCTGGGCCAGCGAGCGGATGTACCGGAATCTTGCCCGCATCTATTGGGACGGTGAAGCGCTCTCTGAGATCCCGCCGTATGTGCACGCTGCATCCAAGCAGGGAGCGGTCAACCGTTCCCGTTCCGAAGTGGTCCTGGTGAATGCACCGTCCGGCGATTACGTCTTCTGCGTGATCACCAAGAACCAGCAGGATGAGAGCTGGGTGAATGAGAATGAAGGATATGTGCTGCTGCGGAACGTCTCGCGGACCCTCTGGCAATACTTCGAACCGAAGAGTACATGGAAGGCGATGGAGGAAAGCCAAAAGTATCACTAACCGCAACGTTGCGAGGGTGTGATCGAATTTCGAAGAGAAAAAGACCTTTTACAGCAAGGGTATTATACTGCGTTGTTGTAAGGGAATTGATACATTGATTCATCGGCTCATTGATCCAATAACACTTGAGAGGTGAATCTTGTATCCATCTGAAGCACTGAAACAACGTTCCAAACAATTTGCACTCGGTATAATCTTGCTGTTCCGAGCACTGCCGGCAACAGAAGATGCTCGTGTACTGGGGAAACAACTCTTGCGGTCCGGGACTTCGGTCGCGGCGAACTACAGGGCATCATGCCGGGCACGATCGAGAGCGGAATTCGTATCCAAGATAGGTGTCGTGGTCGAAGAGGCGGATGAATCGGTCCTGTGGCTGGAATTGTTGAATGAGACCGGCATCGTGCCGTCCGAACGAACTGCAGCGTTGATGAAGGAGGCGAATGAGTTGCTGGCGATCTTTGCTGCCTCCTATCACACCGCAAAATATAAAAGCACATCGTCACAATAGTGGTTGCCCGTCTACGTAATGAATCAATGTATCAATGAACCAATGACTCAATTTCTCTAACTCCTTCATCTTATGACTAAGCTCAAAATTGGTGTTTTGTTCGGCGGCCGCTCGGCGGAGCACGAGGTCTCGCTCGTCTCAGCGGCATCGGTCATCAATGCGCTGGACAAATCCAAATACGACGTTGTGCCGATCGGTATCTCCAAGACAGGGCGGTGGCTCAGCGCGGTGAATGCCATCCAGCTGCTCAAGGACCGTTCCCCGATCGAACAGCTGCCGGAGCATGTGCTGCTGCCCGATCCGCGCAAGCAGTCGCTGGTGAACATCAGCGGTGCGTTCCCGCAGAATGCACAGAAAGTGGATGTCATCTTCCCGGTCATCCACGGCACGTTCGGCGAGGACGGGACGATCCAGGGGTTGTTCGAACTGGCGGATATCCCGTACGTAGGAGCAGGTGTGTTGGGGTCTGCGGTAGGCATGGACAAAGTGGTCGCGAAACAGCTGTTGGAGCATGCCGGGATCCCGGTGACGAAAGGGATCTCCTTCCTCTCATCGCAGTTCGAGTCCCGCTCGCGCCAGCTGATCGCGGAGATCGAACGGAAACTGAAGTATCCCTGCTTCGTGAAACCGCCCAATCAGGGTTCGAGCGTCGGCATCAGCAAAGCGCATGACCGCACGGAACTGATCGCGGCCATCCGACTGGCGGCAGAGTACGACCGGAAGGTGCTGGTGGAGAAGGCGGTGAAACAGCCGCGCGAGATCGAACTGAGCGTGATGGGGAACGATGAACCGATCGTCTCGCTGCCGGGGGAGATCGTCCCCTCCAACGAGTTCTATGATTACGATGCGAAGTATGTGGACGGCAAATCTGCCGCGCATATCCCGGCGAAACTGCCGAAGGCGCTCATCAAGAAACTGCAGGATTGTGCGCTGAAGGCGTACGGGGTGCTCGATTGTGCCGGCATGGCCAGGGTCGATTTCCTGGTGCAGAAGGACGGCACCTATTTTCTGAACGAGATCAATACGCTGCCGGGATTCACCTCCATCAGTATGTATCCCAAGATGTGGGAAGCGTCCGGCGTGCCGTACAGCGAGGTGCTGGACCGGCTGATCGGATTTGCGGTGGAACGGCACGAACAGAAGAAACGTCTCAAGACATTCTATACACCCACGACGGATTGGTACAAACAGCCATGATCTCGAAGGAATTCCTTTCCAAGATCCCCATCTTCAAGTTCCTGCCGGAGGAGGACCACGTCTCGCTGGTGAGTCTTTGGCGCGTCCGTGCCCTGAAGGCGGGGGAGACGCTTTTCCGGAAAGGGGAACCAGGCTCCTCCATGTTCGTCATCGAAGAAGGGGAGATGGAGATCGTCCTGCCGGTCGATCCGCCGGTGAATGAAGTGCAGCTCTCCATCCTGCGTGAAGGGGAATTCTTCGGTGAGCTCTCGCTCTTCGCCGATACACCCCGCACCGCGACGGCGCGCGCCGTGACCGATACGAAGCTGGTCGAGATGCAGCGGGGCGATTTCATCACCTTCGTGATGGAACGTCCGTCGGTCGGCATCTCCATGCTGAGCGAGATGGCCAAGCGGCTGCAGATGACCAACGAACTCATCTCCAACCTTGCCTCCAAGAATCCGAACGAGGAGATCGAGGAGAAACTGACCTTCGGTGACCGGATCGCGGACAAGATCGCGGAGTTCGGCGGCAGCTGGAAGTTCATCATTGCGTTCGGCGTCTTCATGGCGATTTGGATCGGTCTGAACGTGCTCCAGTTCCTGTTCCAGCCGTTCGATCCTTATCCCTTCGTCTTCCTGAATCTGATGCTCTCCACCGTGGCCGCGCTCCAGGCGCCGGTCATCATGATGAGCCAGAACCGCGCGCAGAAGAAGGACCGGCTGAAAGCCGACCTCGATTATCAGGTGAACGTGAAGTCCGAACTGATGCTGCAGCAGATGCATCAGAAGATGGACCGGCTGATGGACGAGGAATTCGCCCATGTGCGCCGCGAGCTGGAAGCGATGCGGACCACGAAACCGAAGCGGACCTCCGCAAAGAAATGACCCTCAAACGGCCGTATATCATCGCCGGTGTCTGGTGTGTGCTGGGACTCATCTATTCCGGACAGTCGTTCTTCTATTCCCTGAGTGTGGGACGCGAATATCTCTGGCAGCGTTCCTTCTTCCACTCCTTCGTCTTCTGCCTGCAGTGGGCGCTGCTCACACCGGTCGTTCTGCGCCTCACCGAACGGTTCCGGCTGGATGCCGATACACTGCTGCGCAACATCGGCATCCATATCCTCCTCGGTTTCACCATCGCTTTCGCACAGCATACCGTCTATACATATATCACCACCTATGTGGACAACGGATTCGTCCTCGATCGTTCCTTCATGCAGTTGCTCCCGTCGCTGGTGGGATATGTGGAATACGGTGTGCTGATGTACTGGTCGATCGTCTTCGTCCATCACGCTGTCGGATACTACCGGCAGTACCAGAGCGAACAGCGGACCGCCGCGGCGCTCCGGTCCCAGCTCGCCGAAGCGCAGGTGCAGTCGCTGAAGATGCAGTTGCAGCCGCACTTCCTCTTCAATACACTCAATGCCATCTCCGTGCTGGTGAAAAAGGAACCGGCGCTCGCACAGACGATGATCGTCCGGCTGAGCGACTGCCTGCGGATGACGCTGGAGCGCGGGACGACGAACGAAGTGACGCTGGAGCAGGAGCTGGAGTTCCTGAACGCGTATCTCTCCATCGAGCAGGTCCGGTTCGGGGACCGGCTGACCGTCTCTATGTCCATCGATGAGCAGGCACTGCCGCTCTCCGTCCCGACCTTCATCCTGCAGCCGCTTGCGGAGAATTCCATCCGTCACGGCATCGCAAAACGGTCCGGTGAAGGGAACATCCTCGTCTCCGCCGCGGTGCGGGACGGGATGCTGATGCTCAGCGTGAGCGACAGCGCTGCGCGGAAGAAGCGCTCCGCTGCCGCCGTGGAAGGATTCGGCGTGGGTCTGGCGAATACCCGTCAGCGACTGCAGCAATTGTACGGTGCCGGCGCCACTTTCACGTTCGCAGAGAATGACCGGAACGGCCATACCGTCACCATCGGTATCCCGCAGCAATCCCATGGCGCGTGAACGGACCATAACGGCGATGATCGTGGATGATGAACCGCTGGCGCGGCACGGTCTGCGCGCTGTGCTTTCCGCCATTCCCGATGTCACCATCATCGCCGAAGCATCGGACGGGGAAGAGGCGCTCTCCGCCGTGGCCGAACACCATCCCGACGTGCTCTTTCTGGACATCCAGATGCCGGAGATGGACGGATTCGAATTCCTCAGAACACTGCCGGCAGAAGAGATGCCGCTCGTTGTCTTCGTGACCGCCTATGATGAGTTCGCCGTGAAGGCGTTCGATGCCCGCGCACTCGATTACATCCTGAAACCGTTCGATGAGATGCGCATCACGGCATCGCTCTCCAGGGTCCGCGAACTGCTCCGGCTGAAGGAACAGGCAGCGTATTCCCGGCGGATCGAGGAGATCGTCCGGACGCTTCGTCCCGCCAAACGCTTCCTTGAACGGGTGATGGTGCGGAACAGCGGGAAGATCCACTTCGTGCCGGTCAGCGACATCCTCTGGTGCGAGGCGGCTGCCGATTACCTCCAGCTGCATACCTCCGCCGGTGTGCACACCATCCGCGGTTCCATCGGTTCCTTTGAGGAACAGCTCGATCCCGCCCGTTTCATCCGTATCCACCGTTCCACTATCGTCCGGCTGGATGCCATCCGGGAGCTGCGGACCGGTCCGCACGGGGAATATACCGCCCTGCTCGGCCAGGGGACCGAACTCGCCGTCAGCCGTTCCTACAAGGAACGGATCGAACGCCTGCTGTGACATCCGTCGTGCCGGACCGCATTCCGTCACTCCCTTTCTCCCGTTCATCGCAAAAATATTCATTCCGCCCCTTGTTTCGCGTATGTTTCCTCCACACCAATAGGAGGAACTATGATCCGCACCATCGCTTTCCTGCTCATGCTCACGCTGAGCGCCCAGGCTCAATATTTCACCAAAGTGACCACCGGTCCGCAGTCCAACGACGGCGGCGATTCACGGAGCGTCAACTGGATCGACACCGATAAGGACGGCGATCTGGACCTCTTCATCTCGAACGGACCGGCGGCAAAGGCGAACAATTTCCTGTACATGAACAACGGGGACGGCACCTTCACCAAGAACACCGCCGCCTCGGTCGTGAACGACCCCGGAAGTTACGACGGCAGCACCTGGGCCGATTTCGATAATGACGGACATATCGACGTCTATACCGCCACCTGGTACGGTCAGACGAACAGCCTGCACCGCCAGTACGGCGGCGTCTTCCGGAAGGTGATCCACGGCGACATCGCCACGGACAAGACCTATTCCGAGACCGCCAGCTGGGGGGATTATGACAATGACGGCGATGTGGACCTCTATCTGGCCAACAGCGCAGTGAACAAAGCGAACATCCTCTACACGAACAACGGGAACGGGACGTTCTCCAAAGTGGTGACCGGTGCGATCGTCACCTACGAAGCGACTTCGCGCAGCGTCGATTGGTTCGATTATGACAATGATAACGACCTGGATCTCTTCGTGGCGAATGAAGGAGGGGAGAACAACCTGCTCTTCCGCAACGACGGGAAGGGTGTGTTCGTCCGCATCACCGCCGGAGCGGTGGTGACGGACGGCGGCGACTCGTTCGGCAGCAGTGTGGGGGATATCGACAATGACGGAGATATGGATATCTTCGTGGCGAACCACGGCAATACCGCTTCGTTCCTGTACCGGAACAACGGCAACGGCACCTTCTCCCGGATCACCACCGGGACGGTCACCACGCGGACGGGACACGGTGTGGGCAGCGCGTTCGGTGACCTGGACAATGACGGCGATCTCGACCTGATGGTCGCCAATGCATTCTCCGGAACTTCGGCCACGACGAACTCCCTCTATCTGAATGACGGGACCGGTATCTTCACCGCCATCGATACCGGCATCGTCTCGACCGATGCGGGATGGTCCTACGGCGTCGCCTTCGGGGATTACGACCGGGACGGTGATCTGGACATTGCGACCGCGAACTGTTTCGGTGCCAATCAGAACAATGCGCTCTACCGCAATATGGGGAACGGCAATGCGTGGCTCACGGTGAAAGCGAACGGCTCGGTCTCCAACCGGTCCGCCATCGGAGCGGTCATCCGTGTGAAAGCGATGATCAACGGCTCGCCGGTCTGGCAGTACCGCATGATCGCCGGACAGTCCGGTTACTGCGGACAGAACCTCGAAGCGCATTTCGGTCTGCGTGATGCAACGGTCATCGATTCGCTGGTGGTCCGCTTCCCGTCCGGTATCACCGTGGTGAAGACCAATGTGGCGGTGCGGCAGCTGCAGAGCATCGACGAGCCGGTCCCGGCCGGATTCCTCCGTGGTTCGTGGATCGCCGATACACTCCAGGGGCGGGTGCCGCTGACCGTGCAGTATATCAATACGTCGGTCGCCGATGCCGGACTGCCGGTGCAATGGCAGTGGGATCTGAACGGGGACGGAATGAATGATGCGACGACGAAGGATGCATCCTTTACTTATGCAGTTGCGGATACCTACTCCGTCCGCCTCATCGCATCGAACGGCACGACCATTGATACGCTTCGGTCCAAGGACGAGGTGCTGGTGCTGCGTCCCATCACTTCGCCGGTCTTCATTTCGGCGATCCCGTTC
>JABWAK010000060.1 GCA_013361065.1 Bacteroidota bacterium
GTTCGCGGTCGGCGTGCTGCTGAACATCTCGTCCCAGACCGACCTGCATCCGCGGGAGCGGATGTTCGTGGAACGGACCCCCTCCGCAGCGGAGCCGGCGGTCGGAAAGATCTATTGAGATGAAGGTCCTGTTCGCAGCCGGAGGCACCGGTGGGCATCTCTATCCCGCCATCGCAATCGCAGAGGAACTGCGGCGGATCGATCCGGGGACGGTCATCGAGTTCGCCGGGACGAAACGGAAGATCGAGGCGCGGGTCGTCCCTCAGAAAGGGTACCGGTTCCATCCCATCTGGATCAGCGGGTTCAGCCGGCGTCTGCGGTGGGAGAACCTGATCTTCCCGGTGAAAGTGGTCGTGTCGTTGCTGCAATCGTTCCTTCTCATACGGAAACTCAGGCCTGCTGTGGTCGTCGGTACCGGTGGATATGTGTGCGGTCCGGTGCTGTTCGCCGCATCGCTCTCCGGCATCCCCACGGTGGTGCACGAGAGCAACAGTTATCCGGGGGTCACGACGCGGATGCTGGCCGCACGGGTCACGAAGGTCTTCACGACGTTCGAGGTCACGGCACAATGGCTCGCATCGTCGGCACGGACCGAAGTGGTCGGTAATCCGACCCGCGCAGAACTGTCCGATGCAGCGCGGAGCGCCGGAGCGGCAGCGTTCGGTCTCTCGCCGGACAAGCCGACCATCTTCGCCTTCGGCGGGAGTCTCGGCGCAGCATCCATCAACAGCGCCATGCCGGCGGTGGTTGCCGCAGCGATCGCCCGCGGCTGGCAGGTGCTCTGGCAGACCGGCGAGACGGACAAGCAGGCCGCGGCGACCGTTCCGCAGCATCCGGATATCAAAGTAATGACATATGTCGACCGGATGGATCTGGGATATGCCGCAGCGGACCTTGTGGTCTGCCGTTCCGGAGCAACAACGTTGGCAGAATTGACACGGCTGGGCAAACCGGCCATCCTGGTCCCGTACCCGTTCGCAGCGGCGAACCATCAGGAGTTGAATGCGGAAGCGATGGTCAAAGCCGGCGCGGCCGTGATGTTGAAGGATGCACTGCTGCAGAAGGAACTGACCGCTGCCGTGGAACGGCTGATGACCGATGCAGCAGCGCGTGCGGCAATGGCACAGCGGAGTCTCGCACTCGGCCGCCCGGATGCCGGGATGGTCATCGCACAAAGGATCCGCGGCCTGGCCGTTGCGTGAGCGGCAGGCTGCATGATAGAAGAATCATATATCGGAGTATCGCACTTGATCATTCTCAGGGGGAACCAATGAAGATTCAAACCGGCACGGTGATTCTGCTGTTCATGATCTTCGTTGCCGTGGTGGCCGGCTATATCGTGGTCAATACGGCATACACGAAGAAGAGCAAGGATACATACAAGAAGATGGAGACCGTCCACACCCGCGAGTACGGTGATATCTCGCTCGAACGATACTACCGGAACGGACTCAATGTGAAGGCGTTCGGATACTACAAGGACGGCAGTCTGAAATCCGAATACTATGTGACGGACAAGGACGGGAACTCCTCCAAGTATGTCAGCTACTATCCCAACCGTCAGGTGGAGACGAACTCCATGTACTGGGTGGAGGACGGGAAGAAGCAGTTCATCTATGAGGAGTTCTTCGAGAACGGCAATGTGAAACGCCGCGAAGGGTCCCAGATCCCGAAATGGGAGTACTATGATGAGCACGGTGATCCGACTGTCTTCTATATCAAAGGGGGCGACCGGACGACCGAGATCATGTTCCATCCCGGCTCGAAGAAAGCGGATGAGAGCGAGTACCGCAACGGTATCCGCGACGGCAAATGGATGCAGTGGGATACCGCCGGCGTGCTGATCCGCGACGAACTGTACGATGACGGTAAGAAGATCCGGTGATGCAGCACGAGTTCAGATATAAACTCGATTTCTATTATCAGCAGGCACTCATCTACCTGCTCACGTTCATCCTGTATGCCGGGGTGAAAGGGACGTTCGTCGAGGATAACTTCACCCTCGTCTTCGGCGATCCGATCCTCACCATCATCGGGTTCTTCGTGCTGACGTCGTTCGTGACGCTGCTGCTGAACCGGGTGCGGGACCGCAAGGTGATCGTGACGGACCGGGAGATCGTCTTCCAGCACCGCTTCAACCGCCGTGCCGTTACTGTGGAGGATATCGAGTGGATCCATATCGGGAAGGAACGGCTGGTCCGTACCGCCGGCAGGTCCCAGGTGGTGGTCATTAAAGCGAAGCACCGCCGCCGCGCGTACCGTATCCGGCTGGGGCGTTACGAACGGGAACGGGAGCTGCTGAAGATGCTGGAGCAGATCGCGGAACAGACACCGCGGCGCAAGGAACGCTTCCCGTTCAGAAAGTAGATACCATCATTCTCAACGACTCAACTACTGAATTACTTAAATACTCAACTACTCAACTACTCAATTACTTTAATACTCAACGACTCCAATGTTCTCTTCCATCAAAAAGCTCCACTTCGTCGGCATCGGCGGCATCGGCATGAGCGGCATCGCCGAGATCCTCATCGATCAGGGTTTCTCCGTCAGCGGTTCGGACCGCTCCATGAGTGATGTCACCGAGCGGCTCCAGTCCCTCGGCGCCACCATCTTCGAAGGCCATGCGGCCTCCAATATCGCTCCGGATGTCGACACTCTCGTCTATTCCTCCGCCGTCATCAATGACAATCCGGAGGTGCAGGAGGCCATCCGGCGGAAGATCCCGATCGTACGCCGCGCCGAGATGCTCGCCGAAGTGATGCGTCTGAAGTACGGCATCGGCATCGCCGGTACGCACGGCAAGACGACGACCACTTCCATGACGAGCCTGGTGCTGATGGAAGGCGGACTCGATCCGACCGTGATCGTCGGCGGCAAACTGAGCGGTCTCGGCGGGACGAATGCGCGTCTCGGCAAAGGGGAGTTCATCGTGGTGGAAGCGGACGAGTTCGACCGTTCGTTCCTCTCGCTCACCCCCGCCATCGCGGTGATGACCACGCTCGAAACGGACCATCTGGACTGCTACCGCGACCTGGAGGATATCAAAGGCGCGTTCATCCAGTTCGCCAACAAGGTGCCGTTCTACGGATTCGTGGTGCTCAATCTGGATGAACCGGCGCTGCAGGACATTCTGCCGCAGCTGAGCAAAAAGAAGATCATCACCTACGGACTCCATTCACCGCAGGCCGACGTGCAGGCGGTGGACATCCAGCACAAAGCGAACACCACCACGTTCACCGTGGTCCAGGGGAATGCGGAGCTCGGACAGATCACGCTGCAGATCCCCGGCAAGCACAATGTGCAGAACGCGCTGGCGGCGGTGGCCGTGGGTCTGAACCTCGGCGTGCCGTTCGCAAAAGTGAAGGCCGGCATCGAACGCTTCACCGGTGTCTACCGGCGCTGGGAGAAGAAAGGGGAAGTGAACGGCGTGGTGGTCTACGACGACTATGCGCATCACCCGACCGAATGCAAAGCGACCCTCAGCGGCGTGAAGTCCGGCTGGCGCAACCGTGTGGTCTGCGTCTTCCAGCCGCATCTTTTCTCGCGCACGCGCGATTTCTATGAGGAGTTCGGCAAGGCGTTCCTGTTCGCCGACGTGCTGGTGGTGACCGATGTCTATCCCGCACGGGAGGAGCCGATCCAGGGTGTCACCGGCGAGCTGATTGTGAATGCCGCGAAGCAGTACGGCCACAAGGAAGCGCACTATGTGCAGGACAAGAAGAACGTCCCCGCATATCTGAAACAGATCACGAAGAACAGCGACATCGTCATCACCATGGGCGCCGGCGATATTTGGAAGTTCGGCGAACAATTCCTGAAGGAATCGAAATAACGGATGGCGGAACGGGACGACATCGGCACATCCTCCGGTGAGGCGCCGGAACAGACGCACGGCACGCGGGTCTACGTCTACTTCGTGCTCATCGCGCTGATGGTGCTGACCGCGGCGGGACTGAAGATGCGCTGGCAGCGGTATACGCCGGTGAAGCAGGTGGTGGTGGAAGGGACGAGCGTGCTGTTGCGCGAGGAGATCGTCCGGCTGATGGACCTGCAGACCACCCAGCCGATGTACGAGATCGATCTGACGGCCGTGCAGCGGAACATCCTCTCCAACAGTTTCGTGCAGAGCGCGGTCATCCAGCGCGATCCGCCGGCCGCCCTCCGGGTGACGGTGGTGGAACGGAAGCCGGCCGCGATCCTGAACGCCGGGGAATTGTACTACCTCTCCGAGGACGGCACCGTGCTGCCGTACATCGCATCGGAACAGGCGTACGATATCCCGGTCATCAGCGGATTCGATTCGGTGAAAGGGATCAGAACAGGACAGCGGCTGGAACATGCCGATGTGCGTGAGGCGCTGGACATCATCACGGCCAGCCGAGTGATCAGCAAGGAACTCTTCCACTCCATCTCGGAGATCCGGCTGCGGAAAGGGAAGGACCTGGTCCTCTATACCTTCGAGACCGGCGTGCCGATCATCTTCGGCAAAGGGGATGCAGCGAAGAAGATGGTGAAGCTGGACGCGTTCTGGCAGCAGTTCATGCAGGGGAGCACACCGCCGGACATCCGGTACATCGATATACGGTTCGACGATCAGGTCGTCGTATCGCGGAAGGACTCATAGGAAGCACCGAACGGGTCATCGGGACAGCACAGGAACAGAGCACACAAAGGAAAAGAATGAACGAGCATATCTACGTCGGTTTGGACATCGGCACCACCAAGATCTGTGCGATCGTCGCATCGGTCAGCGCCAATAAAGAGATCAACATCCTCGGCATCGGCCGCAGCAAATCCGAAGGGCTCACGCGCGGCGTGATCACCCATATCGAGCGGACGGTCGAATCGATCCGCTCCGCCATCCGGGATGCCGAGGCGCAGTCCGGCGTGAAGATCCAGTCGGTCGTGGCCGGCATCGCCGGGGACCATATCCAGAGCTTCCAGAGCCGCGGCGTGGTCGCCATCAGCGGGGCGGACCAGGAGATCACCCAGGCGGATGTGAACCGTCTGATCGAGGATACCAAGAAAATCGCACTCCCGTCCGACCGGAAGATCCTCCATGTGATCCCGCAGGAGTTCATCGTGGACGGACAGGACGGCGTGTATGAACCGGTCGGCATGTCCGGTGTCCGCATGGAAGCCACCGTGCATATCATCACCGGCCTCGTCACCGCCACCCAGAACATCATCCGCTGCGTGCAGCGTGCCGAAGTGAACGTGAGCGACATCGTGCTGGAGCCGTTCGCCTCGAGCGATGCGGTGCTGGACGGCGAGGAGAAGGAGGTCGGTGTCGTACTGATCGATATCGGCGGCGGTACGACCGATCTGGCGGTCTTCGCGGACCGCACCATCCGCCATACGGCGGTCATTGGCATCGCCGGCAGTAAGGTGACGGATGATATCCGGCGCGGTCTCGGCATCCTCTCCAACCACGCGGAGGAGATCAAACTGAAATACGGTCATGCCCACATGGCCTCCATTGCGGACAATCATCCGTTCACCATCCCGGGGATCGGCGGCCGCGACCCGATGAACATCGATACACAGATGCTCTGCCAGATCATCCAGCCGCGGATGGAGGAGATCCTCGAGATCGCCGCACTGGAGATCAAGCGTTCCGGCTATCAGAAGCATCTCTCCGCCGGCGTGGTGCTGACCGGCGGCGGCGCGCTGGTGAAGGGGACGGCGGACCTGGCCCGCGAGGTGCTCGGCATGCCGGTGAAGATCGGCATTCCCCGCGGTTTCCGCGGCGGCTTCGTGCGCGAGATCGAGAACCCGATGTACGCCACCGGCGTCGGTCTGGTGCTGCATGCCATCAAGAGCCGGGCGCATGGCACCGCCTCCAACATCCCTGAAACGAAGGTGCGCGGCGACAAGCGCAACATCTTCGACAAGATGAAGGGGTGGTTCGACGAACTCTAACAACAGATAACAGACATCAGATATCAGAGAATACTATGAGCAAGGATCGCTGATGCACAATTTCAGGAAACTGAATGTCTATGAGAAAGCGATTGAAGCAGGATGTGAAGTGCGCAGCATGGTGAGATCGTTCCCCAAAGAGGAGATGTTTGCACTGTCGCAGCAGTTTCGTAGGGCAGTGGATTCCATTGCGCTGAATATCGCTGAGGGTTCGGGGAACAATTCAGAGAAGGAGTTCTCCCGATTCTTGGAGTATTCGATCCGCTCTGCGTATGAATGTATCTGTTGTCTGGATATTGCGTTGAAGAATTCATTCATCCGGCATGATGTCTATGATCGGGTGTATTCCAGGATTGATGAGATCATTGCCATGCTTATCGGTCTCCAACGAAAAATAAAAGAATGAAACTTATCAATAATCTGTAATCTGTTATCTGTCGTCTGTTATCTGTTTTCTGTGATCTGACATCAACCTTATTTATCAAGTTTTTACTCAATCAATCTACACTCACCTACTAAAGGAGTCACCATGGCTATCGAATTCGACACCCCTTCCGAGAATGGCGCAAAGATCCGCATCGTCGGCGTCGGCGGCGGCGGTACCAATGCGGTCCACAGCATGATCACCCGCGGACTCAGCGGCGTTGATTTTGTGGCGATTAATACGGACGTCCAGGCGCTGGAGCGCAATTCCTCCACCTCCAAGATCCGCATCGGCAAGAACCTCACGCGCGGTCTCGGCGCCGGCGCGGATCCCAGTGTCGGTCAGCGGGCAGCGGAAGAGGATAAGGACGAGATCGCACGCGTCCTGGCGAACAGCGACATGGTGTTCGTCACGGCAGGGATGGGCGGCGGAACCGGGACCGGTGCAGCGCCGGTCGTCGCCAACGTGGCGAAGAGCCTCGGTGCACTCGTGGTCGGTATCGTGACCAAACCGTTCACCCACGAAGGCAAGAAGCGTATGGCACAGGCGGAGTACGGTATCGAGGAACTGCGCAAGCATGTCGATACCCTCATCATCATCCCGAACCAGCGTCTGCTCACCATCGTGGACAAGGCGACGCCGATCTCACAGGCATTCGAAGTGGCGAACAGCGTGCTCTATAATGCAACGCGCGGCATCTCGGACATCATCACCGTTCCCGGTCTGGTGAACCGTGATTTCGCCGATGTGAAACGGGTGATGCGTGATATGGGTGATGCGCTGATGGGGACCGGTATCGCTACCGGCGAGAACCGCGCGACCGAAGCGGCGAACATCGCCATCTCCAGTCCGCTGCTCGAAGGGGTGGACATCAAAGGGGCGCAGAAGCTGCTCGTCAACATCACCGGCGGCCAGAACCTCTCCATCCAGGAGTACGACGAGGCGATCGCCATCATCTCCGAAGCGGCCGGCAACGATGCCGAGGTGCTCGCCGGAGTGGTGGTGGACAACAACCTCACGGAAGAGATCATGGTCACCGTCATCGCCACCGGGTTCAACAAGAAGCCGGTCGCACAGCAGCAGCAGGACCGCTTCGCACCGAATCGTACGCGCGGTATCCAGGTGGACCATATCCCGTCCGGTGCGCGTGACCTGAAAACGTTCGATACTCCCACGTATCTGCGCCGCGGACTCACGGTGAACCCGATCGCATCGCAGGATGAGGTGAAGGTGCATTCCATCGAACAGCAGGATCTGGACAAACCGGCCTTCCTGCGAAGGATCATGGACTAACAACTGTTCGGCAAAAATAGTTTCCGGACATCACTCATTCCTGTACGAATGAGACGGTGGGAAGCATCGGAAGCAGTCGGATTTTATCTGCCCTATCTTGTTGTCGAACAACAGGATAGGGCATTTTTATAACAAGTCACCTCAGCAAAACGCTCTATCAATTTCTTGATAGAGCGTTTGCATTTTTAAAAAGAAATCCTCCCTTGCTTGACATTTTAGTTGAAAATGACAACATTCGCATACCAAAATTGTAAAGAATATCCTCTATGAACATACTCTACCGGTCTTTGGCCTTGGTCGTGCTGTTCGTTTGTTCGGTTTCGTACGCACAGGACGAAACATACGGACATACGTACGGTACCTCGGCCGCCATGCTCGATGAAGTTTTCCCGAAGTTCAATCTTGCCATGGATTCGATCACATCGCAGCTCTTCACCGCGTCCAGGGAGATCTCCTCGAACGTCCAGAACCTGATGATCTATAAGCTCAAGGTGAAGTGGCTGCTGCGGAGCGAACTCAAGGCGAACGAGCTGCAGTTCCTCACCTCGTATTTCGAGAACCGTCTCCGCATCGCATTGGCGAAGGACCGGAGGTTCGTTGTCTATTCGGGACATGATCTCCGCACCTTGTACGTGAAGGCCACCGATAGCACGCTGCAGGTGAAGAACACCTATTCCGAGGAACAGCTCCGCTCGTACGCTAAGGAGCACAACATCCACGCTATTGTTTCGCCGGAATTCCTCGTCACGGAGGATGAGATCTACTGCTATATGAACGTTAACGATCTCAACTCCATCAACATCTGGAACAGGGAGTTCCGCGGCAAGCTCTATCTGTACGCACCCCCCTCGGTAAAGGACCTGCTCCGCGGCGATCATGAATTGAAGAAGCTGACCGGTCTCCCTCAGGGGCATATGACCACGTCATTCATGTCCATGCAGGCATTCAACGGAGACTCTGCCTCCACCTCCACCCGGCAGGCGTTCCTGTTGCTGGGATACCGCTACAATGATGTGGCGACCATCTTCGACAACATGAGTTTCTTCATCGATACCAAGCTCGTCTACGGTCCGAACATCGGCGGCATCGGCTGGACATTGACACCCGGATTCGGATTCGAACTTTATGGGGATGGTGAGATCGGGCGGAAGATCATCATGCTGAATCTCTCCGGCGGTTATTATATGGAGTCCGGTATCTTCACATCGGCATTGACCGCCGGCATCTCGGTGAAACTCAGCCGCATCCTCGGCCTGGGCGTGGATTATGTGAACTTCGGCAACCCTGGTAAACTCGGAAGCGTCTATCCTGCCGGCAGCGGCGTGCTCGGCCAAATCTATTTCGTCCTATGAAGAATCCCACCAAGCTTCTCATACTGCTGTTCCTGCTGTGCGCCGCCGTCCCGGCCGCCGCGCAGACCGATACCGATACGACCGATCAGGAGGAACTCCAGGTGCCGCCGCTGGACCAGGAACCGGCCCCGTCCTCCACACCGGCACAGCAGACCCCCGCACAGTCGTCGCAGCAGCAGGTCATCCAGCCCGCGCAGCAGCAACAGCCGCAGACCGCATGGCCCAGTCAGGATCAGACACCGGTCCGTCAGCAGATCCAGCAATCCCCCATGATAGAGGAGCGTCCGGTCACCTCGGCACCGACGAATGTGAAGATCAATACGCCCCTCATCAGTATCGATCTCATCATGGATCTCTATAATAAAGATATCGATTTCGACATCGATTACAGCGGGTCGGCCGGTGCCGGCGTCTCCAATCTTGGAAAGAAGCGTCCCAGCGAACAGGAAGTGCAGAAGATGGTCACCGAGCAGATGGATACGACCACGGCGAAGAAGAACGGCAAGGATGTGAAGAAGAACGGGAAGGAGGTACCGCCGCGGGAGGATGGGACCAAGCCGTACACGCCGGAGGATGCCAACTATAATAAAGCGATGATCAGTCTCAACAATGCGCAGCAGCTCTTCGCCTCGCGCCGCTACACCGAAGCCTTGGCGGAGATCAACCGCTCCATTACCTTCGCACCGAACATCGCTCTCTCATATTCAGTGAAAGGTTCTATCCATTACATGCTCCGCCAGGTCTCCGATGCGAAACGGAGCTGGGAGCGGGCGCTGGAACTGGATCCGACCATGGACAATGTCCGGGCGATCCTCTTACGCATGTATTAACAGGAGTCCTGAACAATGAATTCAACATTTATCGGGTATATTCTTTTCGTCATTGCCGCATGGTTCCTGCTCATCTTCGGCGCTCCGGAGAACGAAGCGGCGATCAAGGGGATGCAGCATACCTTCTTCTCGCCGACGGTCGAACGGTATATCCATATCCCCGGCTTCCTCTTTGTCACCACCGGGGTCTTCGCATCGATCCTGATCAGCTACACCTTCAAGGATGTCTGGCGCGCCATCCGCTCCCTCTCGTTCATCTTCTTCAAGAACAAGGTCGCCTTCCAGAACTACATCAACACGCTGAAGAGCATCTCGGAGTACACGCAGACCCGTGACATCGAAACGCTCGAAGAGTTCGCCAATTCCATCAAATACTCCTTCCTGAAGGATGGATTGCTGATGCTCGTGAACGGGTACAAGAAGGAGGAGATGCAGGAGATCCTGCAGGCGCGTCTCGAGAACGAGATGCACCGCGAAGAGGTGGACGATGACGTGTGGCGCGCCGCGGCCCGGTACTCACCCGGGTACGGCATGTTGGGCACCACCGTCGGTCTCATCCAGATGTTCTCCGCGAACATCGATGCCGCGAAAGGATTCGGTCCCATCATTGCCGCCATGTCCGTTGCCTTCACCACCACACTCTATGGTCTGCTCTTCTCGAACTTCATCTTCCAGCCGATCGCGGACAAGATCGAACGCCGCAACACCGAGGATGCGCTGCTGAAGGCGATGATCATCGACGGTCTCGGGATGATCAAGGACAAGAAACGTCCTACCTACATCGAGGAGAAGCTGAGTTCGTACATTCCGCACGCACGGTCGCTCACCACCACTGCCCAGATCGCCGTGCTGGAGAACCTCAAGAAGTGATATGGCGTGGAAATTAAAACATAAGAAACGGGGCGAGGAGGAGCACTGGCAGGTCAGCTACATCGATCTGCTCACCGCCATGATCGCGGCGTTCGTGCTGCTGCTCTCCATGTCCAAACCGGATCAGGCGAAACTCGACGTCTTCGCGGCGGCGGCGGACGTGAAACAGAAGAACCAGGAGAACCTCTCCACACTCGCTCAGCAGCTGCAGGAGAGCATCAAGAAGGATACCTCGCTCACCAACCAGGTGACCGTGGTGATGACCGATGACGGTATCGAGCTCCGGTTCCTCTCCAGCCTGCTGTTCCCCATCGGGAAAGCGAAGCTGCAGCCGGACGGCTATGCGGCCATCCTGAACATGATGCCGAAGCTGCAGGCGTTCGTCATCGCGCGTAAGGCGTTCCTCTCCATCGAAGGACATACGGACGATCAGCCGATCATCGGCGGCAAGGAGTTCAAATCCAACTGGGAGCTCTCCGTGGCCCGTGCGAACGAGGTGGTGCACATGCTGCAGGATTCCGGGAAGATCGACGGCGCACGGCTCTCGGCCGTCGGATTCGCCGATGCCCGACCTGCCAGCAAGGAGCGGGACCCCGAGACCGGACAGTACACCGCCGATGCGCGCGCGCAGAACCGCCGTGTCGTCATCCGCATCTATTATTACACCGAGGATCAATAAGGTTCTTTGTACCGATCATTACTGTGAGAGATCTATGAAACAACTGGCTGCACTCCTGTTCCTTTGCCTCATCGGCGCGGCATCGCTGCGCGCCGACCTGGAATCGCAGAAGAAGCTCGTCGAGACCGAGGTCGAGTCGCGCATCAGCATCGAGATCCGGAAGTACTATCCCGAGCTCAAGTTCCTGCTGAATGCCGATGCCTCCATCTCTGAGGAGTACCCGGCGGAGGATGAACGCGATTCCCGCGACCTGATGCTCCCCGGCGTGAAGGGATTCGAGTCGCCCAAGTCCCAGGCCAAGCCGACCTATGTGCTGGACAAGATCGTCGTCCGCCTGCTGGTGGACAAGAACGGAACGAAGAGCGACGGGGAACTGCTCCGATTGCTGGAGAACATCGCGTTCTATGCCGGCAAACTGAGCCGCACGCGCGGTGACCGGGTGGAACTGCTGGAGATGGCCTTCCCGGAAGTGATGTCCAAACTGCAGCAGCAGATGGCGCAGCAGCCGGTGCAGCAGCCGCTGCCGGAAGCGAAGGAAGGGGAGACTGCGGGGAAGGAAACGAAGGAAGAGACGGCACCGCAGCAGCCATCCATCATCTATGTCGATTCGACCACCAAAACCGCTCAGGAGCCTATGGAATCCGCATCCCTGTTCACCCCCACCAATCTTCTCTTCCTGGTCCTGTTCCTCTTCCTGGTGATCCTCGTTGTGATGCTCATGCGGAAGAACAGGATGGATGCGATGCGCTTCCAGCAGCAGCTGGACGATGTGGCGCGCCGTCAGGAGATCAAAGTGCCGGATCCGAAGGAAGAGATGATGATGATGCTTCCCGAGAACATCCAGCGCGCAACGGAAGTGGCGGACAGCGAGAAACTGAAATCGAACATCGTCACCTCCTCCGTCGGCCGTCCGGACCTGCTCACCGCGGTGATCCGTGACATGATGTCGGACGAAGCGCAGAAGGCAAAACTGCAGACCGCGCTCGCCCAGTTCGGTCCCAGCCTGCTCAATGTGGCCCGCGAGAACCTGACGGAAGGGGATTACAAAGTGCTGCATCAGATGGTGGTGGAAGCTCCTTCCCGGAATGTCTCCGAGACGCTGGAGGCCCTCACCTACCTGCAGAATCAGATGCAGATCAAGCAGTTCACCGTCAGCAAGAAGGAGAACCAGAACCCGTTCGCCTTCCTGGAGAAGATGTCCGAGCCGCAGCTCTATCTGCTCATGAAGGACGAGCCGGCCGGCATCGTCGCCATCATCCTCTCCCAGCTCAACGCGTCGCAGTCCGGCAGCCTGATGCGCAACCTTCCCTCCATGCAGCAGGGCGAAGTGGCGCTGGAACTGGCCAAACTGCAGCGGCTCACCTCGGACGCGTACCTCTCCGTGGCGCGCGAACTCGCAACGAAGGCCTCCAAGATCCCGGCAATCAACAACGTACAGATGGCCGGCACCGACCTGCTGCTGGACATCTTCGACAATCTGGACGAAGGCGCCGAGCATCAGATCAGCGAGTTCATCAAAGTGATGAATGTGGAACTCTACCGCGACCTCGCCTCGCAGCGCGTCTCATTCGCGGCGCTCGATACGCTGGACGAACGGGTGCTACGCTCCATCATGCGCGACATCCCCGGCGAGGAGATGGCGCTGGCGCTCAAGAACGCACCGCAGCATATCACCGACCGCTTCCTCTCCGTGCTGCCGAGCAAGGCAAAGACCATCCTGCAGGAACACATCAACGGCATGGAATCGGTCTCCCCGGCGGACGAGCAGAAGATCCGCCGCCGCATCACGCGCCTGGTCCGCGAATACCTCCGCATCCAGAAACAGGGCGGACCGAGCGCGGTGTAACAACGCGACGAATATATACGACCAAAAAAGAGCCCGGCAGGAATGTCCGGGCTCTTTTCGTTATTGCTTCTCCCTGCCGTGCTTGATATCTTTCCCGCACACCGGTGTTATGGACCTGCATTCCTCCCATATTCCCCCGCTGCTCCGCGTTGTCGTGAGCGGTACCGCATCCTTGCAGGAAGTGAATGCGCTCGTCCGTCATGCCCACCACTTCGCCCTCATTCGTCTCAAACAACTCATGGCCTCCGGCCGGCTCCATCTGCAGTCGTTCCCCGTCACACTCGAATCCACCGCATTGGACTGCATCGCGGAACTGTTCGAACGGGATGCGGAGGGCCGATTCATCGAACTCGAACAGTACTTCACCGTGGAGCACGATGCGGACGGTCTGGCTGATGACGAACTGATCGCCATGCTCCGGTCGCTGGTATTCACGAAACTCAATGACGGTCTCTTCGCACTCTATCGTGAGAACGATCCGGTGCTCAGCAAGATCATCCGTAACATCAAACTCGCGGCTGAGAAGGCCGGCGGGGTCACAGTAGACAGGATACTCGGCATCCCGGTTCTCCGTGTTGATTGCGGCGAGGACAGAACGCCCGGCACTGAAGTCACGCTTGAAGATCTGGAGGCCAGGTTCTCCGAAACACTTCACGGTACCCGGTCAACGGGGGAGTATCTCCTGTCCCTGAAGGAGCATCTCCTCGGCAACAAAGACCTCCGCGATACGGTCTCACTCATCGATTGTGCGGTCTGCATCAAACGGCACATGCTGCAGTATCAGGTATCACTGCATCAGGTGATGATGGAGGATGCAACGTTGTTCGAGGGGGATGCTTCCGTTCTGATCGATGGAACACTGCGGCGGATGGAGCAGGAACTGGCCGGGCGGTATGTACGGAAGAACAGGCTCGATCAGCACAGTTTCCATGCCTATATGCGTGCCATTGCAGCGATGACAAAGGATACCTATCTGCGAAGTGACGGTAACGAACGGAAATACGGTGAATACTTACAGGAACACCTTCCGGGTCTCACCTATGATGAGTACCGTCAGCATCACCGGAAGCAATTCGAATACATGGCCACACTGGTGAAAAAAGCGGTGAAGCAACGGTTGAAGGAGTTGCTGTGAACAGACTTCAGCCCCGGCATGATGTTGAAAGGATAGTACATTCATGAACCATTACTCTGAACATATGCTGGATCTGTATGTCCGCAACAGTTCTGAAGCGGCGGATCAAAGAGCAGCGATCGAACAGCATCTTGCAGAGTGTGCCGCTTGCCGCGCTATAGCGCTCGATCTGAGGGAATTCTATGCCCTGGCGGATGACGGGAAGAGAGCACTTCCTTCGGGCGAAACGGAAGAGGCGCTGACGGTACGGACGGAATATATCAGCACAAGACCGCTGACGGCTGTTCCGGTGAAGGATGCACTTCCGGTCCGTGTATGGCGTTCGGCCAGACGGCGTCCGGTGACCGCCTCACTCTCGCTGTTCGCGATGACGGCGCTGCTTCTGTTCTCCTGGAAGCAATTCTCGCCCGCAAGGGATCTGAATCCTGTCGAGTTCAATTATTCCACGGCTGCGAAGCAGATCATCGTATATAACAAGGCGGGAGAACTGCTGTGGACGCTATCAGTGAGGGACCTGGGGCCGGCAGAAGAGGCGGTCCTTCAGCATCGGCGGGCAAAGATGGATATGATCCTGGATATCGACAACGACGGGATCAATGAATTCCTCACGACCCGTCATGTGGTCTCGGTGAATACCGGAGAGTATCGCACCATCAACATCTTCAACGCGGACGGTTCGTTCCGCTCTTCCCGTTCGGTGGCTCCGCGCGAGGTCCGGTTCCGTGATCAGCACTATGACCGGCAGTTCGAGCCGGTGTTCCTGCTGTTCGACTCCACGTCACGCTCGCTGTTCGTCGCTGCCTCCAACCTGCGCTCTCCGTGGGTGCTTCAGCGGTACGACCGCTCATTCCGGCTCCTCGGTGAGTACTGGCATTACGGCGGCATCCAGTTCGCTCAGGTCGATATCGACAATGACGGAAGGACGGAGATCGCGCTCTACGGGAAGAACGATGTAGAAGACGTCACCATGGGGGACTTTGCTTTCCTCTCCATTCTTGATCCGGAGGCGGTCATCGGTTCCGCAGAGGATGGGACGACACGCGGTTTTGGTATGGAAGCTTCTGCGGCTGCCCGCTACACTATGCGGTTCCCGGTACCGGATGTGAATAAAACGATGAAGAAAAATCCGTCGGTATTGCACATCCTGAATGAGACGACGGAAGGGTTCGATATCTTTGTTGCCGCCGAGCTCGATCCCGGCAAACCGCAGATCGGCCTGGAGTATCATTTCTCAAAATCAGCAGAACGGGTCACCGCTGTCCGCTGGAACACCGGATTTGAGGCATTCCATCAGCGTTTGAAGCAGGAGGGAAGGATCTCCAGTGATCTGGGTCCGGACTATTTGAACGGTCTTGTCAGGGGGATTCAATACTGGGATGGTCACCAATGGCTGAGCGGGGCGTTATTGTAGCGGTTTATGCTGAATATATCCTGTCTTGGTTAAAAAAAATCCGCCTCTGGCGGATTTTTTTTTCTGCTGGGTTGACTAGTTGTAAGGATAATGAATCACTTGTTTCCAATAAAAAGGAGGTAGTAATGAATGAAGATGCTAACGTAGATTTAATATCAAAAATGATGCAAACGATAATTCAGGCAATAACTAATGAATTGGATGAATTAATCATTAATGCAAGATGGTTGGGGTCTGTCGTGCTTGCATTGATTGCAGGTCTTGTTGGTTATCAGAATTTGTTAGGAAGCAATAAATTGTCTTTGCCTTTCGCATTAGTATCAGCGATTCTTGGATTAACGATGCTATGTTTCATTATTGTTACTCATGTTGCAAGGCGTTTTAAGAGAAAGATAAATCTTAGATACTTAGAGATAACAGAAAACACCAACACGATAATATTAAACAGAGATTTAAGTCCTAACGAAAAAGATCAACGCTTAAAGAAGGATGTTTATTCAAAATTAAAGGACTTTCAATCTTTTTCAGAGTTAGCGGTTATGATAGAATTTATTGGATTATTACTATTAGCAGCTTCGGCACTATTAACAATATTTGTCATTTTTATTAAAGAGTTGCTATGAGTAAGTGGATCATTACACAGTCAATTACTTTTGTCCTGTATATAAATTGCTATTCTCAACCGCTCAGTGGTAATTACTATATTGGTGGAAACGCGCATGATTTTCAAACAATTACTGAAGCTGTAGCAACAATTGCTGCTAATGGTGTAAATGGGCAGGTGATATTTCATATTAATCCAGGAGTATATTCTGAACAAATTACGATTGGAAGCATTGCAGGAGTAAGCAGTGTAAGCACTATCACTTTTAAATCATCAACCTTAGTCCTTGGTGATGTTACAATTAAGTATAAACCATCATCTTCTCCATGGCATGTTGTAAGTTTGTCAAACTGTTCCTATATAAATTTTGAAAATATTGAATTTACAAATGAAAATCTTGCGGGAAGCAGTACTAATTATGGACTGGTTTTGAGAATGGAATCCACAAACAATATCTCACTTCAATATTGTCGGTTCAATGGAAAGATTAATCCAATCGATCAGAGCGAATATAATGACCTTATTTTCAGTCAATCCGGATCAAACAATAATCTTACAATCTCTAATTGTATTTTTAATGATGGTAAATCGTCAATTGCCTTACTAAGCAATGGAAGATATAGTACAAACGTTAACATAAATGAAAACCACTTTTATTATTCTTATGGTAGCTCAATTCATATTTTGAACACAATCTCTACAAATATTTCAAAGAATTATATTGTTAATTCCGGATCATTAATGGGCAAAAATGGATTGCTTATTGCGTACTCTTACAGTCCGATCAATATTACTGGTAATACAATTTATGGTAGCAATGAATACGAATTATATATAAATAGATGTAATATTCTTACCGGAGAAATTAATGTTATTAATAACTTTATTACAAATAATTATGGGATAGCCGCAATACTGTCTGTCTATTGCTCGGCGATAAACTTGTTTCACAATTCAATTTATTCCTTTGGTGGGCATGCAGCGCTTATGATGTATTGTTCCCCCGATAATAACTGTGTTATTAAAAACAATATATTTAAATCAAATGGAAATGGAGTTTACAATATTCAAACTCCAGTTTTGCCAAAATCGGCAGACAACAATGTCTTCGATCTCGAGCTCAATGCAAGGATCGGATTTATCGGCGGAAGAGGATATATTGATTCTCTCTCGGCATGGGTGCAAAATACTTCGTTAGATTCAGTTTCCCGAGACAAGAATGTTGTATATAGAAATATTGATGATTTGCACCTAGATAGTGTTTCAATCGGGGATTTATCATTAAAAGGTATTCCGCTTGGCATAGGTAGTGATATCGACGGAGAGGCTAGGAACCTTAGTGCGCCATATGTTGGCGCGGATGAAAATGTTCAGTTCCCATTACCCGTTGAGCTGAGAACATTCCGAGCAGAAATAAGGTCACACAAGATATTCTTATTTTGGGATACAGTGATGGAGATTAATAATTATGGTTTTGAGATCGAAGTTTACGTAAGAAATGGTTGGGAGAGAATTGGTTTTGTGGAAGGATCGGGGAACACAAATATTGCTCGAGAGTATCGATATGTTTATAACCCCCATGAAAGCGGTGAATTTCACTTTCGTTTAAAACAGATAGATCGTGATGGAGCTTTTACATATTCAAACATTGTTCAAGTGAAATACATCCATTCAGTGAGCACAGCAATTCTGAAGACATGCTATCCCAACCCTTTTAATCCACTAACTACAATTAGTTTTGAAGTCGAACATCCATCTTTTGTAAAGCTGAAGATCTTTAGTGCTATTGGTCAGTATAGTGGAACTCTTGTTCAAGAGTATTTGAAACCAGGGAGTTATAACAAGACATGGGACGCCAGTGGATTGCCAAGCGGCGTTTATTTTTGTCAACTACAGGTTGGTGATTTTGTAGAAACAAAACGTATGTTGCTGCTGAAATAATCAGCCCTAGCATGCGATAAAGTGTATAAGGTATGTAAAAACGCTAATCAAATATTACATCCTGTTCTAATATAAATTACTGCAATAGCATTCTTACCTTCTTCACCACCCAATCTACCTCCTCCTTCGTGATCACCAGCGGCGGCGCCAGGCGGATCACCGTCTCGTGCGTCTCCTTGCAGAGGATCCCTTCCTTCATCAGTGCTTCGCAATACGGACGGGCCGGTTCGGTCAGTTCGAGTCCGATCCACAGACCGCGGCCGCGGACGGTCCTGATGCGGGGACTGGTGATCGCCTGCAGCTGCTCAAGGAAGTACTTCCCCAGTTCGGCCGACCGCTCGATGAGTTTTTCATCTATTAATACGTCGAGCGCCGCAATAGCGGTCGCCGCGGCGAGCGGATTGCCTCCGAAGGTGGAGCCATGCTCGCCCGGTCTGAACACGCCGAGCACTTCCTTTGTGGAAAGCACAGCGGAGACAGGGTAGAAGCCGCCGCTCAGCGCCTTACCGATGATGACAGCGTCGGGACGGATCCCTTCGTATTCGAAGGCGAACATCTTCCCGCTTCTGCCGAGTCCGGACTGGATCTCGTCCGCGATGAGCAGCACATTGTTCTCTTTGCAGAGCTGCGCCGCTTCGCGCAGATACCCTTCCGGGGGGAT
>JABWAK010000061.1 GCA_013361065.1 Bacteroidota bacterium
CCGCTGCCGGCAGCGGGGAAGAGACGAGCCAGATCGTCAAGATCGCGGTGGTGAAATGACCCGTTCTGTCATCCGATCTGCGTTCTTCCTTCTGGTTCTCATCCTTCCGGCGGCTGCCCAGGAGAATCACTACAACCACGGCGAGCTGGAGTGGCGGACCATCGAAACGCCCCACTTCTTCATCCACTACCACGAAGGGGCGGAGCGGACCGCGAACGTCATTGCCAAAGTGGCGGAGGATATCTACGGTCCGGTGACGACCCTCTACCAGCATGAGCCGGAACATAAAGTGAGTTTCATCATCAAGGACTATGATGATTACTCCAACGGCGCGGCATACTTCTACGATAACAAGATCGAGATCTGGGCACCGTCGCTCGACTTCAACCTCCGCGGTACGCACAACTGGCTCCGCAATGTGATCGCCCACGAGTTCACGCACATCATCCAGATCCAGACCTCCATGAAGTTCGGACGCCGGTTCCCGGCATTCTATCTGCAGTGGCTGAACTATGAGGAGGAACGCCGGCAGGATGTGTTGTACGGATATCCGAACACGGTCGTCTCGTATCCGGTGTCCGGATTCATCGTCCCGAGCTGGTTCGCCGAAGGGGTCGCCCAGTACAACCGTCCCGAGCTCCGCTACGATTTCTGGGACACTCACCGCGATATGATCCTCCGCTCCTACGTGCTCGATTCGAACATGCTCAGCTGGAGCGAGATGAGCGTCTTCGGCAAGACATCGCTCGGCAACGAATCCTCATACAACGCCGGGTTCGCGCTCACCCGCTACATCTCTGAAAAGTACGGACAGGATGCGATCCCGCGCATCGCCAAAGGGATCTCACGGCTGAACAGCATCATGATCGACCAGTCGATCCAGCAGACCCTCGGCATCACCGGCGATGCTCTGTATCAGGAATGGAAGGAGAGCATCACGAAGCGGTATGTGGAACAGACTGCCGGTATCCGTTCCGCACTGGTGGAAGGGAAGCAGTCCATCCTGAAAGGTGAGGACAGTCTGGAGACCAGTACCGGATTCGGGAATCTCAATCCCTCGTTCGCTCCGGTCGGGAAGAAGTTCGTCTACACCTCCAACAAGACCGCCGATTACTTCGGACTCTCGTCGGTCTATCTGGGTGATATGGAAACTGGTAAGGAGAAACTCCTGACCGCCGGCGTTCGTTCGCAGCTCTCCTGGTCACCGGACGGTTCACGCATCTACTACACGAAGATCACGCATGACAATCCCCACGGGTCGGAACTGTCGGACATCTATTATTATGATCTGAACGAGGAGGAGGAGGAACGGCTCACGTTCGGGCAGCGTGCCATCAGTACATCGGTCTCGCCGGACGGGAAACGGTTCGCCATCACCTGGCAGAAGGACGGCACGGTGAACATCGCCGTGGTCGATTCCGCCGGCAAGGATTTCCGGCAGCTCACGGCGTTCCGCAACGGTGAGCAGACCTATCATCCGAAATGGTCACCGGATGGCAAGTGGATCATCTTCGCCTATTCGGTGAAGGACGGTCAGGATATTGCGCGTGTGTCGGCGGACAGCGGTGCAGTGGAATTCCTGCTGACCGGAGACCATGATGACCGGGATCCGGTATATACTCCAGATGGGAATGGTTTCATTTACAGTTCTGACCAAAGCGGTATTTTTAATCTATATCGATATTCATTTTTTGATGGCTCTAGCTCATTGTTGTCAAATGTGATTGGGGGTGCATTCACACCTACAATACACAGTGATGGAAGTATAATTTATTCTGCATATACATCGAGCGGGTATAAGTTGATGCTGTTTGATCAAGCTTGGCCCGTTGACAATGAAAAAGCAGTATATGGCTATACCCGTCCAGCACCGAAGACCGACATCGATCCCTGGCTGCCGATGAACAAGTTCGATTTTGCGTCACTGCGTTCCTACAATGATAACGATCTCAAGCCGCTGGAGAGCCGTCCGTACAAGAACACCTATACCAGCCTCGCCATCGTTCCGTTCCTCCGTATCGACAATTACAACACCAAGAGCAGCGGACTCGACTTCCTGAAGCCCGGATTCTATTTCATGTCGTCCGATGTGGTGGACAAGATGAACATGTTCGGCGGCGCTGCGGTCAATCACATCCTGGAACGGGACCTGTTCCTCATCTTCGAATACCGCGACCGGCTGCTGGGATTGCATCAGCTGGGACTCCATCCGACCCTCTCGTTCGAAGTATACAACGTCACCCGGAAACGGACGGGGGAGCGGATCACTATCGTGGAGAAGTTCCTGGAAACGACAGCCGATATCACCTATTCACTGTTCGAAGTGGATCTCTTCATGAAGCAGCATCTTCTCGGTCCGTTTGATCTGCTCACATTGGGACTCACCTACAGCCAGTACAGCAGTGAGCTGGGAGCCTTCGAGATCGCGGACGGCATCTCCGCTCCGATCCTCGTACCATCCTCCTCCGACACCTATTTCAAAGGGAAGAATCTCTCGCTCTCCTATGCGTTCGACGGCATCCTTCCTTCCCGGACGATGGAGATCAATCCGGTCGGGAGGAGCTTCTCCCTCCGGCTGGACAATGAAGCGGCCGATTTCGTTGCGGAAGATTCCACCGGTGCTTCGGAGTTCGAAGCGACAGAGACCGGCATCAAACTGAAACTCATTCCGTACACCGTCCGCCGTGCCGAACTGCGCTATACTGAACATCTCCCGCTGCCGTACGGCAAGCATACGCTCTCGTTCACATTGCGGGCCGGGACGGTGTTCGGTCCGGAACTTCCCGATTTCTTCGACTTCTATGCCGGCGGTCTTGTCGGGATGAAGGGGTATCCGTTCTATTCCATCAGCGGCAACGAGGTCGCGTCCCTCAATGTGGCATACCGGTTCCCGATCTGGGAGGATATGGATATTCGACTCTGGCAACTCTCGCTCAGCAGGCTCTACGGTGAGTTCCATGCGGATATCGGCAATGCGTGGAGCGGTGATCCGGACATCAAGGATTTCAAGAAGGATGTCGGCTTTGAACTGCGCGTGGATGCCTTCTCCTGGTATGCGTTCCCGACGCGCATCTTCCTGAACGGCACGTATGGACTCGACTCCTTCACGTACGACCGCCGGAATGTGAAGGCACAATACGGGAAGGAATGGCGCTTCTATTTCGGCGTCCTGTTCGGATTCGATTTCAGCAACGACATGAAACGATTGGCGAGGCACTTCGATGGTCTGTAGGTCTTCCATTGCGCTGCTGCTGGCAGCATTTGCGGTCACCGCTCATGCCGGCGGACCGTCCATGACAGGGAACTTCCGGCGGGATGTGGTACAGGATCTCTCACAACAGACCGTCACGGCAACATCCGTTGTGCTCGTGGAGCCGCGCGAGCGGCAGGACCCTTTCATGAACGGACTCCTTTCACTTGCCGTTCCCGGTATCGGGCAGTTCCGCACGGAGAATTACACCCGGGCTGCGGTCTATTTCGGTGCGGAACTTGCGCTCGTGGTCTATGCGGTGATTAGCGAACAGAACGGGGATGAGAAGACCGCGGAATTCCAGAAGTATGCCGAGGCGCATTGGAGCGCTGAACGGTATGCACGATGGATCAATACGTACGGGTCGAGCGATTACGGTCCTGTGCGCACCATCGATCTGAACCGTGTGCGGAACAACGATTTCAGCCAGATCAACGAATGGGAAAGTGCGCCCGCTTCAGGGAAATTCGGCTTCTCCCACACACTGCCGCCGTTCGGGGACCAGCAATACTACGAGCTGATCGGCAAATACTATCAGTTCAAGTTCGGGTGGGATACCTATCCGGTGGATGCGAACGGGGTGCCGGTGTCGGACGGAAGGGATTACTTCAATAATTACACGGCGGATGCACAGATCAAAGCGTATGCGGCGGAGCGGGGGAAGGCGAATGATTACTACTATGCGGCGAGCTTTGCGCTGAGTGCCCTCGTGGTGAACCACGCAATCAGCGCTATCGATGCCTTCCTGGCGACCAAGAACTACAACAGCACCATCACGGCAGATCTGAACATCGCTCCGGTCCGTTCTCCCGAAGGGGAGCGGCTCTATTCACAGCTCACGCTCTCGGTAGGATTCTGATTCCAGATTCTACCGAGGTGAGCTCTACCTGGCATTGTTGTTCTTTCTTGCGAATTGATTCAATGACTCAATGATTCATTGAATCAATTCCCTATGTTCTTTCCTGCTACTTGTTCACCCTCAGAATATTCACCACTCCCGCCGCAAAGAAGATGATGTTCGCCAGCCACGCCGTCAGCATCGGATCCAGGTCCCCGTTATAGCCGAATACATTGCTGATCTTCATGAACACCATGTAGATGAACACCACCGCCGCGGAGATCCCCACCTGCAGTGCGATCCCCCCTTTGCGTTTGCCGAAGGAGAACGGGATGCCGAAGAGCACGACGATGACGCTTGCGAAGGGGAACGCCACCTTGTTGTGGTAATCGACGATCCACCGCGCCGCATCGTTGCCGCTGTTCTGCTGCCGGACGATGAACTCGCCCAGCTCCGTGTAATTCATCTCCTCCGGCCGTTCCACCTTCTTCACGATATCCTTCGGGGCAAAGGTCAGGTCCCGGAAAAAGTACGAATCGAAGTTCTCCACCCGTTCGCCGTTCGCGGTCATCGTCCGCTGCTTGCCGATCCCCATGGACCAGACGCCGGCAACGGAATCATAGGAGAACGAGAGACCGTCCCACCGCCGCGCCACGCTGATCAGCGTGGAATCGGTGAACTCCTGGATGCTCGACCGGGTGCCGATGTTCCGTGTGCCGTCGTAGTACGCAATGTAGACGATCCGCTTCTTGCCGTCCTGCAGATAGATGTTCGTCCGGACCGATGATTCGATGTTCTTGTTCAGATAACGGCGTTCGATGGAGAACTTCTGCTGGTTCGCGTACGGCACGACCCAGCCGTTGAAGTAAACAGAGATGCCGCTTACCAGGAAGGCGACGGTGATCAGCGGCAGCATGTAGCGGTAGATGCTCATCCCGCCCGCCTTCATCGCCGTCAGTTCGTTGTTCCCGGCCAGCTTCCCGGTGGTGAACAGGCTTGCCAGCAGCACGGCCACCGGCGTCATGAGCTTCACGATCTCCGGCAGGAAGGCGATGTAATACTGCAGGATGATGCCGTTCGCCACATTGTTGTCCAGGAAATCGTCCAGGTTCTCCATCAGGTCGATGATCACGAAGATCGCCATGAACGTGATCAGACCGAACACGGTGGTGGTGATGAACTGCTTCAGGATGTACCGGTCGACGATCTTCACCGCATCGTTCCTTTCCGGAACCGCTGCGGCACGAAGCGCCGCCACCAGTCGAAGTTCAGTTCGATGTTCTCCTTCGCCACTTTGTAGGTCAGAACGAACCCCAGCAGTCCGATGACGATGTTCGCTGCCCACATACCGAACCACGGTTCGATCACATGTCGGTCCGCCAGTTTCTCACCGCCGATGAGCGAGGACCAGTAGAGCAGGAAGAATCCCAGACTGAGCGATGCGGCGATGCCGAATCCGCCGCGGCGCGCCATCACTCCGAGCGGCGCTCCGACCAGGATGAAGACGAAACAGGCGACCGGGATGGAGTACTTCTTGTGGATCTCCACCTGGAACTCCCGCACTTGTTTCTGCTGGTACTCGATGTTGGAGACCTCGCTGTCGATGTTGTTGCGCAGGAACGTCAGCTGGCTTCCCATACTGGTATATTGCTCCACATTCCGCCAGAACTCCGATGCGGGGGTCTGCGGAGTGATGGAACCGGTGAAGAGCTTCTCCTGCAGTCCCACGGCATAATCCGCGATCCGCTTCTGCACATCGGCCGAGAGGCCGTTCAGACTGTCCACCATGTACCGCATCTCTGCCGAACTGAGTTCACGGTCGCCGCGGGAGAACTGGTTGACGGCGGACCGTTCGAAGTCGAAGCCTTCGGACACCGTGGTGATCCGCTGCCGTTCGAACCGGATAGTGCGGTACATGGAGGGTTTGGTATGGTCCACCTCGTGGATCTCCCCGTCATACAGGTCCATGACGAGCTTCCGGTAATCACCGGAGAAGGAGAGGGTGCCGCGCTGGGCGGTGATGAGGGTGTTCTTGTTGGGATCGGAATGGTTGTAGATGGTCACCCCTTCCAGGGCGTTCGATTCCTCGAAGGTCTTCCGGACCAGCATGCTGTATCCCGGCATGTCCTGATTGAACAGTCCCGGCACGAGTGTCAGGGTCGGTTTCTTCCGCCGGATGTCCATCGTCAGTGTTTTGGACCGATGGTTCGCTTCCGGCAGTACCTTATTATTGAACTCGATCATCAGCCAGGTGATCAGCATCGCCGCGAGTGCCGCCGGGAACATCATCCGGTACAGACTCATGCCTCCGGCCTTCATGGCGGTCACTTCGTTGGCCGCTGCCATCGCACCGAATGCCATGAGTGTCGCCACCAGCACGGCCATCGGTACCGCCAGCACCATCATCCAGGCGAGATTCAGCAGCATCAGCTCTGCGATCACTGATCCGCTGAGTCCTTTCCCCACCAGCTGGTCCATGAACTTCATCACGAACTGCAGCACGAAGACCGACATCAGGAAGAGGAACGAGCCGAAGAAGGGTGCCATGTGGCGTTTCAGGATGTACAGCGGCAATTTCATGGTACAAGATACCTCCCATTTGGTTTGACAATCAAGGAAATATTTCTAATTTACAGCACAAATTTCCTGTTTCTGACAGCATCATTCACTCACACGGGAGGACGCAATGAAGAAAGTACTGAAGATCACCGGTATCGTCGTCGGCGTCATCATCCTCGGTGCCGTAGCGATGGTCATGTATGTCATGGCAGCATTCCCGAAGGTTGCACCAGCCGCCGCCATCACGGTGGAAGCAACACCGGAACGGATCGCGCGCGGCAAGTACCTGGCACATCATGTGGCCGGCTGCATCGACTGTCACTCCGTGCGTGACTGGAGCAAGTTCGCCGGACCGATCACACCCGGGACCGAAGGGCAGGGCGGCGACAAGTTCGATGAGGAGCTTGCAGGAATGCCCGGGACCATCTACGCACAGAACATCACCCCGACGTATCTTTCCCGCTATTCGGACGGCGAGCTGTACCGGTTGATCACGACCGGCGTGACCTATGACGGACGTGCCATGTTCCCGATGATGCCGTACCTGGCATACGGGAAGATGGATCCGGAGGATGTCCGTTCTATCATCGCCTACATCCGCACACTCGCGCCGAAGGAGGGTCAGTATCCGGCGGCCGATCTGAACTTCCCGATGAACATCATCGTCAACACCATCCCGAAAGAGGCGACTCCGATGTCCCGTCCGGATCCAGCCGATACGCTGAAGTACGGTGAGTACATGTTCACCATCGCCGGCTGCTCCGATTGTCATACGCCGATGGAGAAAGGAACGCCGATCCCGGGCAAGCATCTTGCCGGGGGATTCGAATTCCGCAGCCCCGCTACCGGCGACATCGTCCGCTCTGCCAATATCACGCAGGACCATGAGACCGGGATCGGACTGTGGACCGAGGAGGTCTTTGTGAAACGGTTCATCACCTACCGCGATTCAATCTGGACAAACACGTCTGTGAAAGCGGGTGAGTTCAATACGGCGATGCCGTGGCTGTTGTATGCAGGGATGGAGGAAGGGGACCTGCGGGCGATCTATCGCTTTTTGAAGACGGTCCCGCCTGTCTCGAATAAAGTGGAGAAATTCACAGCCCGGCAATGAGTCCGGAAAAAGGGAAGGACCTTGATCCAACGATGAAGAAGGTACGGTTCGGCATCATCGGTTTCGGTGCATTCGCGGAGCGGGCCATCATGCCCGCCATCCGCGCGGCATCCAACGCGGAACTGACGGCGATCCAGAAACGCTCCGCGCAGGCAGCGCAGCAGAAGGCACACGAGTACGGTATCCCGTTTTCGTTCGACTCCGTGGAAGCGCTTGTTGCATCCCCGGAGGTCGATGCGGTCTTCATCGTCTCGTCCAACGCACGGCATCATGCGGAGACCCTGGCCGCTGCTGCCGCCGGAAAGCATATCCTGGTCGAGAAGCCGATGGCGGTCTCCGTCCGTCAGGCGATGGAGATGTCGGATGCGGTGCGCCGCGCCGGCGTGAAACTGATGGTCGGCCACATGCTCCGCTTCTCGCCGCTCATCCTCCGGATGAAGGAGATCGTCTCCTCCGGCATGATCGGCAGGATCACCTATGCACAATCCCACTTCATCTACGATGTCCGCAACTCTCAGCGCTCATGGGTGCTCGACCAGAAGGAGGCCGGCGCCGGTCCGCTGTTCGATATCGGCATCCATTGTCTCGACACGATGCGGTTCATCCTCGCGGACGATCATGTGACCGACCTCCGGAGCATGATGGACCGGGATCCCTCCACCGGCAGCGTGGAGACAACGAATGTACTCTCCGTGCAGTTCTCCCGAGGGACCCTCGGGACGATCTACACGTCGTACGAAACACCGTACCGGCAGGGCTATATCGAGTTCTTCGGTACGGAAGGCTCCATCTCCGCCTTCAATTTCACCCCGAGCAGGGTGGAGGCGGTGCTGGAGATCAAACGGGGGGAACGAGGGCTCGTCAGTTCCGTCACCACCGAGCGGTTCACCGTACCGGACCTGTACGTGCTCGAGGTGGAACGGTTCTCGGAGAGCATCCTCACCGGAAGCGCGCCCCCCGTCCCGCTGGAATCATCACTGCATAATCAGGAGATCCTTGAACTGGCCGTGATGGAAGCGCAAAAAAAGCGCTTTTAACCGAACGCATTTTTCATTACATTGATGTGTCAACACTGGAGAAAACGACTGACACTATGACAACAAAGAAGATAAAACGACTTGGGATCCTGACCGGAGGCGGTGACTGTCCTGGTTTGAACGCCGTGATCCGCGGCGTGGCAAAACCGGCCATGAACGACTACGGTCTGACCATCGTCGGTATTGAGGACGGATTCGAAGGATTCGTCGAAGGCAAGATGCGCGAGATCTCGCGCGATGACATCGCCGGTATCATCGGCCAGGGCGGCACGATACTCGGCACTTCCAATAAAGGGGACCCATTCCATTATCCCACCGAGGGATTGTCCGGAGTGGAGATCGTGGACGCCTCGCAGCGGGTGCTGAAGCATTACAAAGGCTGGGGCCTGGATGCGCTCATCACCATCGGCGGTGACGGCACGATGCACATCTCCAACAAACTGGCCGACCTCGGCATGAACATCGTCGGCGTTCCGAAGACGATCGACAACGACCTGGATGCAACGGACCAGACGTTCGGATTCGATACGGCGCTCTCCATCGCGACCGAAGCGATCGACCGTCTGCACACCACCGCCTCGGCCCACCATCGTGTGATGGTGATCGAAGTGATGGGACGCTACGCCGGATGGATCGCCCTGCAGGCAGGACTCGCCGGAGGTGCGGACATCATCCTCCTCCCGGAGAATCCCTTCAAATGGGAGAGCGTCATGCGCCGGGTGATCGAACGCAGCACCCGCGGCAACCGCTACAGCATCGTCTGTGTGGCGGAAGGCGCGAAAGCAGCGGACGAGGAGATCGTGATCAAGGAGACGGACGTGAAACGGACCGACCCGATCCGCTTCGGCGGCATCGGCGAACATGTCGGCAGACGCATCACGCAGGAGACCGGGCTGGAGACACGCACCACCATCCTCGGCCATCTGCAGCGCGGCGGCAGTCCCACGGCCTACGACCGTGTGCTCGCCACCCGCTACGGCACCAAAGCGGTGGAGCTTGCCATGAACGGCGAGTTCGGCCGCATGGTGAGCCTGCGCGGCCTGAACGTCACCAGCGTGGCGATCAAGGATGCCATCTCCAAACAGCGTCTCGTTCCGGTGGACGGTGAGATCGTCAGGACCGCCCGCGCCGTCGGTACGAGCTTCGGCGACGAATAACACGCCGCCGTTCACGCACAGCGTCACTCAATGCCGAGGACTTCGAACACGGAAGCTCACTCGGCATTGATTTTTGTACCGTGATGACACCAACGAATCCATCGTCCGGCAGCTCCATCATCGACAGCCGCTTCCTGCTCCATGCGTACTGCAACGGGTTCTTCCCGATGGCGGACGGACGGGAGGGGGAGATACGGTGGTACGCGCCCGAGATGCGCGGCATCATCCCGCTCGACGGATTGAAGGTCTCGCGCAGCCTCCGCCGCACCATCCGGAGCGGTGTGTTCACCATCCGGTACAACACGGCGTTCGAACAGGTGATGCGCGCCTGCGCGGACCGCGATGATGTCTGGATATCGGAGACCATCATCCGCAGCTACTGTGAACTGCACCGGCTGGGATACGCCCATTCGGTGGAGAGCTGGGCCGACGGGACCCTGGCCGGCGGTCTCTACGGTGTCTCCATCGGCGGTGCGTTCTTCGGCGAATCGATGTTCAGCCGGAGGACCGATGCCTCCAAGGCGGCACTCGTCGCACTGGTGGAACGGCTCAACGCGCGCGGTTACCGGCTGCTCGATACACAATATCAGAACGACCACTTGGCAACGCTCGGCTGCATCGAGATACCGCAGCAGGACTATCTGCTCCGGCTGGACGATGCGCTCCGCTGTTCCTGCCGCTTCATATAAGGTGCCATCATGAACGCGATCACCGAAACCAACTTCACCGGACTCACCTTCCTGAAACGGGGCAAGGTACGCGACATCTACGATGTCGGCGACCATCTGCTCTTCGTGGCAACGGACCGGCTCTCCGCCTTCGATGTGGTGATGCCGCAGGGGATCCCGGGCAAAGGGAAGGTGCTCACGCAGATCTCGGCCTTCTGGTTCGAACAGATGAAGGATATCGTTCCGAACCATGTCGTTTCCACGGATGTCGACCGGTTCCCGTCCGTCTGTGCTCCGTACAAGGAGGAGTTGCGGGGTCGGAGCATGCTCGTGAAGAAATCGCAGCCGCTCTCCGTGGAGTGCATCGTGCGCGGGTACATCTCCGGTTCCGGCTGGCTGGATTACCTCGCTACCGGTGCGGTCTGCGGTATCCCGCTCCCGGCCGGTCTGTCCGAGAGCCAGCAGCTCCCCGAACCGATCTTCACCCCCTCCACCAAAGCCGAGGTCGGGATCCATGACGAGAACATCCCGTTCGCGGTCATGGTGGAACGGGAAGGGAAGGAGATCGCCGAACAGGTACGCGACCTTTCCATCCGCATCTACCGCCGTGCCGCCGCGATCGCGGAGGAGAAAGGGATCATCATCGCCGATACGAAGATGGAATTCGGACTGATGGACGGGAAACTCATCATCATCGATGAACTGCTCACGCCCGATTCCTCCCGGTTCTGGCCCCGCGCCACCTACGCTCCGGGACGGGCCCAGAACAGCTATGATAAACAGTATGTCCGCGATTATCTGCTCTCCATCAAATTCAATAAGCGTCCCCCCGGACCGGTCATGCCGGAAGAAGTGCTGCAGCGGACCGCGGAACTCTATCACCAGGCGGTGTTTCAATTGACGGGGAAACACGTCCAATGAGGAACCTCCTGCTCCTTCTTTGTCTTGTCTCCTCCGCCGCGGCGCAGTACGGCAGGACCGCTGCCGGTCTGACGCAGGATACGCTCGCCACGGTGGGAAGCCATGTGATCACCACGCGCGATTTCCTGGAACGTTTCGAACTGATGCCGTGGCCCAACAAGGACAACAAGGCGCGCATCGAAGCGACCAAACGGGATTTCCTCCATTCGCTCATGGCGGAGAAACTTCTCGCGATGGAAGCGACCGCCCAGAATCTGGGGAACGATCCGCTCACCCTCCGGCTGCAGCAGAATCTCGAGAAACTCTTCGTCCGGGACGAACTCTACAAGACCGAGGTCACCTCACGCATCGTCATCACCCCGGAAGAGACACGCGAAGGGATGAAGCGGTTCCCGGCGGAGGTGGAAGTGGTGATGCTCGGCATCATCAATCAGAAGGATGGTGACCTTCTCTATAAGAAGGTCGCTGCTGCACGGAACAAAAGGGCGGTGCTCTGGTCGTTCGAGGACTCCCTGTTCGTCCCGCTCGACACATTCGTGGTGAAGTACGGATTCAAGGACAGGAAAGTGGAGGATGCGGTGTTCGCGCTGGGCAAGGACAGTCTCACCAAGCCCGTTCAGACCGAACCGTTCGGAACGGTGATGTTCTACCTGCTGCGCCGCTCCACGAACATGGAGAATGCGAAGTTCAACACTGCGGACCGGATGCACAAGGTGAACAACATCATCAAGGACCGTAAAGAGGACTCCATCGCCGTGAAGTTCTTCGCCTCCGTCACATCGCCGCAGCGCGCAGAGGCAGACCCGGCGGTCTTCTTCCGCATGGCGGACAGTGCGTATGCCATCCTCCGGCGTGATTCTGCCGAGCTGTTCGGCAAGGGACTCTTCCAGTTCTCGCCGGTCGGCACGGAACGGCTGCGCGGTCAGATCGCGGACATCCTGGACCAGCCGTTCATCTCCATCGCTACCGGACCGATGACCGTGCAGCAGGTGCTGGACGGACTGGTGAACAACAATGTGGTCTTCCCGGCGCCGCTCGAGACTCTCCAGGTCCGGGCAGTGCTGAACAACAACATCAAGACCGTCATCCAGAACGAGATGCTGGCGCGCGAGGGACTCCGCAGGAACCTGCAGCAGTCCGCCGCCGTCCGCCACGACATCGCCGTATGGATGGACAACTACCGCTCGGCGCGCATGCTCCGCGCGGTGCTCGATACGCTCGCCCCGCCTCCCGATACCCTCACACCGGTGCAGAAGGAACGCTATCGGAAGGAAGCGGTCGATGCCTTTATCGGGGAACTGGCGGACCGCTACGGTGCCGCGATGCGTGAGGAAGCGCTGCGCAATCTCTCCACGACCACGACCAACATGTCCACCTGGCGCCACATCGGTTTCGGCGGCCGGATCCTCGGTGTGCCGCAGACGCGGCCGCAGGTGGACTGGATCTATGAACGGAAGAAACAGGATACGATCAATCAATAAGACCGAAGGATGCACACTATGAGTTCACTTACCGAAGCGAATGTCCTCCAGGCGCTCCGCGCCGTCCGCGACCCGGACCTGCACCGCGATATCGTGGCGCTCAATTTCATCAAGGATCTGACCATCAGCGGTTCCGATGTCAGCTTCTCCATCGAACTCACCACGCCGGCCTGTCCGGTGAAGGATGAGATGAAGGCCCAGGCGGAGCAGGCGGTGCGCAGTTCCATCCCGGGCGTCGGTGCCGTGAATGTAACGATGACCGCCAGCGTCTCGCAGCGCGCCAACATGCAGGCGGCGCCGGTGCTGACCGGCGTGAAGAACACCATCGCCGTGGCGAGCGGTAAGGGCGGCGTCGGCAAATCGACCGTGGCAGTGAACCTGGCGCTCTCGCTGGCGCGCGAAGGGGCCCGCGTGGGACTCATCGACTGCGATATCTATGGTCCGAGCATCCCGCTCATGTTCAACATCAACGAGAAACCCCGGCTGCATGACCAGAAGCTGGTCCCGCTGGAGAAGTACGGAGTGAAGGTGATGTCGATCGGGTTCCTCATCGATTCCACCCAGGCGGTGATCTGGCGCGGACCGATGGCAAGCGGCGCGGTGAAGCAGTTCATGACCGATGTCAATTGGGGCGAGCTCGATTACCTCGTGTTCGACCTGCCGCCGGGCACGGGCGATATCCAGCTCACCATCGTGCAGCAGATCCCGCTCACCGGTGCGGTGATCGTCACCACCCCGCAGGAGATGTCCCTCGCCGATGCACGCCGCGGGATGGCGATGTTCCAGAAGGTGAATGTGCCGATCCTCGGTGTGGTGGAGAATATGAGCTATTTCGTCAGCGCCAGCGGCGAACGGGAGAACATCTTCGATAACGGCGGCGGGAAACGGGTGGCGGACCAGTTCTCCGTGCCGTTCCTCGGCGAGATCCCCATCTATACGAAGATCCGCGCCGGCAGCGACAACGGCCGTCCGGTGACCGATGCCGAACCTGATTCCGAACCGTCCAGGATCTTCCGCACCATCGCGAAGAACCTCGCGGCGCAGATCAGCATCAGCAACTTCAGCAAACAATCGGCGCCTATCGAGATCTCGCTCGGCTCGAACAACTGACGGTTGGTCGGGATGCCATCCCGACCGCATAGTTTTCTTCCACGTGATCCGGACGGGATTCCATTCCGTTCCACAACCGAACCGACCATGACCATCAACGAAAAAGTGCAGCGTTCTTTGGAGACTGTCCGCCCGTTCCTGCAGGCGGACGGGGGGGATGTAGAACTCGTCCGAGTGACGGAGGACGGATTCGTGGAGGTGAAACTGACCGGCGCCTGTGTCGGCTGTCCCATGTCGCGCATGACGCTCCGCGCAGGAGTGGAGCGGCGTCTATTGAAGGATATTCCGGAGATCCGCAGAGTGGAACAGGTCTCGTGAACTGACGATGATCGCTGAATAAAAAAGGGGCACCGCTGGTGCCCCTTTTTTTGTACTGTATCGTTCAGGAAGAACGGTTATTTCTTCTTCTTTTGTGCCAGATCGAACCGGTCGAGGTTCATCACCTTCGTCCACGCTGCGGCGAAATCACGGACGAACTTCTCCCGGGCGTCGCTCTGTGCATAGACCTCGGCAATGGCGCGCAGCAGGGAATTGGAACCGAAGACCAGATCCACCTGCGTGCCGGTCCACTTCGTCTTCCCGGTCGCACGGTCCTTTCCTTCGAACGTCTCCGCGTCCGCGGTGACCGGTGTCCATTCCGTTCCCATATCCAGCAGATTCACGAAGAAGTCGTTCGTCAGCATCCCGGGCCGCGTCGTGAGGACGCCGTGCGCTGAACCATCCGCATTGGCACCGAGCACCCGGAGACCGCCGATGAGTACTGTCATCTGCGGCGCACTGAGGGTGAGCAACTGCGCTTTGTCCACCAGCATCTCTTCGGCCGGGACGGTGAACCTCTGTTTCAGGTAGTTCCGGAATCCATCCGCCTCCGGCTCAAGCACGGCAAAGGAGGTGACATCGGTCTGCTCCTGCGTTGCATCGGTCCTGCCGGGTGTGAACGGAACCTCCACCGGTATCCCGGCGGCTTTCGCTGCCTGTTCCACCGCTGCGCTGCCGGCAAGAACGATCAGGTCCGCCAGCGAGATCCGCATGCCGTCCTTCCGTGATCCGTTGAACTCCGCCCGGATCCTCTCCAGTGCGGTGAGGATGGATGCAAGTTTGGCTGGCCGGTTCACTTCCCAATCCTTCTGCGGAGCGAGTCGGATTCGTGCACCGTTCGCACCGCCGCGTTTATCCGAACCGCGGAAGGTGGACGCTGATGCCCAGGCGGTCGAGACGAGGTCCGCAACGGAGAGTCCGGAGGCGAGCACCGCGGCCTTGAGCGCCGCGATCTCTGCCGCTCCGACCATCGGATGGTCCACCGCCGGAAGCGGATCCTGCCAGAGCAGGTCCTCCTTTGGTACTTCCGGACCAAGATACCGTGATTTCGGACCCATATCGCGGTGGGTCAGCTTGAACCACGCACGTGCGAACGCATCGGCGAACGCCTTCGGATCCTGATGGAACCGTTTGGAGATCGGTCCATAGATCGGATCGAACCGCAGCGAGAGGTCCGCCGTTGTCATCATCGGTCTGTGTTTCTTGGACGGATCGTGCGCATCCGGGATCATATGTTCCGGCTTCACATCCTTCGCGAGCCACTGCTGTGCGCCGGAGGGACTCTTCACCAGCTCCCATTCATACCCGAAGAGCATATCGAAATATCCGTTGTCCCACTTCGTCGGATTAGGTTTCCACGCACCTTCGATACCGCTGGAGGTGGTATGCACGCCCTTGCCGCTGCCGTAACTGTTCTTCCAGCCGAGTCCCTGCTCCTCCAGGCCGGCGCCTTCCGGATCGGGGCCGATCAGTTTCGGGTCTCCGGCGCCATGTGCCTTGCCGAAGGTGTGTCCGCCGGCGGTGAGCGCTACCGTCTCCTCGTCATTCATCCCCATCCGCGCGAAGGTCTCGCGCACGTCGCGGCCGGAAGCGACCGGATCGGGATTGCCGTTGGGGCCTTCGGGATTCACATAGATCAGTCCCATCTGCACCGCTGCCAGCGGGTTCTCCAGGTCACGGACGCCGGTATATCGTTCATCTGCGAGCCAGCTCTTCTCCTTACCCCAGTAGATGTCCTCTTCCGGCTGCCAGATGTCCTCGCGTCCTCCGCCGAATCCGAACGTTTTGAATCCCATTGATTCCAGCGCACAGTTGCCGGCAAGGATCATCAGGTCCGCCCAGGAGAGACGGTTGCCGTACTTCTGCTTCACCGGCCAGAGCAGCCGGCGCGCCTTGTCCAGATTCACATTGTCCGGCCAGCTGTTCACCGGTGCGAACCGCTGATTGCCGGTGCCTCCGCCGCCGCGTCCGTCGCCGGTGCGGTATGTGCCGGCACTGTGCCACGCCATGCGGATCATCAGTCCGCCGTAATGTCCCCAGTCCGCCGGCCACCAGGGCTGGGACTGCGTCAGCACGGCGACGATATCCTTCTTCACCGCCGCAAGATCGAGCTTCGAGAATTCCTCCGCATAATTGAACTCCCCGCCGAGCGGATTGGAAGCGGGGGCGTGCTGGTGCAGGATGCCGAGGTTCAGTTGGTTCGGCCACCAGTCGCGGTTGGTGGTCCCTTTGCCGGGGCCGTGATGGACGGGACATGATCGTTCGGTGCTCATCGTCGTCTTCCTTTGATGGGTGAGAGGAGGGGTGGACCGGGATGCCGGTCCGGCATGGTTCGTTGGTGCAATCTGGTCATTATTCCCTTATCAATCAATCCGATATTTTCTATATTACTATCGATTCTATCTATAGGAGACCAATGAATCTGCAGCAGCTCGAATATATCGTTTCGGTCGATGTGCATCGTCAGTTCATCGCTGCGGCGGAAGCGAATCATGTCACGCAGGCGACCCTCAGCATGATGGTGAAGAAACTGGAGGAGGAACTCGGCGTGCAGCTCTTCGACCGGAGCCGGCAGCCGGTGCGTCCCACCCCGGCAGGGGAGCGTGTCATCGCCCGCGCAAAGGAGATCCTGCGCGGGGTGCAGCGGCTGCGGGAATCGGTCGCGGAAGAACAGCACGGACTCTCCGGGGAACTGCGGCTCGGCATCATCCCGACCCTTGCGCCGTACCTGCTGCCGCTCTTCATCGCCCCTTTCCTGGAACGGTACCCGGAGGTCCGGCTGTCGGTGAGCGAACATACCACGGAGGAACTGGTGCGGCGGCTGCGTGACGATTCCCTCGACGCCGGCATCCTGGCAACGCCGCTGAAGGCATCCGGGATCACCGAACATCCGCTGTTCTATGAGCCGTTCGTGGTCTATGCTTCCTCCGTGGAACAATGGCCAAGGAAGCGCTACCTGCTCTCCGAGGATATTGATGTGGAGCGGCTCTGGCTGCTGGAGGAAGGGCACTGCCTCCGCTCGCAGGTCGTGAACCTCTGTGCATTGAAACGGAGGGAGAAGGAACTGCACCGGCTGGATCTGGAAGCAGGGAGCATCGAGACTCTGAAGAAGATCGTCGAGACCAACCGCGGCATCACCATCCTGCCCGAACTGGCGGTGAAGGACCTTTCGGCGCAGCAGCGACGGAACATCCGCCGGTTCCAGGCACCGGTGCCGGTCCGTGAAGTGAGTCTGGTGACCGCCCATCACTTCTCCCGGACCAGACTGGTGCAGGCTCTCTGCGACGAAGTGATGCGGAGCGTCCCGGCGGCGATGCGGTCGAAGGAGAGGACCCGGAAGATCCCGGTGCAGGTGCGGGAACGGAACGGAAGGGGAGCGAACGCTCTCTGACCTTACGGTTTCAAATCCGCCCGGACCAGTTCCAGTCCATATTGATACTCACGGGAGTAGAACACGATTCCCCGCCCTTTCTCAAAGCCGATGAACTCCTCTTCATCGAACATACCCGGGACCTCATAGAGGTACCGCACCTTCGTGTCGCTCTTCTCCAGTACGGAAACAACATAGTTCGCTGTGTCCCACTCATAATAGATCGGCATCCGATAGGTTCGGTCAGCGGTGAGAGTGAAATCGGCCCTTTTGATCACCTGATATGCCCCGTTCACTCTGAGTCCCTCCCATAAAATATCCCCTTCGGTCCTGTACCGCCTGTATTCCCGGGCATCGAAAAAGGTTTTGTGCGTGATCTCCACGACGTAGAACATCTTCCCGTCGATCTCCATGGTCGAATCGATCGTATACGTTGTGACGACATCCCATGTCCCGTTCTTTGGGTAGGCATACTCCCATCGGTTCCCGATCTGGAGCGGGAAATACTCTGCTGCAAGGTTCGATTCTTTCGTTTCATCGGTCGTACATGCAGCCAGAAGGACAGCCGATGATATGATGAAGAAAATGGATTTCATGTTGATGCTCTATATGATATGAATGTCAGTATGTGAATGAGTGATCTGCAGATCATCCATTCACTTGTTGTCGTCCGGCAGGTCCCGTCTGCAGCCCGTTCACTCCTACCGGACCCGTGTGAACCGGGAAACGGCCGGCATCGGATACGTCCATAGTTCTAGGACGAAGAGCGTGCCGTATAGTGTAACCGTGTCCAGATCGTTTAGGATCGTCGATCATTGGGAGGATGTCGCCGGTGTCCCGGGACGTTCCGTGAACCGTCCGATCTGAAGGGAGAGCAGCGCCCCGTAGAACGGCTTGGTCCGGTTGATATTCCCGAATGCATAGAGGCCGACACCGAAATCATCGAGTGGTCTCCAGATCCATTGCGCTTCCAATGGTATCCCGGCATGCGAGAATGTTTTTTCTTCGAATTGTGAAGAGAACCATCCGCTGCTGGAGACCCAGGCACCGCGCTGTACGCCTCCCACCAGGGAGAGTCCCGCAGAAAGGGAGAGCAGCCCCCAGGAAT
>JABWAK010000062.1 GCA_013361065.1 Bacteroidota bacterium
CACTTTGATGACCCAGTAGTCGGAATAGTTCCAGTTGTGGAGGACCAACTCCTTCTTGCCGTCACCGTTCAGATCGGCAGGATGGATGGCATAGGGTGAACCGCCGCCGAATTTGGAACTGGCAAGACGGCGCGTGCTGCCTTCTACTTCGAAGGAGGCAAAGCCCTGGTTCTCATGTTCGAATGTGCTGACCACATGGATGGCAAGGAAGTCATCATTCAATGCACCGGAGAGGTTCTTCGGGAGGAGCAGTTCCTGTGCGCCGTCGCCGTCCACATCATCGATCTCGAAATGCTCCATGTTCAGCTGCAGACCGCTTTCGATCGTCTTTCCGGCGAGATCACCCATGTTGGATGCATAGGTAATGCTGTGCGGAATGAACGCGGAAGGGATGTTCCCGAATTTATGGCTGCCGTTCACACCGTCCCATTCGAACACCAGGAACCCGCCGGCGGAACCGGCGCGCGGGAAGATGATCTCGCCGTTGCCGTCACCGTCCAGGTCACCCGAACGCACCACACGCGGCGTGGAGCTCAGACCGCTGCCGTACGGAAGACCGGGGAGGGTATCAAGACGGGGAGAGGACCAGATCCATTCAAGGGTGTCATTGCCGGCCGCCTGGAAGACGTGAACACGGCCCGATTTCGTGTAATCGGTCACGATGATCTCCGGCTTGCCGTCCTTATCGATGTCCGGTGCGACCCATGAACCGCGGATACCGATATCGCCGAAATATGCGCTGTCCGGTTTCACGGTGGTCTTCTTGGGAGTGAACTTGGCGCCAAGATGGACCTGCCCGAAGGCAACAGCCGAGACAAGAAGGGAGAGGATAATAACGGTAAGGTTTTTCTTCATTGCGACTCCTTGCATGATGAAAGGATGGTGGATTGTCATTGCAGATACCGAAAAATAGTCAAACTCCCCCCATGAAGCAAGATGACCGGGGATTAATGTGACCATAGTCTTTGAAATGGGGGCGATAATTGGTATTTTCCATTTTCTATGACCGTTCCGACGACCATATTCCCGGCTGCTGCATCCGTACTCATCATCAAACCGAGGGCCATCGGCGATGTGCTGCTCTCCACACCGGTCATCCGGAATCTGAAACGTGCTGCACCGCATCTGGAGATCGATTTCCTGACAGAACGGTTCGCGGCCGATGTCGTGCGCGGGAATCCAGCGGTCCGGGAAGTGCTCACCTTCAGCAAGAAGGATGATACGTCTCTCTCGGTCATCCGGACCGTGCGCAAACGCCGGTACGATGTCGTGATCGATCTGTTCGGGAATCCCCGTACGGCGCTCATCACCCGGTTCAGCGGCGCCGGGACGAGGATCGGATTCCCGTTCCGGGGCAGAGCATATGCATACACGCACCTGGTCACACCGCGGGGCGGTGAAGTGCACAATGTCGATTTCAACCTCGACGTCCTGCGGCATTTCGGGATCCCGATCGAACCGGGAATGCCCGAATTCCCGCTAGCGAAGGAGCATCACACCTTTGCCGAACAATGGCTGCGGGAGCAGGGACTTTTCGGGAAGAAACTGCTTGGCGTGAATGCCAGCGGGGGATGGTATACGAAGAAATGGAATCCCAAAGGATTTGCAGCGCTGACCGACAGGATCGCTAAGAATGACGGGCTGACACCGTTGCTGTTCTGGGGGCCGGGCGAGGAGAAGGATGTCCGTGCGATCGCTGCGATGATGACCACCCCGGCCGTCCTGATCCCTCCGACCAGCCTGAAACAGATGGGTGCGTTCCTGACGGCATGTTCGTATCTTGTCAGCAACGATTCCGGTCCGATGCATATCGCTGCCGCTCTGGGAGTGCCGACGCTCGGTATCTTCGGTCCGACCAGTCCGCAGCTGCAGGGACCGTACGGCAGTATCAACCGGGTCGTGCGGCATGATGGTCTGGACTGTCTGGAGTGCAATCTCACGGAATGCCCGATCGGCAACCTGTGCATGAAAGATCTTGCAGTGGAGAAAGTATATAGCGCCTTCCAACAATTACTTCAATCACAATGCTAAATTATGGCAAAGAAACGAGTTACATCGAAGCCGGTGAAGAAGAAAACAGCGGCAAAGAAACTGGTCATCCCGGACTGTAAACGGTTCACGGGATACAAGCCGTGTTTCCCCGGGACCACCTGTTACAAGGAATGCGTCGACCATCAGCCGATGGGGAAACGGATCCTGATCGTCAATCTCGATGCCATGGGGGCGGTCGTGCAGACGACGGCAATGCTGCCGGCGATCAAGCGGAAGTACCCTAACAGCCACATCTCCTGGATCACGCTGAAGAATGCGTACCGGCTGCTCGATCACAATCCCTACCTGGATGCGGTCTATGTGTGGGAGCCGGAGAACTGGATGATCCTGCAGCAGATGGAGTTCGATATCGTCTATCAGACCGATAAAACGAAACGGTCCTGTGCATTCGCCGGAACGCTCAATGCCAGGGAGGTGATCGGATTCGGTCTCAACAAGAACGGAAAGATCATTCCGCTCAATACGGAAGCGGAATACAGCTACATCCTCAGACTGGATGATGAACTGAAGTTCCGGAAGAATGAGAAATACGGCACTCAGATCCTGCAGGAGTCGATGAAACTCACGTTCAAACGGGATCCGTACGTGCTGGAGCTATCGAAGGAGGAACAGGAATTCTGTGCGGCATACAAGAAGGAGCATGGATTGGACCAGGGTGACCTGATCGTGGGATTCAATACCGGCTGTTCCTATCTGTATGAGAACAAGAAACTGACCTTGGACCAGCATGAGCAGCTCATTAACGCCATGCACGGCATCCCGGGTGTGAAACTGGTGCTGGTGGGCGGTCCGGAGGACACTGAACGGAACGCAGAGCTGGTCCGCAGGGTCGGCCCGAAAGTGGTCAGTACTCCGACCACGGAAGGAGTGCGCCGCGGCATCTGCTATGAGAATGTCTGTGATGTGATCATCACCGGTGATTCCTTCGGGATGCATGTCGCCATCGGATTGAAGAAGCATGTCATCGCCTGGTTCGGCCTGAGCTGCTGGAGCGAGATCGATCTGTACGACCGCGGCATCAAGCTGATCCCGGAAGGATTGTTCTGTGCACCGTGCTGGAAGAGGAAATGTCCCTATAATCTGGAATGCATCCAGATGGTCGATCTGAAGAGGATCGAAGGGGAAGTAACACGGCTGGCTGCGGAGCGGAGAAAGCGCTGAATAGTTGCTGAGACTGTACAAAGAAAAAGCCATGATCAATGATCATGGCTTTTTTGTTTTCCCGGGTTCTTGTCAGTATTTCACGCCTTTTTCAGCGAGGTAGTCTGGGAATTTCTTCTTCTCATACTGATTCTCGTTGATGTAGGTGAGGATATGGATGAACATGTTCGCTTCCGAATATCCCGGCAGCAATGTGATCGCCTGGCCGTCACTCTTCAGGAACAACGTTGCAGGGTATCCGGTTACCCCCATCCCTTGTGAGAATTCTGCCGGGGACATCGTCTGACCGGCGAAGGTGATCCGTTCGTTCGCTTCCGCGTTCAGTTTGATGACGACATAATTCTTGTTGAGGTACTCGTACACCTTCTTGTCCGCATAGGTGGACGCATCCATCTTCTTGCACCAGCTGCACCAGTCCGTATAGACATCGATCAGCACCTTCTTCCCGGTCTGTTTCGCCAGTTTCATTCCCTCATCGAATTTCTTCCATTGGGGATTCTTGGCCTCTGCCTGGAAGGTGAGAGCAAGGATGAGCAGCAGTGCGATTCGTAATAATTTCATCGGTTCTCCTTTGAAAGACATTATCCTGAACATCGGAATGACCTGTCCGGTTCCTCTATTCAGCTCGAGGCGGACATTTGTATGATGCGGTCAACCACCGTTTGGATGCTGATCTCATCGAAGGTGCAGACCTTGGGGTCGCCGGGGCACCGTCCCTGGCAATACCCCTGTTCCGGTTCGATCACCTCGGCCCTGTTCCCGAGGGAACCCCACAGTCTGTGGGAACAGGCGGGGAGCGGACAGAATAAGGTGAGCGTCGGGACCTTCAATGCAGCGGCGATATGCTGCGTTCCGGTGCTGGAAGAGACCAGCAGCGAAAGCATCCCGGTCAGCGCCATCAATTCCCGCAGGTCCGTCCCCGAATAGACGATATGCCGCTCCCGGAAGCGGTCGAACAGCCGTTCCATGACCGGATCGTTGATGCCGACGTTGATAAAGAGCTGACGTGTCGCCTCCAGACGGGTGCAGAGTTCCACATACCGTTCCGGGGTCCAGTTCGGGACCGACTTGTTGGAACTTGGATTAATCCCGATGATGGGCCGATCCAAAGAGAGACCATGATCGGTGAAGAATGCGCGGGCTGACTGCTTCTCCTGCTCTGTCAGATAAAGCTCCGTGGTGATATCATCATCGGTCACGCCGATGCGCCGGCCGAGATCCATGACATAATCCGCCTCGTGACGGAGCGGGATGTATTTGTTCCTGCTCACCGTACGTGTCGCCGTGAGCCATTGGTAGATCTTCCCACCGACACCGATGCGGCGTTTGATACCGGCGAGGAACATCATCCAGGCGTGCCGTTCCCGCGGCAGCGGCATCAATCCGGTGTCGAAGCGGTGCCGGCGCAGTGTGGCGACCTGACGCCAGAAACCGGCGCGGCCGGAATCCTTCCCGGAAGGATCATCGGTGATGAGGAGGTCGATATGGGGATCGTGACGGAGCAGGACGCCGGAGACGGAATTGACCATCACACCGATGAATGCACCGGGGAAGCTCCGTTTGACTGCACGGATAAGAGGTGTGGTCAGTACGACATCGCCGATACGGTCGGGGCGGATGATGAGGATGCGGCGTTGTCTCATGGCAGCACGGAACGGTAGACAGCCAGCGTCTTCTCGGCGACCCGGCTCCAGAGGAATTCGTCCTTCATCCGCTGCTTGATGCGGGGGTCGACCGGAGCGTTCAACGCTGCAGTGATACCGAACCGGATCGATTCCACCGAGGAAGGTTCGACATAGGTCGCCAGCTCGCCGAAATAATCCTTTGTGCCGCCGTACGGTGTGATGACAATGCGTGCACCGGCGAGCGCTGCCTCCAGCGCCGCGATGCCGGGAGTCTCGAACCGGGATGGGAGTGCGAACAGGGAGGATGCCGCATACGCCGAAGCGAGCATCTCCGAACCGTTATCGAATCCGGGGATAAGAAGGATATTCTTCGCATCATTCGCTTCAGCAACGCATTGACGGGCATAAGGCGTATCAGTGATCTTCCCGATGATGACCGCCGGATGATCGATCTGTTTGAGCGCACGGATGGTGTTGAGCATGTTCTTCCGCTCCGGACCGATATGCCCGACATTGAGGATGAAATCCTTCACACCGTACTTCTTTATGAACAGTGACGGATCGCCGAATTCGAACCGCGGTTCCACACCGTTGGGGACCACGGTCACTTTCGTAGCAGGGATATCCATCCCTTCGGAGATCAACCGTCCCTCGTCCGTCGTGTTCGGCAACACTGCCCGCGACCAATCGCACACCTGCCGCGTGTATTCATAGTTCGTCCAGATCCCCGAGCGGAACCGCTTCAGCAGCGCATTCACCGTCAGTGTCGCTTTGATGATTGCAGGGGGGTGCTTGGTGAAGAAGATGGAGGAGGTGACGAACGGGATATCGAAGCTCCGGAAGGTGGACGCAAGGTGGAACGTAGCAAGATGGGCTGCGAACAGATGCACCAGGTCCGCGGAACCTTTTCCGAACGGCTTCCAGGGGTCCAGCAGCGAGACCTCCACGCCGAGTTTCTCGAGTTCGTTCTTGGTCTGCAGGACCTGAACGCGGGGACCTCCATGGATCATGGAGAGTGATTCATAACATGCGAGAGTGATCTTCATTCCGTTGTGGTGATCCACCAATCCAAAACATTCTGTAGGAGATGTGCCGGCCGCCACTGCCGAGTCCGCATAATGTCGAGCGGGACCGCGGGAAGGACGGGAGCTGTTGTTCGTTCCAGAGCACCTGTATCGATCGCAGCGTTCGGTGCAGTGATCGTTTCGCTGCCGTCCGGGAACATGATACGGAGGAATTGATCCTGTGGTACATCGGAGGAGCTACACCGGAGAACACCGCCGGACCAGGTGCACTGGATCCGTGCGGCATCGCGCCGCTTCCACCAGGCGGCATACTCACGATACGTCATCATTCCGACACCGGTGGAACGAATATACTGAAAAACTTCCTCAAACACGCTGTTCGTCCGGTGGCCGGGGTGATGGTATAAGCAGACCGGCTCGCGGAGTGCCAGCGCCCGGTCGGTCACCCGGATGAAATAACGGACCATCTCGTCATGACCCATCCGCTCACGGCGCATCGTACCGATACAGGTGGGGTGGACAGGTAATTGGACAGATTCCGATCTGACTCCGTTCAGCCGAGGGAAGGAGGGAAGATCATCATAGTCATATGAGAATTCGGATGAGTACTCGAATCCCAGGTCGCGGATCGCCGTACCGACGGAATGCCGCCATGCTCCGGTCGGTGCAGCGATGCCGGCTGCGTCGATCCCATGTTTCTTCAGCAGCATCAGCGCCCGTTCGAAATTCTCCCGGTTCAGAAGAGACGAGGGGTGGATGACATGGTCATAGCAATGGACGGCGATCTCCTGACCGCCGAATGACCGGAACCGTTCGAGCCAGGCTTCATGACTCTTCACATCCAGGAACCATGTTGTCGGGACGGAGTACTGTTCGCTGAGTGCATAGATCTCTTCGATCTCTTCACGGGTCCCTTTATCCGAATCGATGCGGAAGGTGAAGATACTCCGGCTGTCGCGGGGATAGAACCATTTATGCACGAACGGCAGATGCCGTTGGTGGTGGAGATACCCGATGTGCGACAGGAACATCTGGCGCAGCGGCATCCTGGTGCGTAAGGCTGTCCGTTCATGCGGCAGATGTTTCCGCTCAGCGTAGAATGCTTTCCTTGTTGAGGCCTCCGAAGTGAACACCGTCTCAACATCGGCACCGAAGTAGGAGATCATCCCTTTCCCGATCGGGCCGCTCTGCACGAGCGAGCCATCCTTGAACACCCAGGCAGGTCCGTGCAAATCGAGTACGTCAGTGAACCAATGATCATGGCGGACCGCAGGAGGCAGCGATGTGATGCTGGAGCGTGTGCCTGCCGTCCGCAGGACTGACTCTGCTGCGGAAGTGAAGATCACCGCACCGCCGGTGGTGGCATACGCCCGCAGGGCATCCATCTCATGAGGATCGAGCTCGGTGTTGCAGATGACCAGAGTGCAGAGTTCAGGAGTAATGGTGCGGAGGTCAGTGACCGGGAACCAGTCGATGCCCGTCTGTTCCAGCAATGACTCCCAACCGGGTGTCGGGGCGAAAATCCCTGCGGCGATACGGACGGTCCGTTCAGTCATGCAGACCCCTCAGGACCGACTGCAGCGTCTCCTCGCGGTTGGCGACTGAGAACTGTGTGATGATCCGATCCCTCGCAGCTGCGGACGGTCCGGCCTGTAATCCGGCGCGGAGTGCCTCTGCAGCCGCTTCAAAATCGCCGTACGGGACCAACCGGCCCGTCTCACCGATCACGGTCGGGATACCGCCGACATGGGTTCCGACCGGAAAACATTCACAGAGCATCGCTTCGCATAATGCCGAACCGAGCGCTTCACGCATGGACGGCTGGAAGTACACACCGGCGGTACGGTAATGCCCCAGCAGTGTTTCCTGCGGTAATGGAGGAAGCACCGTGAGATTGGGCGGAGGAGGAACAGTTCGCCGCATCTCCTCCGTCATGCCGATGAGTGTGAATCTGGTCTCCGGCATCGACTTCGCGACGGAATAGAGGAAGTCAATTCCTTTCACCCGGAACCGCGTCATATCCCCGCAGGCAGCCACGGTAAGTACGCTTCCGTTCCGTTTCTGTGCGGATGCGGTCCAGAGGGACGGATCATGTCCGGTGGGACTGACGATGATATTCGCTCCATCGTAACGGCAGAGTGCCATCGCATCCTCCCGAATGGAAGGATCGACGGCAAGCACAACATCAGCATGCATAATGCCATAGCGGACGAGCGCTGCTTTCCAGGGAGTGTTCCAGATACCGTAGTTCACTTCGGGCAGTTTCGCGACATCGACGCCGCCCAGGACAAGGATGGATTTCGTTCGGGTCAGTTTCGTCAAAAGGATAAGAAGGGATGAATAGACTGAAGCGAACCAGGAGAACGTCACGGAGACCGAAGGAAGCTGGGAGAGATATCGGACGATCGCCGTCAGACCGGTTGCATCCACAGCATGAACGGTGTGGTGTCGTTCGAGGATCGCCCGGTCCGTCCGGATGAACGGGGTGGAGAACGTTGCCGTGAACAGTATGTGCCGGTGCGTGCTCACGGTCTGCGGGATCACAGGTAGAAGAGCAGAGAGACAGTATGATTCGGCAGGAATGCGCCGGTGTTGGGCACGATGGAATAGTCCACTCGCAGCATCCCGTAGCGGACACCGAGTCCTCCGGAGAACGAGCGGGTCTCATATCCCGTCTGATATCCGCCGCGGACCATCAGCATGTTGTCGTACGTCGTTTCGAACCCGAGATGAAGGTGCGTCCCGTCGTCGTCAAGGGTCTTCACAAGATCCGCTGCCGCGACCAGAGTGAACTGGTCGGTCAGTCCCGCATTGTATGCTCCTCCTAACCGTAACGAGGCGGGGAGTTCGGATGCGGCGGAACGCAGCACGCCCATGGAACCGATATTCAACAGGCTGGCACCGGTGGTGAATGCATCGCTGAGACGGTACAGGACTCCGGCATCAACAGCATATCCGCTCGCTTCATCGATGTAGATCTTCTCATACAGCAGTTTCCCGGAAGCGCCGATGGTGATGTCCGTCGAAACGGCATAACTGACACCGGCAGCGAGTGCAGCATTACGGGCGGAGAAGGTCCCTTCTGCATCACCGGGACGAAGACGCACTTCGATCCCGCCGACGGATGATGTCACAGCCGACAATCCGACAGACCACTCACTTCCCGGCAGCGTTGCACCGATCTGGTCGATGGTGACATCCGCAAAACCGGTCCGGTGGGAGAGCATCAGCTGCCGCTGTGGTGTGGCGGTCAGTGCAGCAGGATTGTAGGCAAAGGATGAATGGTCCCCGGCAACAGCGGTCATTGCTTCTCCCATGCCGGCGGACCGGGCATCGGTACCGTTCTTCAGGAACGGCAGGCCGGTATTGATCTGCTGTCCGGACGCGGTCAGTGAGAGAGTGAGGAAGAGTGCAAGAAGGATCTTCATTGGAGTTCACCCAGGGTCAGCGAAACGGAAATGACATGCATGGAGAAGAGTCCGTACGGTTCCAGCACATACGCGTAATGGATCGTCGGTCTCCAGTCGGTGTACGGTGTGCGCAGCGAGAATCCGAACGAGGGATGTGCACTGCTTTTATCTTCGGTCTCCCATCCGTCCAGACCGGCACGCAGGGTGAGATACTCGACCGGAGTATACTCGCCGCCCATGCGGAGCATAATCGTGGAGAGGCTGCTCTTTTCAAGTTCGAACGAGAGAAGACCGCTGGCATCCTCGAACTGATAGGTGATGCCGACCGTCTGTCGTGTCGGGAACTTCTCCGTTGTACTGTTGCCGAGTTGGCCGTACAATTTGTTCGTATCCCACTTATACTTCGTATTGAGGTCCCGGAAGACCGCTGCGAGTGTCCATTGTTTCCCGAGCGGATAGATGACGCCGACATCGAATCCGACGGCGGTCGAGGAGAGTTCCTCGAACAGGGAGTAATAATAGAGCTTGGTGGTGAGACCGACTGTGATGGAACGGATCCGCAGTCCGAATGAAAGCGAGAACTGGTTCTCAGAGACCGAATACATCTCCGTATGGAATCCGTCGATATCCCGGCCGTCGATCCCCGATGTCCCGGAATTCAGCACATGCAGTGCGATACCGGCATTCGTATCGATCGGCTGGGAGTAGAAGAGGGTATTGAGTCCGCGGTCCAGCGTGAGGATGCCGTACGATGCCGACGCGGTAGAGCGTTTCAGCAGTGCGGTCGCTGCCGGATTGTAAATGCCGGAATTCTCTCCGGTCCTCACGGAGGCAAGAGCATTCCCCATCCCCATGCCGCGCGCACCGAATCCCATCCGTGTGAACGCGCCGGGTGCTCCTGCCAATTGTGCCGCGGCCGGCACAGCAAGGAGCAACAGGGTGAACACTGTGATGATGCACTTATTGAATGACAAGGATCTTCCCCCAGCGCGGTTCATCGCTGTCAATGGTCAGTTGATAGAAATAGACGCCGTTGGCGACAATGGTGTTGGTTTGATTCCGTCCGTCCCAGATCTCATCATGCTCACGGTTCGCTTCGCGCGGTGCGTTCTGGACAACGGTACGGACAAGGTTCATGCCGAAGTCGAAGATACGCAGGGAGACATTCGCCGTCGAACTCTTTCCGGTGGAATAATGGACACGGACCACCTCATCGTCCGGTGCAAAGGGATTCGGATAGGCATACGATGCCGCAGCGGTGGAAGGGGGCTGCGATGCATGCAGGATCGTCCAGTTGAGTCCGAAATCCTCCGATACACTGTCGACAGTCATGAGTAAACCGTCCGCTCCGCCGAACCATATGCTGTCGCCTGCAGCTGCCGCAGCATAGAACACTGACTGTGTATATCGCTGTCGATTCGATCTGTCGTAGATCGTTCCGGACTGCATCCACGACTGTCCCTGATCCGTTGAACGGAAGAGACCGTTATCGGTTGGGACATAAACAACGGTGTCGCCTTTAAAGCCGAAATTATGGGCAAACTCTCCCAAGAGCGTTTGCTTCCAGGTTGCCCCCCGGTTGGTGGTATAACTGACGCCTCTCCGTTCGGTATTGTCCGTGGCATTCACAGTCGCGGCCCAGATGACATCACCGCCCGGAGTGCTCTGCTTGTGGATGGCTACGACGAAGTTCCCCGAGATGGGGTCGATATTGTTCTGTTTCGTATGGCGAACCACGCTGTCCCCCCGGCTCCTCAGTTCATTCACGCCGCCGGCAGTTCCGATCCATATAGTGGAATCGTTCTCGGCCATCACGGAAAATGCGCGATGATTGAGATTGTTCTGCAGTCCGAGTGCTCCGCCGGAAGGAGAGAGATCGAATTTCAGGGAATCCTTCCTGCTGATGGAATTCAGGTTGTCCGGCGGCAGGATGACCCGGTGCCATGTCCGTCCTGTGTCATGCGATACCCGTGCCATCCCGGCGAACGAACAGATGTAGACGGACGTACCGGCAATGGCGATATCGTACGTGATGTTGTTGATCGCCGTGGTGATGCCGAGAGCGCGGATGGTGCTTTGCGCGTTCCAGAAGAGAGTGTCGACATTGTTCGCATCGACCGGCTGAGGGATCACTCTCCATGTCTCGCCGCCGTCGCTCGAGTAGCGGAGTCCGCTTCCTTCCGGCATCGACTGGTCGGATACGGTCACGGTGTGTGCGGTGGCCACCCAGACATCCTTGCCGCGGACGGCAAGTGCAGAGACATCCTCATTGCCGAATTCCGGTGTTCCGTTGTAGTTCTTCCAGCTTCTGCCGCGGTCCGTTGAGCGGCTCAATCCTCGTCCGGTGCCAAGCCAGATGGTATCCCCGGAAATGACGATATCGGTGATGCTGTTGCTCAGCGGCATCCGGGAAAGGGAGCTGCCGGCAGTGACGTGGAACGAACGCTCGCTCAGGATGCCGGTTTGCGCTTCCGCCAGAACGGCGGAAAGAAGCAGAAGGATGATCAATATCGAAGTCCGTCGTCTCATTTGAACCGCACCCGTTTGGTGATGATGTTGGATGTCGCATCCGACTGATCGATGGCGAACACATTGAAATCTCTCTCAATGTCACGTGCCGTGCCCGATGGTACCGGTATCACCATCGTGAACAACCCATCACCGGCGGTCACATCGCCGCTCGGAAGACCATATTCCGGGACATTCACGTTCCCGCCGTCATCGTACAGACGTTGGACCGAACGGACTGAATTGTCGATCGGGTTGACGATGGTCATCCGGACAAACTTTATGTCTTTGAGTCCTTCCTGGTCCGACACCTGGACGGAAACGGTGATCAATTCGGGCTGCGACGTAGGGACGAAGATCGTGTCCGGCGCGATGAAATTGGTCACGACCGGCGGGGTGTTATTTGAATAGATGACGCTCAGCGGCAGATTGATCGTCGTGCTTGCATACCCGTCCTTGTCCACAGCACTGTATCGGACGGAATATTTCCCATAGACATCGGAAGGGATGGTCAGCTGGAAATCAGCAGAGAACTTGCCGTCCCCGGCAACGATATCCGGCAGGATCCCATGGTCGAACAACGGACCGGCGGCGACCACTTTGCCGGCCGGAGAAAACACGGTATAGGTTATGGAGGAGACCGTGTTCAGGCCGTCATTGTCCGCCACTTCGAGATACGCTTTTGCGGTGAATGAATGGGTCGGTCCCGGAGGGAGGATCTTACCGAAGTCGATCTTTGAAGGAGAGAATGTTGCCTTCGTTACCTCTGGCGGGGTCCGTTGGTCGATCACATCACCGGTGGAAGGCAGGTCGCACCCGGAGAGCAACAACAGCCCGGTGAGGAGCAGGGAATGAAAGGTTCGGTTCATATCAAAAAAAAACCGAGGCGTTATCCTCGGTTTGGATAAAGCACACTGCAATGGAATGATTCGTTCGTTGGCGGAGCCGATGTGGTATCGCAGTATCGAACTATTCTATGGCAGAGGGCTCTGATTGTTGTTCTCTTGAGGAATGATAGCAAAAAATGCTTCGATTGTCAATGGATGCTCAAAGATTGAACGGGGACGGGGAGAAACTGAGCACCAGGATCCCGAAGGTGAACCAGCCGATCATGCGGCGGATCGGGTCGAGTTCCGTCTCATCGGCCACCGGAGGATGGTAGAGTTTGACCACGAAGAGCAGGATGATCGCCCAGAGGATCCAGCCTGACCAGCCGAAGCCGATGTTGATCCCGATCATCGGCACAACGCCGGCCAGACCGATCACAGTGATCGTCCCGAAGGCCGCCAATGCCACGGCGCGGTGCCGTTCTCCGAACATTGTATACGAGAGATGCCCTCCGTCCAACTGCCCGACAGGGATCAGGTTCATGGAGGTGACGAACAATCCGAACCATCCTGCGATCAGATACGGATAGTGGTACATCTCCGACATCGGCGGGATGAAGTCGGTCGTTGCATCGGTCAGCAGCACGGAGAGAAGGTCGTACAGGATGGAGGATCCGAACTGAAGACCGAGGCCGCTGCTCTCCGCCGTGAAATAGTCGGGATGGATGAGCAGGATGAATTCCTTCCCGGGCAGATGCGTGAATCCGTAAATGAGGACGATGAGTGTGGCGATGAAGCCGGCGATCGGACCGGCAACGCCGATATCGAACATCACTTTTTTGGAAGGGATCAGGGATCTGGTCCGGATGACCGCTCCGAATGTACCGAAATTGAGGAGCCCGGGGATGGCCGGCATCGGAATATAGTACGGGAGTGTCGCATCAACACCATGGTACCGTGCGGCGAAGTAGTGTCCGAACTCATGGCAGGTGAGAATGAATAACAACGGGAGTGAGTAGGAGAGTCCCAGCGAAAAGTTCGACAGGTCGAACGGATCGATGTTGAGCCACGCTACACCGGCGACCGTGGTGGTGAAGAACGTGGTAAGGAACAGACCGATATAAATGAGGAGTCGTTTCACGGGTTCGCTCACAGGTCGATGTTGAAGCCGAACCCGGAGTAGGCGTCCGTAATGTCATGATACTCACCGTGGATGCTGTTCCCGCGGTGCAGCACGAAGAAGAACTTCGTTCCGCGGCCGGTCCAATCGCCGAGTTTCACCCCAGCCTGGAACTCATGACGCGGCAGCAACCCGGTTGCCGTGAACTGATATGCGGTATATCCGTGAAGTACGGTAGTGATTGGCTGGGAATATTCGCCGCCGGCGTAGACCATCCATTGCGGCAGCGTGGTCGGATCGACATGCCACAGATAATAAAGACCAACATACCCGCGAATGTTCGATTGCGGTGCGAACGCAATGGTCCAATCGAAGAACTCCCGGCTGTAGACGCGCGGATTCAGGCCGTCTTTCCAGGTCCCGGTGCTGCCGTTGAAGTGTCCGTCCACGAAGTGCGCACTGATATGGCTCAGCCGGAGCCGGGAGGAAAGAACGCCGTTGCGGAGTGTATCCGCATAACTGGCATTGAATCCGAAGAGGTAATCGACCGCGTCGACCGGGAAGTGGAAGTTCTTCTCGCCGCTCAACAGGGTATAGGTGAAGAAATCAGAGCCGATCGTGAACCGTGCACCCGGTGCGTCCGTGTGATACTGGATGAGGTCGATGGAGTTCCCGATATCGAGCCGGAGCCGGTTGTCGTTCGCATGCCAGATGAGTCCCACGCGCGGCTCGAATGTGTTCGCCGTGAGCGGCATGAACTGCAGCGGAGCATTGGTGAAGGAGAACCCCCGTTCGTTCGCAGTGAGAGGGAGGATCAGCAGGAGGTGGAGCAGGAACAGACGTCTCATTTCGGTTGTATCCAGATCGGGTTCGTGTAACAGAATCCGGTGCGGTCGGTACCGGCCGCACCGTGTGTGGTCGCTTCGACCCTAATATACGAAAAGAATTCCGCTCTATACCAATCACTCACCGTATGCAGCGAAAGGGAGTCGGTGAACTCGGTCAGTCGGAAGAGGGTGCGCTCTCCCTTGCCGATGACGCCGTGGATCACTGTGATCGTGTGGAAGTGACCGAACTCCTCCGTCGAGGCCGCGTGCAGCTTCACCACGAACGATGATCCGTGCACCGTACTGCCGACCGGTCCGGCATCGGGTCCGTCCGTTTCAACGGAGAATGTCACCAGCGGTCCGTTGGTGATGACGCTCCGTCCGGCGGCGATCGCGTCAAGGATGTTCCGTTCGGTGACGGTGTGGACCAGGGCTGCGGTCTTCATCCTGCCGAACAGCTGCGAATCCTTCTCGCGGAAGGAAAGCATCGGGATGCTGATCTGGACGAACCGGTTGAAATTGCCGTGGGCATCGTTGCCGGCCAGCAGGAATTTCCGGATGCCGCGGTTGAGCATCCATTTCCAGATATCCATCCCGCGGAGGAATGCATCCGAATGGTCCCCGTTCAGGATCTGGATGCCGTGGAGCTTCGGCAGGGTCATATCACTGAGGGACCACTCATCCCGCTTCAGCAGCAGCTGCTGAAGCAGCGGGACCTCCTCGGTGGGATGCGAGGCGAAGGTCACCACAAGTTCCTCTTTCTCCTCCAGGATCTGCGGAATGGTAAACTCACTTTTCGTTTTGAACCATTTCTCCCCGCCGTCGCCGGAACCGTGGAAGAACCGCTTATTGCCGTAGATCAGATAATGGACATTGTTCCCGTTGGCATTGGTGCACGATACCTCCTCGCCGCGCAGGACGGCAAAATCCTTTTCCCGCGCATTCACCGCATCCACTTCCTCCTGGAAAGCATGCCATTTCGGGATGGCGGGGTCATTCAGCAGGTAATTGTCGGTGCGGTCATCGAGATCGTAGGAATGATCCGTCACACCGAAGAATGAGAGCCCCATCGCACGGCAGAGTTTCGGCCCTGCACTGACCGGTGAACCGAACTCCACCTGGTCCTCGGTATAGGTAGAGTGGGTATGCGCATCACCATAGATCCATCCGCTAATGGAGGGGAGATGTGTCTTCGACCGGTAGAAGGCGAGCGGCTTCTTCGATGTGAACCGGTGGTTATTATTCCGGTCGCGTTTGATCCGTCCCCGCTGCTTCGTGGTGATCTGCACATCAGCGGTGAACATCCCGTAGAGGTCGCTGACCGGACCGCTGAACGGAAGGTCAAGGATCGTATACCAATATTTTTCATTGATGACCGTCCCAGCCGGGAAACTGAACGATTCTTCGTGCACCGCTCCAGACCGGTGTGTGAGGATGATCCGTACCTCGAGCAGTTCTGCGGGATAGAGGTGAGCATCCTTGATCAGGATCAGGACCGGATACGATCTTCCCGGATCGAGCCGGTACGGTCCGTCGGCGATGATCTCCGGTTCCGCTTTTTTATAGAGACTGAAGAAATACTTGAAACGGTAATGTGTCTCGGCGTACAGGAATACAGGCGGGATGATCATCATGCGGCAGCCGTCAGAAGATGGGAGATGCGCTGCCGGAGCACGGCAGCATCGAAAGTGGTGGAACGGAAACCGGTGTACTGTGCGGAACGTTCCAGCGCACGTTCCAGCCGGAAACCGGATTGAGGTTCAGCATAGCAGATACCGGATGCCATCAGCCGGGAAGCGAGGTACTCCTGCTCCGTCTGCTGCGGTGTGGGGACGACGACGGCACGCGCACCGAGTGCGCATAGGTCCATCACCGTACTGTACCCGGGACGTGTGATGATGAGTGCAGTCGAAGCGATCGCTTCCGAGAGTTCATCGGCCGTCAGCGCCCCGACCAGCGTCAGCGTGTCGGTGAGTGTCATCTTCACATTCCGTTCCGGCGTGCCGCGGACGATCAATGCCTTGTGTGTGGTCGGCTTCAATTGTTCCACCAGCATCGTCTCGAACAGGGTCCGCTGTGGCTCCGGTCCGGAGATGATCGCCAGGATATCCAATGACTTCGGCATACCGTCTCTACGGACAAGGCGGGAGAGCGGACCGATGAAGTGGGCATTCTTCGGGAGCCGGGGACCATGCGAAAGTTCACCGCTCAGATTGTCAGCCCCAGGAAGGTCCGGGATCCACACTTCCGGGAACGGACGGATCAACTTCCGGTTCGCAGCATCGACGATCCCCTGAGCCCAGCGGATGTACCGGGAGAGCAGGATCCGGATCTGGTGAATGATCAGCACCGATGGCACTCTGGAGGAGTAAGCACCCCACCGGTTATCGGAGATGACTCCATCGATGCGATGATCGGTGATGAGCGTATCCAGTAAGGCATGTTCGTCCGCGATCCCTTTGAAGAAGACCGGGAGTTGACGGAACATCGTCCATGCCATATTCGCATTAGCGGGGTAGTCGATCACGGCACCCGGATAGCGGACATGTTCCAGCTGCGGGAACTCCCGCCGGAGCAGCGCCGCAGGACGGTGATCGGCGGCGATGACCACCTCCGCACCCTGATGCAGCAGTTCGTTGATGACCGGGATACAGCGGGTGGCATGGCCGAGCCCCCAGTCCATCGGTGCGATCAGGATCCGTTTCGGCTTCATCGTATCGCCCCCAGCGAGAAGCCGCGTGCCTGGATCTGCGGGATGACACGGCGCAGGATCCCGGCGATCTTGTGCTGCGTCAGGTCATTGTCATGATAGACAAGGATCGATCCGCGATCGAGCAGTTCCAGCGACTTTTGTACGGTAACATCGTCCGATTGAGAGGAGAAATCTCCGGTCAGACAGCTCCACATCATCAGATAGTATCCTTCCTCCCGCGCGGCAGCGATGGTGTTCCAGGAGAAGAACCCGAACGGCGGACGGAAGAAACGGACCGGCTGCCGCACTATTCCATGCAGCAGGGAAGCTGTACTGCGGATCTCTTCCTTGGTCCGTTCCTTTGACAATGCCATCATCCGAGTATGGTGGTATGCATGGATACCGATGGCATGTCCCTCTGCTTCAATCCGCTCCACGATCCGTTCCCTTCCCGGGATATTGGCGCCGGAGAGGAAGAACGTTGCCGGAACACCGAACTCTTTCAGGACATCCAGCACCGCATCTGTCGCCGTTGGATGGGGACCGTCATCGAACGTCAGGAAGACCTTCCCGGCAGGCATCTGCCAGATGAGCGAAGGGAAGAGGAGACGGTGAAGTGCGCCGGTGTGCGTGATCATCGCGCCTCCTTCGTCATGGTCCGGTCCTTCCAGTCGAAGGAGAAGAAATATCCTCCGACCGTGGCAAGCAGAACGAACGGAATGTGCAGGAGCGCTGTCGGGATGAAATACCGCATCGCATCGCCGGTTCCGGTGACATCGGTGAACCGACGCATCATGAGGTAGTCGGTGATGTTGTTCACCAGCAGCACGAACAGCGGGACCGGTGTCCACAGGAAGAAAGAAAGGGGAACGGTAACGGCAAGCAGGACGAACATGATGAAGGTGCAGATCATGAAGAACATCATGGACGGGGGATAATAGGCGGTCTGTCCCACCCAGCGCATCCGCTGGTGCAGCACAGCCTTCCAGGTATCGACGGGACGGGTACGCACAACGGAATCCTGTGCATAAGCGAACCGTGCTTTCCATTGACCGTCGGCAACGATGCGTTGTGCGAGCAGCGAATCATCGCCGGTGTTGATCTGTATGAGATTCCCGAAGCCGCCGCATTCATCGAAGGCGCGGATCCGGAACGCCATATTACTGCCGTTGCTCACCACCACCCGGCCTCTCCCGATCGCACCGGCGGCGATGGCGGTGTAGGAAATAAAATCGAGGAATTGCATTCCATAGAACAAAGCGGAACGGACAGTACCAGGCTCGTAGACGGTCAGACCAGTGACAAGTCCGACATTGCCGGTGAAGTGTGCATTCACCGATGAGACCCACCGCGGCGACATCGTGCAATCGGCGTCGGTCGTCATGATGATCTCGCTCAGGGAGTGCTGGATACCGAGGGTCATGGCGCGGATCTTCGGGGACCGTATCGACGAATCAATGTCGGAAGACAGGAGCGTCACCGGGAACCGAGCGCCTGCACTCATCGTCCGGACGATCTCTGCGGTCCGGTCGTCGGACTGGTCATCGATGATGATGATG
>JABWAK010000234.1 GCA_013361065.1 Bacteroidota bacterium
CCTTAGTTGTCTGAGCAGAGCAGACTTCAACACAAGTCCACAATACACAGACAACGAGAAATGTTAATTTCACGTTGACCTCGAAATAATATAAATACGACTCTTCTCTCTTTAAGTAAGAGAAAAGCGTTACAAAGTTTTAATTGGAATAGTAGTTACGTTTGTTTGGGCGGCTGCCAAACAATGTATGGGAGTGAAGTTAGTGGATGTTCAACGAACGATAAGAAATGCGGTGAATATTGATACGGGGTATCAACACCGCATTGCTTGGGGATAGAGGTAATGACAGTGCCGCAACAATTGCAGATACAGAATATTGCACAATTGTCAGAGGCATTTTGCTCGGATTGTTCGGTGTGTAATTCTTTCGATGTTTTCAGGTCAGCAACAACATCAGCGCAGGGGAACGAAGATATAACCAAAAAATACAGGGATAATATTAATGCTAAAGATTTCACTTTTATAATATATGTATTTTCATCCATTTTTCAAATCTTCATGGATTGTCGAGAGTATCATTTCCATGATTCAAATTTAAGGCTAGGCACGCGGGAATAATGTTTAACATTATTTGTTATGAGAATTAGTTCGCGCGACAGCGCCTGCGAAGCAATAAGAGTATCCATATCTCCAATGGGTATCCCTTTTGTTTGGAGGTAATGGTCAACCTTTCCAAAAGCCTGTGCATCTGATTGATGATATTCGACAATACTAAATGGCGAAAGAAAAGTATCAATCGCCGATCGCAATTTTTCTGGGTTTGAGCTTCCTGGTATCCCCGATTCGAACTCACACACCGTAATAACCGAGATCCCGATATCACCCAGTGGAATACTTTTGAACTTATCGATGACGCTTTTAGGACGCTTTCTTATGATATACGAACAGATATCAGTATCTAACAGATATTTCATTCAAATCTCCGTCGTTTCTGATTTTTCTGTGCTCGTTTTGACTGTAAGAAGTCGGCAGGAAAATCTTCCAGACATTTTTCGAATGCTGTCCAAATATCTGTCTTTTCCATCAGCAATATCCCCTCTGGAACCTTCTTGACATAGGCCTCCTTCCCCTTCATCCGGTATAAACGAGGAAGACGTATTGCCTGACTACCGCCGTTTTTAATGATTTTGACTGTTTGCATATCGCTCCTTTTGTATATACTATTATATATATACGGTTTATTTACGGCATTGTCAACCATCCTTACATAGGCTACATTCATGACAACGAATATTATTTCACTTCGGATTTTTTTATCGTTGTTATGTTTATTAGTAAAAACAAATCGTAATCGTAAGAAACCGCAACAACCCCAGTAGCACCAGCAACTTAGGTATTTACGATTTCATTACGATTACGATTTGAGTCAGTATTTCATCTCCTTCACAACAATCAATTTCGCAGTGAGGCGATGCCGAGTCCCGGGCACATAAACACCAAAGGCATCCGAAAGGATGCCTTTGGTGTTTACAGCCTATAGATATTGATACAGTTCAAGTTGAACGTTTTTTGTGAAATCCCGACGCAAGTCGGGATCCAGTCCCGGGCACATAAAATCAAAAAGGCATCCATTGGATGCCTTTTTGATTTTAAAAGTCTCATGGAAGGAATTCACGCTGAGTGTACATTTCGAAGTCCGACCGATTCGGGATCCCTGACATTCCTCACGGCGCCATCACCGTGGGGATGATATTGTGCAGGAATGAGTATGTCCCGGTGCCATCCTTAGCTATCAACGCGAACCAGCCGCGGTCATCCCAGAATGTGGCGGACATCCCTTCGCTGAGTACCGCAAGACGGATGGTGCGATAATATCCCCGCACGATATCAGTATCACGTTCCTCCGGATGTGCGGCACGTCCCACACCGAACTCCCCATAATTGACCGGCACTCCCAATTTCTTTGCATGCGCCGCAACGGCGGCGATACTGTTGGTCAGCGTTGCACTTCCCGGCCAGGCAGAGTTACTGCCGTTCTCGCCGCAAAAGGACCAGGGATCGTACGTGTGCACCTGGACCGCCAGATAGGGATCCGTACCGGCTCCCGGCAGCGCGGTTTTCTCCGGGAACACATCATCGATCTGAGAATGATTCCCCTGTCCGTTCGTCGACAGCATGATGACCCTCCGCGCATTCCGACCTCCGGTCCCGCGGACCGCCTTCCAGCCGACGACGTTAATATACCGTGTGAGCGCCAACCCCATCGGGTCATTGGGTGTCGTACCTCCGTTCCAATCCCCGAAGGCACCTTCCGGCTCATTGAGCAGTTCGAACACCAGTTCATACGGATAGTCCCTGAAGTAGACGGCGATATCCCTCCACAGTGCCGTGAAGATGGTATCGTACACCGGTGTTCCATCATAATGCTGCTTGAGCCAATGCTCATGGTGCGCATTGAGCACCACGATCATCTTCTTCTGCAGTGCGTAGTCGATCACCGCTTTCAACTGAAGGAACCGCGGATGGAGCGTGTTCACCCTGCCGTCGGCATTGGCCAGCGTGTTCCCTCCGAAACCGTCTCGCCAGGTGACCGGGATCCTGATATGGCGGAGTCCTGCACTATAATAGAGATCGATGATTGGGCGTATGCTTTCAACCGTAGCGGGATGCTGGGATAGATCAAAGGTATTCCCGAGGTTGAAGCCGGTCCCCATCGCCAGGATCACCGCCGAAGCGGTCGGTGCTGATGTGGTATCTGTAATGACCGGTTCCTTCTCGGGTGCAGTAACGTCATTCTGCGAACAGGAGATGAACAGGACAAGGAGGAACAGCAGTGCGGATAAATTTCGAAGCGGCATCGTCATTAATATCATTGGTGTCATTACATCGTTTGGGAATGTCCCCTCAGGACTTCAACGTACTGTTCCGCCGTTGCTGTACATGCGGATCGAGTGGATGAATCATTGATTCGCACACATTTCATGCCATCGCGTGCGGCTGCGTCACACGAAGAATCTATCATGATTCTGGGGAAAAGTCATGACAGTAACAGACCGGTATTCTCAAGCATAGGAATAGCATGCAGATACAAACGCATTGTTGATCAAAAGAAGACAAGGAACTCTGTTGAACACCACGCAAAATGAAGATCGCTGTTTTTGTTACTGCGTCCCAATCAAATCTTGATTACCTTTTCACGCAGCTAGATTCTCTACCATCATCATCGAATCATCGTAAGGTATCATCATGAGCGGACAACGAAAGATCTATATCGGCACGGACAGCGGTGCGACCACATCCAAGACTGGAGGAGTGTGGGACGACGGCACGGCGGTCTCCACAAAACTATTGCAGAAACCGACGAACTCCGAATCCGGTCCCGGCGCAGTGGTCGAGGGATGGATGGCGGGGATCGATGAGTATCTGCGGCTGAACGGTCTCACCTGGGACCAGGTGGCGGGCGTCGGTGTTGCGATGCCGGTAACATTCAAACGGTACGGTGTGATGGACAAGCCTGCCAATCTCCCGCCTGTGTTCGAAGGATGGGATGTGTATACGGATTACAGCAATGCATTATCCAAACGGGCCGGACGTGCTATCCCGCTGGCAGTCGGCAACGACGGCAACTACGGCGGCGTTGCGGAGGCACAGCATGCACGCGGCAGCCGGAAGAGTTCCGTGGTGATGCTTGCCCCTGGTTCCGGACTGGGATGTGCGTTCATCGATGCACGCGGACTGCCGCTGGACGGCGATACACTGGCGGGCATGGAAGCTGCCCACATCCCGGCACCGCTGCACCTGCTCGGGACGAAGGCGTATCCCTGCGGCTGCGG
>JABWAK010000235.1 GCA_013361065.1 Bacteroidota bacterium
CTGATGCTCATCATCTCGTTCATCCTCCTCTTCAAATGGCGCGAGATCATCATCCAGAAAGAAGCGGACAATGCCGCGGCGGTCTCGAAGACCTTCGCTGTTACGGTACTCGATGCAATGATCTTCGAACAGACCTCCGAGTACCGGAAGGAGTTCATCCTGGAAACATACGTGGAGAACTTCATCCAGCGGATGGGGAACGTGACCTATGTGGAAATCCTTGACCGCACCGGCACGCCGATCATCCGCATCCCCGGTGAACCCGGGAACACCTCCCCGCTGCTGTTCGACCACCGTCAAGTATCACGCGGTGTCCAGGAGACCGTCATCTACGAGAATCCGGTCTGCGGATGGACCGTTGAAGTGACCCAGCCCCTCTTCTTCTCCCGCACGTACTGGGGGAATGCCCGCATCGGCTTCAATGCGCAGCCGGTCCGGGACGAGATCAGCAGTGTCTTCTTCCTGCTCCTCTCCTCCACCATCACCGTCACCTCCATCGTGCTGCTGATCCTCTATGTGTCCATCAACCGCATGACCGCCTCCATCGAGCGGCTGGTCCGCGCGATCGACTCCATCGATTTCTCGTCGGATGCCGTCATCGATGCACCGCGCCAGCAGGATGAGATCGGATACTTCTACCGGCATTTCATCCTCCTGCAGGAACGGCTGGATAATTCCAAGCGGGCGCTGGAACAGGCGCAGCAGCAGATCTATCATGCGGAGAAGCTCGCATCCATCGGCCGGCTTGCTTCCGGCGTGGCCCATCAGGTGAACAATCCGCTCAACGGCATCAAATCCTGCCTCTACGCCATCAAACGGAATCCGGCCGATACCATCAAGTCGCTGGAGTATCTGGAACTCATCGACGAAGGGATCGAGAGCATCGAAGTGGTGGTGAAGAAACTGCTCGGGTTTGCCCGACAGCAGCCGGTCTCGGAACAGCTCATTGCCGTGAACGATGCCATCCGGAAAGTGACCTCCCTGTTTGAACTGCGGCTGAAGGAGAAACAGATCGAGGTCCGGCTGGAACTGCAGGAAGGACTTGCTCCGGTCCGCATCGACGACCATCTGTTCCAGGAGGTGGTGATGAATCTCCTTCTGAACAGTTACGACGCCATCACCCGCAACGGCGTGATCACCTTCACCACCGGTCAGCAGTCGAACGGCATGGTCTTCATGTCCATCACCGATAACGGCGAAGGGATCTCCCCCACGGACCAGAAGAAGATCTTCGATCCGTTCTTCACCACGAAGGCGGTCGGAACCGGCACCGGACTGGGACTCTCCGTCTGCATGGGGATCATCGAATCACACGGCGGCCGGATCGAAGTCCGCAGCACGCCGAACACCGCTACCACATTCACGATCCACCTCCCGGCCGACCATGAAGAAGAAGCTGCTCATCATCGAGGATGAAAAGATCACCCGGACCCTCCTCAGCGATATTCTCACGCTGGAAGGGTACGAGGTCCACACCGCCGAGGACGGCGACGAAGGGATGCGGATCTTCCGCACGGAACTTCCCGCTATTGTCATCACGGACCTCCGCCTTCCGAAGATGAACGGCATCGACATTCTCACGGCCATCCGCGAGAGCGCACCGGAATGCAAGGTCATCCTCATCACTGCGTATGCCAGCGTGGATACAGCGGTCCGCTCCCTGAAGATCGGCGCATATGATTATCTGACCAAACCGTTCTCACCGGAAAAACTCATCGCCATCCTCCGGAACATCGATCAGCTCCAATCAGTGATGTCCGAGAACGAGGAGTTGAAGTCGCGCCTGCAGACATTGGAGGACAAGAGCATCATCGGCACCTCCCCCGCCATGGCGCGAGTGCTGCAGACCATCCGCCAGATCGCTCACAACGATTCCACCGTCCTGATCGAAGGGGAGAGCGGTACCGGCAAGGAACTGGTGGCGCGCGCACTGCATACCGCCAGTGTTCGCCGCGCACAGCCGTTCGTCACCGTCAGTGTCTCCAGTATCCCCGAGAGCATCCTGGAGAGTGAGCTGTTCGGACACGAGAAAGGCTCATTCACCGGCGCCATCAAACAGCATATCGGATATTTCGAACGGGCCAACAACGGCACCCTCTTCATCGACGACATCGACGATTTTCCGCTCACCGTTCAGGTGAAACTCCTCCGGGTGATCCAGGAACGCGAACTGACGCACATCGGCGGCTCGCAGATCATCCCGATCGACGTCCGGATCATCTGCGCCACCAAACTCGATCTTCGCGCGAAAGTGGCGGACAAATCTTTCCGCGAGGACCTCTACTACCGGCTGAACATCATCCCGCTCAAACTCCCGCCGCTGCGCGAACGGAAGGAGGATATCCCCCTGCTCGTGGAGCACTTCTTCCGCAAGCACCGTGCGGACGATAAGATCATGCTCCTTACCGGCGCCATCTATCAAAAACTGCAGGCATACCATTGGCCCGGCAATGTACGCGAGTTGGAGAACATCGTGGAGCGGATGATCGCACTCTCGTTCAGCGGACAGATCGATGCCACCGTGATCGATCTCGACCGCCGCGCGGAGGATCGCAGCGCAGGCCCCGAGGATCTCTCCCGGTACTCTTCCTTTGAAGAATATATCCAGAGCAAGGAGAAGATCATCCTGGAATGGGCGCTCGAACAGACGGGCAGCAGTATCACCGATGCGGCGAAGCTGCTGAACATCCCGCGCACAACGCTTACCAGTAAACTCTCCCGGCTCTTCCCCGATCTCAAGTGAACGTCTGGCCGCATTACAGCCGGACGTAACTGCACATCACGGAGGCAGCACCATGCTCAACATCGCACTCTTCGGTCCCCCCGGCGCCGGAAAAGGGACGCAGTCCGAATTCCTCATCCAGCGCTACGATCTGTTCTACATCTCCACCGGCGATATGCTGCGGAAGGAGATCGCCGCCGGCACCGCGCTGGGGCGTGAAGCACAAGGCATCATCGCCTCCGGCGGACTCGTCCCGGACGAGATCATCGTCCAGCTCATCGAGAAGACCATCATCGAACATCCGGATTCCAACGGATTCCTCTTCGACGGATTCCCGCGCACGTATGTGCAGGCATACATCCTGGAAGGTTTGATGCTGAAGCTCAATACTTCCCTCTCTTGCCTCATCAGTCTGAATGTGCCTGAGGAGGAATCGGTCGCCCGTCTGCTGAAACGGGGTGCAACCTCCGGCAGAAGTGATGATCATGAGACCGTCATCCGCAACCGACTGCACGAGTACAGCGAGAAGACCGTGCCTGTCTTGAGATTCTACGAGGAACGGGGGATCCGCCGCACCATCGATGGCACGGCGAGCGTGGAAACGGTGCAGCAGCGTATCGCCGAGGTCATCGCGGCGGAACTGCAGAAGAAATTGTTGAACATCGTCCTGTTCGGGTATCCCGGTTCCGGACGGGGCTCACAAGGGAAAGCGCTGGCAGAGAAGTTCGGCCTGGAATACATCGCTACCGGCGCGATGTTGGGAAATGAGATCGAACAGCGCACGCCGGTCGGACAAAAGGTGCAGGAACTGTACGAGAACGGCTCGCTGGTGCCGGATGAGATCGTTGTGCAGCTGCTCGAACGCCGTCTGGCGGAGACGAAACATGCCAAGGGATTCATCTTCAAAGGATATCCCCGGACGCTGGTGCAGTCATACATCCTGGACGGTTTGCTTCGGAAACACGGTTCGTCCATCTCCATGATCATCGAGATCGAAGTGCCGCCGCTGGAACTCATCCACCGTCTCGATCTGCGGAGCAAAACGAAC
>JABWAK010000236.1 GCA_013361065.1 Bacteroidota bacterium
TAATTGTTGGCCTACCTTTTCGATGATCCCTACGACCAGTGCATTTCCCATGAAAAATGCTCGTTTCCCATCCGTAGCACCTTCGGTATGATGGTCCGGGAACATATTGATACGTTCCAACTCCAGTGGCATCAATCGTCGTAGTTTTCCTTTCGGAGTCTTGATGACATGCTTGAATCGAGAGGGAGTGGCACCACCTTCACCAGTAATGATAGTGCGTGCAGGTTTATCCAATGGATCCGGGAACACCATCGGACCTTCATTATATGTATACTCGAATCCTGTAGCCTTGTTCCTTCGAGGTTCCTTCTTGGCCCCCTTCAGATACTTCCACCGCGGGAGGGATTCCTTGTCGATGAAGAAGCTTTTGGGAACCATGGCATCGTCCTTCTCTATGATGTCATCAAGCACGATCCTCTTACCGGAGAATGCTGATTTGACAGGGAAAGTCCAGTAACGATGCTTGATCATGATCCCAGCGTTCTCGAACGGACTCTTGCCGGACCTAGTCTCTTTATTGAAAGTTTCAGATATCTTGACAAGGTCCCGATCGAGTATATGGGGAACGAGATCTGTCTGAACATTGGCGACCATTGGGAACGCTTGTGCGAACGGACCCTCGGCGATGACCCAATCCACCGGTTTATCATTCTTGATGATCCTCTTATGGACCATTGTGGATTCATGATAGGCGAGGAAGAAGATCCTCCGTCTCCTTTGAGGTAATCCATAATCCGCAGCGTTGATAACACGCCATTCTACGATGTAACCAAGATCGGCTAACGATGCGAGCATGATGGCGAAATCACGCCCACGTTGCTTCGCGGGGGATTTCAACAAGCGGTCAACATTCTCGAGAAAAAGATATTTTGGGGGGTTCTTCTTGTCTTTAACGATTCGATGGATCTGCCACCAAAGGACCCCTTTTTTTCCCTCCAACCCTCCAGATTGACTCAATGTTCTAGCAACCGAATAATCCTGACAAGGGAACCCACCGACTAAAAGGTCATGGTCGGGGATATCGTTGACATTGACCTTTGCGATATCCTGATTCGAGTGATGCAGGTCCCCAAAACGCTCAACATACACATCGGAGGCATACTGCTTGTTGGAAGCAGGTTCCCATTGATTGCTCCACACCACCTCGAATTGGGGGTTCATAGCTTTCTTATACTGAGAGAGTGGTGATTTCCCTTTCCATCCCTCCAATCCAAGACGAAATCCGCCTACGCCGGCGAAAAGTTCTGCAACTTTGATCTTCTGTAAGGTTTTTTTAGACTTTTTATTTTTCGTTGCCATTTATTCCTTTTCTTTTTATGACGCGTTGAATTTGAGCGTTCAAGTTCCTATCGATCTGACATTCCCAGACAGTCATTACACTATATCCGAGCTTTCGTAATTCGCGTGCCTTGCGAATATCACGAGATTTATTCATTTCGAACTTTTTCTTCCAGAATATACGATTACTTTTGGGCAATCCATACTTGCAGTAGGGGCAGCGATGCCAGAAGCATCCATTGATGAAGATCGCCAATCGATCATCCCGATAAAGAATATCTGGACGGCCCGGGATGTTCTTTGGATTGAACGTTGCTCCGATGACCCCGGATCTTCGGAGGGCTTTTCTCAAGGTGAGTTCTGGGCCAGTCCCCTTGGCTTTATTCGCTCGCATCACTCGAGATGTCAATTCGCTCTTGGGCTTCGGAGAACGAGCATCTCGAATATATGTAGTTTTGATATTCAATTGAAAAGTCTTGATAAAAGGACAGTCTAAGATAACAATTGATACCGAATCGATCAAGTATTTTTTGCGATAAAAACCTAAATACTGCTTTAACAATTTAGAACAAATGATAATGGAATGGGCTAAGTCACTTTTATAGCCGTTAGCATGCCAGTATAGGATGGTGACTGTCACCAGAACGCTAATGCTTGGTTGGTGACAGTCACCCTCGGTCTGCCGGTGACTGTCTCCGTTGCACGGTTGGTGACTGTCACCAACGAACAGTCACCATCTACACCTTACCGAAGCCTGAAACGAAACGGCACCGTCACCCAGACGCTGACCGGGGTCTGGTTCATGATCGCAGGGGAGAACGTCCAGCGGTGTGCGGCTGCAAGGGCTGACTCGTTGAAGAATTCCGAGGTGGACTTGACCACTTCCGCCCGCTTCACCGAACCGTCACGCCCGACCCACATCTTCACATAGACCGTTCCTTCCAGCCCCGCCCGCATCGCAATGTCCGGATAGACCGGCGGAGGATCGAGCAGCGGCATCGGTTCTTTCTCCACTGCCGTGAACGGCTCTGGTTCTCTTTCTTCTTCACCGGTTCCTCCTCCTCCTCCGAATGAACCGGTCATCGTCCCTTCTCCGCTCCAGAGTCCCGCCGGTTGTCCGGTACCGAACGCAGCATCAGAGACCGTTTCTTCGGTGATGCTGTCCGGCTCGAACACATCAGCATCGGAAACGATGATCGGTACGGACGGCACATCGATCGTGGGATGTGCACCGCCGGGAAGTTTTGGTCCGGGCGGCTGCATCGGCCAATTCTCTATCAGGATGCCGGTGCCATCCCTGTCGATGGGATGCTCCGTGACCTCCGGTTCCAGGTATTGAAAGAGCGAGGTCAACCCGGCGATCAGCATTCCGTGCACCATCGCGGCGATGAGGAGTCCTTCCAGCAGATGCCGCCCGGATTGTCTGCGGAGTTCGTAGGTTTCGTAGTGCTCTGAGTTTTTCATGAGGCCTCCATTGGTTAAGATGGTGACTGTCACCAGTACGCCAAAGCTTGGTTGGCGCAGTTGGTGACTGTCACCAGAACGCCAAAACACTGTTGGTGACAGTCACCCTCGTACTTTTGGTGACTGTCACCAGTACGCCAAAGCTTGGTTGGCGCAGTTGGTGACTGTCACCAGAACGCCAAAGCTTGGTTGGTGACAGTCACCAACGAATTGCCGGTGACTGTCACCGGTACGCCATTGCTTGGTTGGTGACAGTCACCATCCTGGTCATCGATTCTTCCGCACTTTGTAATTATCGTACTGGATCGACTTCTTCGCGCGGCGGGTGTCGGTCTCTTCCTTCGCCGTCCGCTCATACGATTCGATCCTTCCAAGCTGATCACGCATTGCGGAGGTCGTGGTACTGCCGGCCGTAGCGGCAGGGGAACTGGCGATGACCTCCTTCGCTTCCATCAGCTGCTGCTCCGCGGCAGCACGGTCGCCGTTGTCCATCGCCTGCATCGCTGCTTCCACTTTCACGGCGGACCGGGCGATGTCCGCTTTCGCCTGGAGCCCGATGTCACGGTTCCGTTCCACCTCTGCAACATCGGCTGAGTAGCGGACCGATGCAGCGAAGGTTGCAGGACCGCCGTACGGTGCCGGTCCGTCATACACCAATGTTCCGGCAATGATATGCCGCTGTCCGCTGCCGGGCGGTATCGTGAGGGCGACGGTGAAATCCTTCGTTTCATTCGCCGCGATATCCCCCACCGGGATGATGATCCTTCCGCCGTCCCGTTCATATCCGCTTCCGAGGATGTCGGTCACCGTCACGCCGTCCCCCGGTGTCAGCCGGAGCGATGCATTCTGCGCCAGCACCGTTGTGACGATCGCAAGTTCCTCGCGCACCATCGACGCGAGCATATTCGGATGTTCGATGAAGTAATAATTCCCGCCGCCGCTCTCGGCGAGCGCCAGCATCAGATTCTCGTTGTAGTCGAGTCCCACACCCATTGCAGTGACGG
>JABWAK010000237.1 GCA_013361065.1 Bacteroidota bacterium
CTCGACCCGGAAGCGGTGTTCCCACGAAGCGGGCTCCAGCCGGGGGTCAACGAGATGAGCCTGGCCGAGCTGCGCGAGGAGGCCGACCGGCGGACGGCCGAGGGCGTGCCGGCCCACAGCCCGCTCATGGCGATTCAGAAGAAGTTCTCCATCCCCTTCGCGTGCTACGTCTTCGCGCTGCTGGGCCTCGGCCTGGGGGTGTCGAGCCGCAAGGACAGCAAGCAAGGCAGCTTCGTCATCGCGGTCGCCATCATCTTCCTGTACTACATCTTCATGTATACAGGAGAAGCCATGGCGAAAGCGCAGATGGTGTCGGCCGCGTTCGCCATGTGGCTGCCCAACCTCGTGCTCGGTTGCGCCGGCATCGCCCTCGTCTACTGGCGGACGCGGTTCGCCGAGCTCGGCACCAGCATCAGCATCCCCCATCCAGCCATTTTGAGCCGGGCAGAACCGGAGGAAGGACCCCACACTGCACGGAGTAACGCCCAGCCGGAGCGGAAGGAGCGTTCCATGAAATATCCCATGACCAGCCGCTGCTGAAGATAGAGTTCCGTCTGTTGGAACAACTCTTCATACGGAGCGGTCCGTTCCATCCCCCGGTATTTATTCAGCACATGAAGTTTCGCAGCGACCAACGTTGCCTCCTGCGAGGTCAAACTGCCGGAGGTGAAACGATACACGACGAGCACCTCATCGATATGGGAGAATACCGCACCGCGCATGGCGAGACGGATCCAGCAGTCATAATCCTCACCGTAGGAAAGCAAGGCGGTATCGAACGGTTCCTGGATCAGGATACTCTTCCTGAACAAAAATGCATGGATAAGGATCGAAAATGTGACGTTCAGTTCAAACAGGAAAGCCCGGACGGTGTCCTTCAGCGGGATGCCGGCGGGCAGCGTCCTCAGGAACCCCTCACCGTCCCGGTAGGTCACCGCTTCGGAATACACCGCATCCGTTTCCGGATGCTGTTCGAATTGGCGCAGACAGACGGAGAACCGTTCCGGCAGCAACAGATCATCCGCATCAAGCAATTGGATGAACTCTCCCCGGGCCAGTGCCACACCGGTATTCCGGGCGACGGTCGCTCCGGCATTCTTCTGATGATGATAGCGGAACCGGGGATCCGCCGATACATATTGCTGATACAGTGCGGCGGATCCGTCTGTGGAACCATCATCGACCAGGATGCATTCCCAAGCAGTGAACGTCTGATAGAGGAGACTTTCCAGCGTCTGCTTCAGATACCGCTCGCCGTTGTAGCACGGGATGATGACAGAGATTACCGGATTCGATGGTTGTTGGTCCATGTAATGCCTTTGTGGTCAGCGGAGGAATCCCAGGATATTCCGGAAGAAAAAGTAGAGACGGTTCCTCAGGATCCGTAACAACAACCCGCTGCGTGACAGGTACCCATACGTGTATCGGATATGGAAATACTCTTCATAGGTTATCTTCTCGCCTCGGGACGATACTCCGCCGAAGCGATAGTTGGCAATGACCCGGTCACATTGATGGAATGGAACTCCATTGTGTATGAAACGAAGCATCAATTCGTAATCGCTGGCAAAAGTGTACCGCATCAGAAAGGTGCCATGCTGTTCATATACCGATCGTGAAACAAAATATGCCGGGTGACCGACATGGTCCGTGTGGAGGAATTTCGCCGTTACAGATTTGATCATCACCTCATCATTCCCGGAAAAACACCGGAGCAAGCCATAATACACCCCCCCGGGAGCTTTGGTGTACAATTCCACCATCAGCGCCACAGCATCCGGCTCATACCAATCATCACTGTTGATGATGCCGATGATCTCACCTCGCGCATGACCAATGCCCTTGTTCATGGCGTCATAAATGCCGCGATCAGGCTCCGAGATCACGGTGAGTCGGTCCCGAAAGAGGGGCCGCAGGGACTTCACGACGGCGACCGTGCCATCCGTGGATACGGCATCCACAATGATATATTCGATCGCATCGTACGATTGACCTGCGACGGACCGCATGGTCCGTTCGATGGTTGACGCTGCATTCTTACAAACGGTGATGATACTGACCAACGGTTTCATGGCATGGTCCCTGTTGTCTTTGCTTGGTGATAAACCGATGCAGTGCCATGCACCGTGGATGCCCATGTGAACTGCTTCAACCGTTCAAATCCCCTCCTTCGCAGGTCGGTCCTTAGCTCACGGTCTTTCAGCATCCGCATTACCCCTTCCCTGACCGAATCATGGTCGGTCGGGTCACAATAATACACCGCATCTCCGCCTACTTCGGGGATCGAACTTCTGTTAGCGGTGAGTACCGGACAACCGCACGCGAACGCCTCCAAAATGGGAAGTCCAAAGCCTTCATACAACGACGGATAGATGAGGAAGAGAGCACGGGTATACAATGCACGGAGAGCATCATCTGTATTCGCCGGCATATGGATCACCTGGTCAGCAATACCATAGGATGCGAACAATGACCGTTCAGAAGGACTAAAGGCGGGGCCGGCACAGATCAGCCGCATGGTCCGGTCAGTTCTGAGTATTCCCGACATCACGGTCATCATTCCGGTGAAATTCTTGTAAATGTCGCGTGTTCCCACAAACAGCATGTAGGGAGCCGTTGCGGCGTCGCGGACTGTGTTATGGTCCGGCACGACGGCGAACGAGGTTGCGAGATACACGGTCGTGATGTTCTGCTCCGGAACAGCATGGAGTTCGACGATATCTTTTTTCGTCTGATCCGAGATCGCAATTATCCGTGCAGCCGACCGGATCAATTCCTTCTTCTGGTTGATGAGAGCATCTCTGACCGTCGGAGCGAAATACTCCGGGAATTTCTCATGAATCATGTCATACACGGTCAGCACAAACGGTTTCCCGTTGAGATGCTCGAGGAAATATGGGTCATAATATGTCGGGTGAAAGACATCAATCGCACCCTCTTTGAGCTCTGCTATCACCGCACGCCTATTCCGCATCTCGTCCTTTGTGTGCGGATGAACATATCCGCGAATCCGCCGGATCAGAGTTCGTGCCCATCCCGGCGGCGTATAGGAAGCATTGTTCCGGATGATCCGGTGATAGTAGATATTGTCGGTGTGGTGCCACGGAAAACACACTTGTATCCCGTCCTCCTGTTGCAAGCCGTCCGCCAATTCAGCGAAGTACCGTGAAACACCACCATACTGTTGCATCGCAAATGCCTGGTGATCATACATCACAGAGGTCGAAGTCGCAGTACGATGGTTTGTCAGGATCCCCATATCCCTTTCGCAGTATTATTGATGATCTTATAATATTGAATCGGTGACCATACCGCGGATACTCCCAGACAGGCGACCGTGCCCATGATCACTCCGGACACACCGAAGTATGTTAGCAATCCGATAGAGAGCGGAACATTGATGATGCTGACCAAAACAGCACTATACAACTGTAACCGGATCTTTCCCGTGCCATTCAGGAACATCGCAAACATTGTATTCCAGTTGGACACAATTGCGAAGATGCACATCCAGACCGTCACAGAGACCGGGACATTCACCGTATCATTCAGCCACAACCGGAACGCGACCGGTGCAAGGTACGCCATCCCGATTGCCAGTACACTCCCTGCTCCCCATACACGGATCGGGGAAATATGTTTCCTTCATGATCCACGACGATGGTCGGATGGAGGATTTCTCGAAGGCGGTTGACCCGGACCCGAACGACTGAACGCCA
>JABWAK010000238.1 GCA_013361065.1 Bacteroidota bacterium
ATGGTATTGCCATCCGCCAGGCTGCCGGAGATACGGACCTTGAATTCCACCGTATCCGACTCGCCCGGTGCCAGTGTCCCGACGGACCAGGTGATGATCGTATCACGGTCGCCGACATTGGGTCCCTGAGTGACGACGGCGGACGGCGTTGCGGAACCCGAGATGTAATACGGATTGTTCGCCGTCGTTCCGGTCGGTTCCGGGATCGTGTCGATCACCTGCGTGTTGGTGGAGGTGGCATAATTCGAAGTATTCTTTACCACCATATAGTACCGGACCGTATCGCCGCTGCCGGCACCACCGCCGTAGCGGTACTTCTGGATGTCCATCGGCGGAGCATTCACCGGTACGAACGATGAGGTGATGCGCTGATCGATCGTTGCAGAACGGACGCGGGCGACATTGGTCACCGTGGAACCGCCGAGCAGCGTGGAATCCAGTACCACACGGAAAGTGAATGAAGTATTGTTGCTGACATTCAGCGGTCCGGCATAGGTACTGAAGGTGACGACCTGACCGGTCGATGCGGTGCCGGTGTAGGTAGCGGTCGGTGAGAACGAACCGGGGACCACGCTCATGCCTGTCGGCATCGAATCGATCACAGAGATATTGTATGCCGGATAGTTACCGCTGTTCGCCACGTTGATGGTGTATAACAGGGTATCGCCGGGGCGCACCGAGCCGCCGTTCAGATCGCTGTACGTCTTGGTCGACGTCAGGAAGATCGGCGACAGGATCGGCACGGCATCGGTGGAAGAGTTATTCCACGGTTTCCGGTCGAACTGCGGTGAGCTGGCATAGGCTGAATTGTACTGCGTCGGATAGTTCTCGGCCGTAATATAGGCCGTGATGGTGACGGGCGGCAGGTCCGTACTGTCCGGATGCGCACCGGTATGCGTCCAGACATATTTCGGACGCTGCGTGCTGTCGATCGTCCAGCCGGTGCCGTAATCGCCGCCGGGACCGAAGGTGCTCGAGACGAACGTCAGTCCGCTCGGCAGACTGTCGATGAGCGTGATCGTGCCGGTCGTATCGGGACCATAGTTCGACACAGCAAGGGTGTAGGTGAAGGTGGTGCCGGCAACGATGCTGCCGCCGCTATGCGTCTTCGTCACGCGGATATCCGAGTTCGACGTATCAGCGATGGAGATCACTTCCACGTTCAGGATCACCAGGTCGCCGCCGGAGGAATACACCGATGTGGCCTGGGTATCGGCGGGGCTCAGCAGCGAGGTGATATCGTAGGTATCGATATCGACGCCAAAGGTGCTGTCTTCCGGGAAGTTGTTGGACCGCGAACCGAACTGATTGTTCGTCGGATTGTACGCATCGGTCAGCGACGTGCTGTTGAACAGCACCTGCTCGTTGTACCCGTTCAACGAGGTGGAATTCTCCTTGTCCCCTTCGAACGTAATATGCGTCATCTTCCCTTCCACCAGCGAATACGGCACATAGAAGTTGTTCGGGGAGAACGTGATCTGCTCGCCGCGGAAGATCTCGAATCCGTCGAAGATGTTCACAGCTTTCTTCACTTCGCTTTCGTTGTAATACACCACCACCATCGCCCAGCCGGAGATCGCTGCCTGCGACGTGGAATAATTCCCGGTATTATCGATGGTAAGGTCCGTGAAGGTGTAGGTGACGTTATTGCCGCCACTGGCAACGATCGACGTGACATCGGCAAAACCGCCGAAGAAATACAGCCAGGCGGAACCGTTCAGATACGATTCCGTGAACGTCCTGGAAGCACTGATCGAATTGCCGTTCAGGGTCACATTGTTATCGGCAGTGGAACCGGATCCGGCCCAATACAGATACGCACCGATGATCGTCGATCCGGAGGGATAGGTCAGCTTGCTCGTATCGGATGCGCGCAACGCCATCGGATCGGCCGTGTTGCCCTGCGTGCGCAGCGATCCGCCGACGACCGTATAGTTCACCGGTCCGGAGAAGCTGTTATACAGCGACACCGGCGTCTGCGCGAATGCAACCGACACCATGCACAGCATGAATGCTGCGAACGAACGGATCATATGTGCGATCGAAGTGTTCATTACCGTGAGGATGTTGCTTTCATCCGTTCATTGCGCAGTGCTGCGGAAAGTTTCCGTGACTCGAGGAATTTCATGGAGATGTTGTACGTCATCGCGAATTCCGTGAGATGATCGACGCTGAAGATCCTTTGCTCTCCATCGCTCATCGCACATTTCAGTTTTCCTGAATCGACCCAACGCATGATCGACGACGGACTTACACCTAACTGATCAGCGATCTCTTGCATCGTGAAATAAAAATTTTCTTTTTCCATTTTTGCTTCCACAATTTTTGAATGAGCGGTTTGCTGTTCCTTAATTTTCTGGTATAAAATCGTCATAAAGTGTTGAAATATAAAGACTTGTTAAGGAGTTCTAATAGTGGTTAGAGAATTCTAATAATTTTTATAACACTCTAATAATTTGCATTTAGTTATTGAGATGGGTTACTTTTGAAACATTAGACAGTTATAATAACCGGAATTTTAGGTTGTTAAAGATTTTATTCTCAGCTATATTGACTAATAAGTCCATACTGTATCACAGCATCATTGGATAATTATGCTAAAAAAAGGACGTAAGACGGTAACGAAGGCAGCCGAACCTTCGGAGAGTTCTTCCCTACCGGTCAAACCGTTGAAGGGTGAATTGCTCTTCAAAGCTATTCTGGATCAAAAATTCAATGAATTTGGGCTCTCTCTTCGGGAGGAGTTCGACCGGCAGGTGATCAGCGGTCATTCAGAGCTTCGTGATGCGATTTTTAGAGAGCGAAATGAGCGAAAAAGGGCACATCGGCTCATTTTGGGCTTTTTAGGCCTTGTCGTTGTTCTATTGGGTGTTAATATATTCTTTGTTCTCAACACAACTGAAAAAAGCGTAAATTCCGCTGTTTCTAAAGAATTCACTGTTTTTGAAGAAAAATCAAAAGAAACGACAAAATCGCTCTTCATCCCGATGCAGAAGAGTGTTGAGAAGAATTTGAACCAAGTTACTGCAGAATTATCTCTCAGCAGGGGTTACATCGATGTTTTTGCCCTGGAAGGTCTTGCCAGAAATGGCTCCAGAAGTGCATTCGAGGAATTGGTCCGGACGGTCAACAAGGGGGGGGCTAAAGGCAGTTTTGCTGCCAATAAGCTGAAGGAGTTAAAGGACTATTATGCGATTCTGGCAGAGCCGAAACGTCAGAATTTGACGCTGGGAGGGCTTTCTGTAGTAAAGGCAGGGGCAACTACCGTTACGGACTCATTAAGTGCTATTGAGCTCATCTACGTGCTGAATTCGCCCGGTGCTACGATCGGTCAGGTCCACCAGATACTGACGCAATTGTGGGATATTCCCCTGACCAACGACCATCAGAATGAGTTTTGGAATATCCTCCAAAATTCACAGAATTTGCCAGCATCGATCGCCACATGTTCGCTGCTCCAAAAGAACTTCGGGAATCGGGGTTCGATGTATGAATTTGCAAAATGGAAGGCGTTTCTCGAATCCCGGATGTAACAATCCTCCTTTTTCCGCTGTACAACAAAAAAGCCAAGCGATGCTTGGCTTTTTTAGTTCATTCCTTGATATCTGCGGTGAGCCTGGGATTCGAACCCAGAAGTCCTTACGGACGCCAGTTTTCAAGACTGGTGCAATAGCCGTTCTGCCAACTCACCATCATATTCCTCCCCTCACCTCG
>JABWAK010000063.1 GCA_013361065.1 Bacteroidota bacterium
CATACAAGGGAGGATCGATCTGTCAATATTCGATATCCAGGGGAAACTGGTTCGAACTCTGGAGAACACGATGAAAGAAGCAGGTGCGCATCGTATTCAATGGGACTCGCGTGATAATGCGGGGAATAGAGTTGCTAGTGGTACATATTTCTACCGTGTGCAACACAATGGCCAGCATCTTGTCAACAAATTAATGCTGATAAAATAAATCATAAATCAATAAGCAGGAGAATCTATGAAAACCATTAAAATCATGATGTTAACATTGCTGATGCTATCAATTAATTATAGCCAGACCAAAATGTTCATTAATAAACAGTCTGGTGTTGACTCCATTTTATTGAGCGACATAAAAAGCATTACATTTAAAACAGGAACTATGGGTTCCCTGGATAGTCTTGTTGCATACTATCCATTTAATGGAAACACCAAAGATATGAGCGCCTCAGGATTAGATATCACAAATATGGGGGCTACGTTAACTTCAGATAGATTCTCAAATCCAAATAGTGCTTATAATTTTGATGGTAATACTGCATACATGATAATCCCTGATTCGCTTAAAAAATTAACATTTGACGCCAACTCTGAGTCGTATTCACTTTCGATGTGGGTGAATTTATCTGCTAAACCAAGCCGGCACATTCACTTTATCATGGATCGAATGGATGTAGGACCTTGGTCGTACTATCTAAACTTCGGAGTGCCGTCGTCAATTTATTACAAACCATATGATGGGGGGGCAGGGGGAGGAGAGTTTATCGCTGATAGCTCTCTTTCGATAGGTGTATGGTACCATTTAGTTGCTGTATATTCCTTTAAAAACGTAAAGTTATATCTAAATGGAAATCTCATTTCATCAAATGTGCTTCCGGCAGGCTATGGAAGCACAAAGCGGACGACCAAAAATGTCCTTATTGGAGCTTTTGCCAATTCGCCTACAGCTATTGTTGATCGTATGATTGGTAAAATCGATGATATACGAATCTATCGCAAAGCATTAACGTCTAATGAAATTCAATCCTTGTATCATGAGGGGGGGTGGTAATACTTCAAAAAAGACTCCCAAATTAATTTGGGAGTCTTTTCTCCCATTTTGTGTTATTCCAATATTCAACACGCTCGCTTAGCTTATGTAAATATTCAGCATTAAAATTGCTCGATAGTTTACGCATTCTTTTTAATTCTTTGTGAGTGTTTTCAGTACCAGTCACAAATTTCACAGAAGAAACCGATAAATCAGGTTTAGAAAAGATATAATCGAAACTAACAAATCCTTTTGTAGAATTTTGAACCCCAGCAGAGACATTAACAAACAGCACGGTTGAATCTTCATGCGTTATAAAATTTGCCATGGAATTGAGGGATAATTGTTGTTCCATGTCAGTTCTAGGGAATCGTATATAGAAGAGTTCAGATATGGATGGTGCAAATCCAAAACCTCTCGTTAATTCTGATTCAACATTTCCAATAAGCGTTTCTGGATCAAGGACAATAAATACTGCGAAATCTCGCATTGTATAGTCAAACACATCATTCTTACCACATAGAGCAATTAGTGCTTTACTGGGGGTTAAACTAATTTTACGAGCAGTAACACTCCCAAAATGCCAATACTTTCCTAGCACATTAAAATTAGAATCATACCGGACAATACAGCTAGGCGATCTAGCAGTGTTTGTCTGAACAATAAAATTCATACTTCCTTTTTGAGTAACAACGGGAATAATGTTGTCTGGAATTAGAGGTTGATAATATAAAGTACCTTTAAACATTATTGAATCATTTGACATTGGAACTGTTTTTAGCAGCAGTCCTTCATTAGAAAAGATTCTCAATCTTTTTGTGGGTATCCCACTTTCTGTTAATGCCAAAGAAGTAATTACTTCATTGATCCCATCCCCATTAAGATCCACGGTTGCCGTCGAGAAAGATTTGTATTTATTCTCCTCAAGCCGTACATCATAAATATCCGTACCAGCCTTGGCCCATAATAGATTGCCATTCGAATCAAATACTTCAAGCTTATCATCTTTTGTATATCGATACGATGTAGGGTTCTTAACAATTTGATGGTTGGTATTAAATACGGTAAGTCCAATAAAAACGAACACACAAAACATGACCACTGATACAACCGAGGTTGCTACTGGGTATAGTTTAACCATGAGAATGGTATTACGCAGGATGGGATATGAATTATTGTTGTATTGACGTATTTCTTTTAAAGGAAATGATGCGCGGGTTGGAATAGAAAACGATCGTTTTAATTTTACAGGAAGATCTGAAGCGTTATCTGATATACTCTTTGTTGAATCAAGTGAACCGTTGAAGCCTGCATAATACCCCTGTATCCTTCCATACAACTCTCTGCATCCAACGCATTCCGTAAGATGTGCATCGATCTCCTCCTTACGAGCGAGCACCTGCGTATCCTGCAGTGCATAGAGTTCAAGTGTTTTCGAATCGATGTGCTTCATTGTTCTTATCTATAGTGTCAGTGGGATGCGGTTACAGAAAACGGTTGTCTATGATATCTGTAGCGATCGCCTCGCGGCACAATCGATAGTAATATTCTAGTTTTGTTCTGTGGGAGCGACGATACTCGTCCATGGTGAGGTCACTTATGTAAGACCGTAGACCTTTGAACATGGATTCGGCTTTGACCTCGGAGGCATCGATTTTTGATAAGAATATGTCCTGGATCGTTTGAAAATAGTGATGGACATGCTCGATGGGAGCGCTTGTATGGTGATGGTGTTTAAGTATACTGCTCCGAATGACCGTGATCCGGTGGCGGATGATCTCTTCCATTTCGAAGGATGTTGCGTGACCGTTCGTGCTCTGCGTGGCATGAGAGTGTTTGGAGGCATACAATGCCCGGAACGCAAGAGCAATGGTCAGGAGTGGCACGATCCTGCTGTATTCTTCTTGTTCACGGATGATCCTGGCATATATGGATAGCATCTGAGGGACGAACTCGTTCCCTGTTACATGCTGGGTCATCAGCTCAAAGATGGTCAACTGATCCGGTGTCGGTCGATGTTCTGCTCCATCTGCATCGATTGGAGTTATGCAAAATTCATCGAACCGGTCAGATTCAATAAACGCTTTGTGTGCATTTACAGCCAGCTTGATATTCCGAATTATCTTGCCAAGTTCCGGATCGAAATCCCGATAGACATGCATCAAGCTTTGATTGACAGCGGATGTCACTAATCGGCGGAACTGCAGAAGAAGCTCTTGATCGGATAGGGATGAAATATTAAAATTAGAGAAGTAGGTCACCAAATGGACCAATTGCTTCTGATCATCGCGTTCGAACAATTCAGCGATACAATCATAGCCAAGGTCCCGTTCATTCAATCCTAAATGTAGTTTTACGGATGGCGATTGAATGAACTTCATTCGCAGCAGGTTCTCTGCCAACGCATGAGCCGATGTGAGCATGAAGCGTTCATTCTCGGCATTGAATGTGCCGGACATGAGTGCTGAAACGGCAATTCGAAGATCGCGATAGTATGTGAGTGGGAGGGACGACATTCGATGATCGTGTGCGGAGAATATACATTGTTTTCAACGAAATAGCTTTTAAAAATAGCATAGGCGGCATGATGGCCGCCTATGGCAATGGACCATTTGATTGTTTTGTCAGAACTTTGCCGAAACTCCGGCGATCGGGGTGATACCGAAGTCCGGCTTCACCGTCATCGTAATATTCCCGCTGGCATCCGCTTTGTACGAATAGGACATGACGTTGTCTTTATTATAGACATTCCACAGGTCGATGTATGCGGTCAGGGACCAGCCGTTCAGCACGAACTGACGGTCCACCCGGATATCCAGCTTGTGGTAATCAGGATACCGTGCGGAATTGACCGGGCCATCCACCAGATAGTAGATGCCCCCTTTCTTCACAACGCCGGCCACCGGCGTGTACGGGTTGCCCGATGCGAACTGGAACTTCGCGCCGATCTGCCATCCTTCCCCCAGTTCCATCCCTGCCAGCAGATTGACGATGTGCGGACGGTCGTACTCGAAATCATACTCCGGAGCGGACGGAGCATCCTGCCGCCGGGAGACGGAGTAGCCGTACGAGGCGCTGCCGACGAACCCATCGGTGAACTTCTTCTGCAGCGACAGTTCGACCCCCCGGGCATACCCGCTGCCGGTGTTCAGCAGCAGATTCGTACTGTCCGGATCGACGATCACATCGTGGATATCCTTGTGATACACCTCGAGCGTTGCCCGCGTATCATTCCAGAGCAGATGCTCCACACCGGCCACATAATGGATCGCCTTGCTGCTCTTCAGTGAAAGGTTCCGCGGATCGGGTGAGATCTGATAACTGGCAGGGGTCTGGACGAACTTTCCCCAGGCAATGTTGAACGTGGTCGATGCACCTGCGCGGTAGGAGAGTCCCAGCCGGGGACTCACATCCTGTTCGTTCGTGAGGGCGAACCGGTCATACCGCACACCGGCCGAGATGGTCAGCGGTGCGAGTATCGTATAGGAGGACTGGAAGAACAATGCGGTCTTGTTCGTCGCATCCGGTTCGAACGCGATCGTTGTGGCGGGAATGATCGTGCCGGTCCGCGAGGTATCTTCCGGGGTCCAGGTGATGTTCCTGGAATCGATCCCCTTGGCCATCAGCCCCATGGTCATGCTCAGCGCCGGGGAGAACTGATAGGTCAGTTCGGAACGGAGCGTGAGTTCCTGCTCCACGATCTCCTCGCCCCGGAGTGCATGGTTGGTCTGTGTGCCTTGGTTGGTCGTCCATCCATTGGCAGTGGAAGAGAGGGTCGTCAGGAGAACGGAGTTCTGTGACAGGAGCGAGCGCCAGTTCACACCGAAGGCCGAACCGTAATCATCGCGTGCAAGATAGTCGTATTTGCTCATGGCGGACGATTCCTTCGTCGTTCCGACACGGTCGATCTGATCGATATAATAGAAGCCGACGATACCGATCCTGTTATCGCGGTCCAGGTCATAGGTGACCTTCCCGACTGCATCGTAGTATTGCGGCGCGGCAGGACGGTCCATGATCTTCGTCAGGATATCGAAGAAACCGCGGCGCACGGAGAGGACCATGGCGCTGTTCTCGGCCGGCAGCGGTCCGTCCACCATCACGCCGAATCCGGCGATGTTCAGGTTCACATCGGTGTTGTACAACTCCTTGTTGCCGTCCCGTATGCTCATATCGAAGACGGAGGACATCTTGTCGCCGTACCGTGCCGGGAAACCGCCGGTGAGGAAATCGACCTTCTCCAGCAGCGCCGGATTGACGATGCTGATGATCCCCATCGATTCTCCTGTCCGCGCGAAATGGATGGGATTGTAGATCTCGATATTGTCCAGCAGCGTCAGGTTCTCGTTCGGACTTCCGCCGCGTACGATCAGCTGTGCGCTCTTCCCGCCGGCGGTTGCGACACCCGGCATCGACTGCATCACGCGGAAGATATCCTCCGCCGATCCCGGTGAGCGCCGGATCTCCTCCGGCGAGAGTGTCCGCATGCTCACCACACTCTCCGTCGGCCGGGAGAAGAATTCGCTCTGCACTTCCACCTCTGATAGTTCCACCGCCGAGATCTGCAGAGGGAAGGATGCCGTGGTGTTCCGTTGCGTGCGGACCGTGATATCGGGGTTGACAGCCGCTTCATATCCGATCATCGATGCTTTCAACTGATGGGTGCCGATGGGAACATTGGTGATCACATAGTATCCGCGTTCATCGCACGAGGCGCCGAGCGTCGTACCGATGATGGTGACAATGGCTCCGGGGAGCGGCTGACGGGTCACCGCATCGCGGACCTCGCCGGAGACGGAGCCGGTGTTGGTTTGAGCTCCTGCGATGGCAAGGAGCATCAGGAGTGAACTGAGTATCTTCATAGGATTATCCGATCGTCGTATTCAGGGTTAGGTTGCTGTGGATAGGATGCGGTCGGAATGGAAAAGGGTCCCCCTTTTATAGGACTATTTTTTGCATTTTTCGCTATATTCGGTCACCCATGCGCACGCTTATCACCACATCATATCGGACCGCCGCCGCTTCGATCAGCAGAGGGCAGGTAGCAGCCTTCCCCACGGAGACCGTCTACGGACTCGGTGCCGATGCCTGTAACACCGAGGCAGTGCAACGGATCTTCACGGCGAAAGGCCGCCCGTCCGATAATCCGCTCATCGTGCATGTGGGTGACCGCAATGAGATCGGTACCGTCGTGTCCTCGGTGCCTGCGTATGCAGAACGGCTCTTCGATGCGTTCTCACCCGGTCCGCTCACTCTGGTGCTTCCGAAGCATAAACGGATCTCGCCGTTGGTCACTGCCGGTCTCAGGACCGTCGGCGTCCGCATTCCCGCACACACTCTTGCACGGAAGTTCCTGAACGCATGCGGTGTGCCGGTCGCTGCGCCCTCTGCCAATCTTTCCGGTTCTCCGAGTCCCACCACGTGGCAGGCGGTCCGTCACGACCTGGAAGGCCGCATCCCGTGCATCCTGAAAGGCGTTCCTTCCACCATCGGATTGGAATCGACCGTGGTCGATTGCACGGGTCCGGCGCCGGTCATCCTGCGTGCCGGCGGCATCACGTTGGAAGAACTGAGACAGATCGTGCCGTCCACCCGTCTGCAGAAGCAACAGTCCCGAGTACCAAAGAGCCCCGGGATGAAATACCGTCATTACTCACCGCTCGCGTATGTCTTCATCGTGAGCGGGATGGAAGAGACTGTACCGATGAAGAGCTCTGCATATATCGGCCTCCACGCGTCGCGCGGTGCGGCATTCGGTCTGAAGAAGATCTGCCGTACGGAGAAGGAGTATGCCCGCGCTCTGTTCCATTTCTTCCGCGAATGCGACCGGAAGGGGATCCAGACCATCTATTGTGAACAGGTCAGCGAGAGCGGTATCGGGCTGGCGCTGATGGACAGGATCAGGAAGGCCGCATGGCAATGACCGGACATCCATTCACTATCATCACGGAGCATTCATGAACAAACTACTCGTCATTCTGCTGGTGCTGACCTTCGCCATCACGGCACAGGAAAAGAAGAACGCGAAAGAACAGCCGAAACCGGCGGTGCAGGAACAGAAGGAAGAGAAGAAGTGGGAGATGAAGCAGTATTACCTGGTACTGCTGAAGCGCGGTCCTGTCCGCAATCAGGATTCGGCCTCCGCTGCGGCGATCCAGAAGGGACATATGGAGAACATCACCCGGCTCTATAATGAAGGGAAGATCGACATCGCCGGTCCGATGATGAACGATGGCGACATTCGCGGCATCTTCGTGTTCAATGTCGCCACATACGAGGAGGTTCTTGCGCTCTGCAACACCGATCCTGCCGTGAAAGCTGGTCGTCTTACGATGGAGATCCTGCCGTGGTACGCAGCGAAAGGTTCGGTCCTGCGCTGATGGTGATCCTCCGGAACATACCGCTGGCGGACCGTACCACCATCCGGCTCGGCGGGCCGGCATCGCATTTCTGCTCCTGTGCAACCGTCGATGATCTGCGTGATGCACTCTTGTATGCACAGCAGCACGGCCTCCGCGTTCAGCTCCTGGGCGGCGGCAGCAACACCGTCTTCTCCGATGTCGGCTTCAACGGTTTGGTGATCGGTGTGGATCTGAAGGGGATCACCTACCGCGAAGAAGAGGGAGCGGTCCTTGCCGAGGTTGCCGCTGGCGAGGATTGGGACCAATTCGTGGCAGCAACAGTGAGGAAAGGATATGCCGGTATCGAATGTCTGTCCGGCATTCCCGGCTCTGTCGGCGCCACTCCCATTCAGAACGTCGGTGCGTACGGTCAGGAGGTGAAGGACACGATCGTCTCTGTGACAGTATTGGACCGTTCAACGTCTGACGTGCGCACGTTCACCCTGTCCGAATGTGCGTTCTCATACCGCACAAGCCGCTTCAAGACCACCGATGCCGGCCGCTACATTGTCACCAGCGTCTCGTTCCGCCTGCAGCCGAACGGCCGTCCGACCATCCATTATCCGGAAGTGCGGAAAAAGATCGAAGCATCGGTGGACCTTCAGGCGCTGAAGGACGGAACGGAATCACTCACCGCAGTCCGTACGATCGTTCTCGCACTGCGCGCCGGGAAGTCGATGGTGATCGATCCGAACGATCCCAATACGCGCTCCGTCGGCTCGTTCTTCCTCAACCCGATCGTCGGCGATGAAGCACTGGCCGCGGTGCGCCGGACGTGGGAAACGATCGGCGACGGAACACCGGTGCCGGTCTTTCCATTCGGTGCGCAGACGAAGATCCCGGCGGCGTGGCTCATCGAGCGCTCCGGTTTCACGAAAGGGTACACCCGGAACGGTGTCGGGATATCCGCCCGTCATACACTGGCGCTGGTGAATCTTGGCGGGACCACCGCAGCGCTGATGGAACTGGCGGCAGAGATCCAACAGGGTGTCTTCCGGACGTTCGGACTGCACCTGGAAATGGAAGCGAACATCATTCGATAACGGAGGGAACCGATGCGTACCATGATCATGATCCTGACCATCAGCACCGCACTCCTTGCCGGCGGGAAGAAGTCGTGCTGCGGACCGACTCCGACGGAAACATTCGCCGCGTTCGGAAAAGATATGGCATTCGTCGCGCTGCACGATGCTCCGGCACCGCTCGCGTGGCAGTCGTCTGGCGGTATCGAGCGGCAGCTTCCGGTGGACGGCGGACCGGATGCGCGCATCTATCAGGTATCACCGCCGGAGCGGACCCGCTCCTTCCTGTTCGTTTTCCACGAATGGTGGGGATTGAACGATTACATCAAGCGCGAGGCGGAACGGCTGCAGCAGGAACTCGGGAATGTGGAAGTGATCGCGGTCGATCTGTATGACGGGGCCATCGCCGCCGTGCCGGAGTCGGCCCGCGTGTTTGTCGGACGAGTGAAGGATGCACGGGCGCGCGCCATCATTGCCTCCGTGACGAAATTCGCCGGCCCGGATGCAAGGATCGCGACCCTTGGATGGTGTTTCGGAGGCGGCTGGTCGATGCAGTCAGCGCTCATGCTCGGTCCGCAGGCCGCCGGATGCGTCATCTATTATGGCATGCCGGAACAGGATCCTGCGAAACTTGCCGCTCTGCACTGTGATGTGCTCGGCATCTTTGCACTGCGGGACGGATTCATCACACCGGCGGTCGTTACGGAATTCCAGCAGAACATGAAGAAGGCAAAGAAGAAGGTTGATGTACTGAACTTCGATGCGGTGCACGCATTTGCGAATCCCAGCAATCCGAAGTACGACAGCGCCATGTCCGCACAGGCGCACACAGCAGCGCTTGCGTTCCTCCGTCGTTCCCTGAGGATACAATGATGAGGATGCTGGCCCTGCTGCTCTGCACGGTCATCGGTGTGGTCTCCGGACAGACACCGTATGATTCACTGTATCTCAAGAGTGCAGTGTACCGAAACCTTGTCGGGCAGCAAGCATTGTCCAGGATCACTTCCGCCGACATCGTCTTCCTGGGGAACTCCATCACCTATGGAGGCAATTGGTCCGAACTGCTTGGCCGGGAGAGGGTTGTCAACCGCGGAATCGGAGGGGATAATACGGTCGGCATGCTCCACCGGCTGCAGTATGTCTACCGGCTGCAACCGAAGCTCTGTTTCATCATGGCCGGCATCAACGACCTTTATGCAGATGCGCCCGTCGCGACCATTGTGGCGAACTATACCGCGATTATCGATACTCTGCAAGCCCATCGGATTGCTCCGGTGATCCAGTCGACCCTGTATGTCAACCCGAAATGGAAACGGGCCGCTGAGAAGAACCTGCAGGTGACGGAGTTGAACCTTCGGCTGAAGGAACTTGCACAGCAGAGGGGGCTCGTATTCATCGACGTCAACGCGGTCCTTTCCTCCGGCGGCATGCTGTCGGAGCAGTATACGACCGACGGGGTCCATCTGACACATGAAGCATATGCCCGTTGGCGGGAACTGCTCCTTTCCTTTCTCAGCACAGCACGATATTGAGCCTCAGTAAGGTTCCGGTTATCGCACTGATATTCACCATCCATCCAATCAGGGAGAAGAAACAATGAAACGTTCCATCGGAATCATCCTGTCGCTCATCGTGATCTTTGCCGGCATTTCGGCGCAGCCGAAGAGCGGCGGGACCAAAAAACCGGCCCCAAAGAAGAGCGTAGCGGCATTGAAGTCCATCGAAGAGAAGATGAACTACTTCAGCGGGTACGATCTGGGTCAGAAGATCGCCGGTAACGTGAAGGCGAGTGCGTTCCCGCTCCGCACGGCATCCTTCATCGCCGGGATCACGGAAGCGCTGGAAGGAGGGGAGAGCCGATTGTCGCCGGAGGAGGTGCAGCAGGTGATCGAAGCATTCAAACAATTGAATCCGCAGGCAGCGGGGAACAAGGACCAGGAGGCATTGATCGCGAAGCACCGGAAAGAAGGGGAGGAGTTCCTTGCGGCCAACAAGGCCAAAGACAGTGTCAGGAGCACCCCGAGCGGGTTACAGTACAAGATCCTTCGGGAAGGGACAGGACGTACGCCGGCAGATACCAGTCTTGTCACCGTGCATTACCGCGGGCGTCTGATCAACGGGACGGTCTTCGATGAATCGTATGGCCGCGGCGAGCCGACCTCCTTCCGTCTCAATCAGGTCATCCGCGGTTGGACGGAAGGGGTGCAGTTGATCAGAGAGGGCGGAATGATCGAACTATACATCCCCAGTATGTTGGCCTATGGGGAGCAGGGGGCGGGACAGTTGATCCCGCCCGGTGCGACGCTGATATTCACCGTCGAACTGATCTCAGTCCAATAGTGATGAAAAACCTCCGTTCTGCGGAGGTTTTTTCGTGGAATGGCACAATAGTTGGCGTTAGAGGTTACCTTGACGGTCAAGATTATTTTCAAATTCCACACTTGCGGAATATATGTAATTTATCCTATTCTGTTGCATCAGTGTTACAATTGTACGAATTGTGTCCTTCCGGCCTGATATCATGATGCTCCGTTGTACCATTATACTATTGTCCATAGCGGCCTTTCTCCAGCCGCTGCGAGCCCAGTACGAGCATCTGTATGAGAACTGGCGATGGGCCCACTTCACGACCAAATCGGGATTGCCGTCGAATACGATTGAAGGAATTGTTGAAACAAAAGATCGCACCCCTTGGGTCATTACGCCACAAGGACTAGCTTGGTATGATGGATACCAATGGAAACAAGTAGTATTGGACACCATCCTTCCAGATCGACGCATTCGTCAAGCTCTGCCTTTTAAGGATGGCCTAATTGTAAATATAGGTGGCAGATTATGGCGCGGTAATCAATATGGTTTTCAGCGAATGTTATTGAATTCCAAGGTTGATTCCGGGTTCGTCAGTTCAATTTGTCCAACGGATCATGGTACAATCTTATGTTCAGTCGAGTATGAGCATGTTTCACAACTATTCAGTATTGGCGAGTCATCCATTTCAATGATTCCATCGCCACCACCTGGAAAACTATTTTATACCAGGTCAACAATATGGTTATTAGGGGAAGGTAACGATGCTAAGCATCATATTTATCGCTACAAGGATGGTACATTTCAGAAGGTCAAAGCAGAAACGGGGCAACCCAATGCGATTCGGGCGATAGTTGAGAACAGTTCCGGGGTAGGAGTGCTTGCGATGGATGCTCCGAAAGGAAGCATTGGCCTTTGGGAATATCGATCAGATTCGGATTTCAAATATTCAGCGACTGAACGGAACCAACCGGTACGCTGTCTGGATATCTCTGAAAAGGATGAGGTGATTGTCGCATACGAATCGGGTGCGATACATATGCGCATCGATTACCGTTGGATGAATATTAAGCCGATCTCAAGGCAAATGCAGAATATTCTCTCGGTCAAATACCGGGATAATGGTGATCTATGGATCGGTACGGAAGATGGTCTATATCTTCATAAGCGAGGTTCGTCCATTTGGTCGCAATCCCAAAATGATTTCTCAGATGTTTCGAATGTCGTCATGGAGTTGTTTCGATCCTCTCGCGGCGAGGTATGGACCGGGACAATGGATGGTGTAATTGTAACCGACATCGATGGAAGAACGAGACATCTGAATACGGTCAACGGGAGACCTCTTGGCTTGATCACCGGAATCAATGAGGACGGTAATGGTGATATCTGGATCGTATCTGGGGCGGGTTTTAAGGGTGCATACTGCTGGGATGGACAATCATGGAAGCACTATTCGTTTAGATCCAAGGATATTGGATATCATAAAATCCGAAAGGATAATTCGGGACGTCTGTGGTTTTTGGGATTAGGAGAAAGTGCTGAAGATCCAGCGGGTTATATTCTCGACGGTCGTAGGATGTTAAGGATCGATTCAATATACTCTCTCCCGAGTAACCGGGTGTACGCATTCCAACAAAGCCAGGAGGGGATATTGTGGTTTGGAACTGCTAATGGTCTTGTGAAAATATCGGAGATGCGTACGCGGATCTGGGATCGTGACGATCTTGGTAAGAATCCGAAAGTCTTTACATTGGCAATAGATAGTACTGGCTCGGTTTGGTTCTCTACCTTTTCTGCGTTATTGGCACGAATCACACCTGATGATTCTCTTGAGTGGGTCTGGCGGAATGATGAATTGTATAATTATCAGCAAAAAATATGGGATCTGGTCGTCGACAGTTCGAATATATTATGGCTCGCTACAACGAAAGGTCTTTATAGTTACTCAAATGAAATATGGACTAATTACAATGTCCGGACAGGCGATCCAGTGAGGGAGCTCAGGGTTGTCTTGCCTTTACAAGAGAATGTTCTTGTCGGAGGACATGGTATCGGCGTGAGGTCAATGATACGGAACAAAAACAGCATTCCTCTGATCGTGTCAATTATGAAACCGATGATTGACCAACAAACAGTACACTGTTCGTGGAATGTTGCATCACTCTGGGGAGCGATACCATCCGAGCAAATTGAAACACGATATAAACTTGAAGATGCGCAATGGTCAGAATGGAGTACCATTCGCGATATCGTTTTCAGTGATCTGGAAAGCGGAGAGCACCATTTTTTAGTCCAAGCTAAAGACTCCTTTGGAAATAAAGTGGTAGTATCAAATTCTGTATCTTTTTACGTGGAACCACCAGTATTGATGAGGCCGATATTTGCATTGCCGCTTCTCGGAATGTTTATTGCAATCATTGTACTGTTGTATCGATATCGGAAAGCGCAAAGAATCAATGCATTGCAGATATTGAACCAGCGCACCCGCATCGCCAATGATCTGCATGATGAAGTGGGGAGCAATCTGGCCAGCGTGGCACTGATCAGCGCTCGTCTGCTGAAGGATGAGTCGCTGCCGGACTTCGTCAGAGAGCAACTGTCGGCCATCCGTGAGACCGCTGCAAAGACAAGTGATTTCCTGAGGGATATCGTCTGGTATGTCAACCCCCGCTACGATTCCTTCATGAGTCTGGAGACACGGCTGCGAGAGATCGCAGGGAGGATGTTGCAGGACCAGGATGTGCGCATCGAGATGAATAATACCGGAACGGCCGATGAACGGTTCGTTGAGAGCCGGCGGAGCATCATCCTGATGTTCAAAGAGATCATTCATAATATCGTCAAACACGCCCAAGCCTCTACGGTGATCATCCAGTGTGATTACAGCAGGGATGAGTTCCTGTTGAATGTGAAGGATAACGGGGTCGGATTCAATCCCGAGACCACCCGGTACGGCAGCGGTCTGCTCAGCATTAAACGGCGGGCGCGCGAAACAGGAGCCGAATTGAATATCCGGTCGAATCTCGGCGAAGGGACCACGATCACGATCATCTTTCGTACGAATGCTACAGACCTTTGAGCTGGAAACCGACAACACACGGAAAGGAGCATACGACCAATGGCTCAGAACATATCATCCGCGATCTCTGTCATGCTCGTGGAGGACAATGAATTGTTCCAGAAGAATATCACACAGTTGCTCAATGCGCAGGATGGCATGCGCTGCGACCACGTTTTCGCTTCCTGCGAGGAGGCGATCGGCGCCTTGGATACCATCAAACCGCCGGATGTCGTTTTGCACGACATCGGCTTCGAAGGGATGAGTGGTATCACCAGCGTCAGCATCATCAAACGCCGTCTGCCATCGACGCAGATCGTCATGTTCACGGTCTATGAGGACAGCGACAATATCTTCGATGCACTCTGTGCTGGAGCGACCGGGTACCTCGTCAAATCATCATCAGAAGCGATGATCCTCCAGGCCATCCGCGATGTTCTTGCCGGCGGTTCACCTATGAATCCTACTATCGCCCGTAAAGCGATTGAGCTCTTTACTCGGATGCATTCCGTGTCCAAGGATTACGGTCTGTCGGAACGGGAACGAGAGATCCTGGAGGAGATCGTGGAAGGATATGGAAATAGGGAGATCGCAGAGAAATTGCTGATCAGTCGCCATACTATCGATGCACACCTGCGCAAGATCTACGAAAAATTGCACGTCCACACCCGCACAGAAGCCGCCACTAAAGCTCTGAAGGAGCGCCTTGTATAATTTTTTTATCCCGGCACTTGACAAATGGTATTCTATTGTATACATTGATAATAAAATAAACACTGTTTAGTATATGGGCAGCGCGGAACGAAAAGAGCGAGACAAGCAAGAGATGCGGGAGATGATCCTCACCGCTGCGAAGAATCTGTTCATCCGAGAAGGATTCGAGCATGTGACGATCCGCCGTATCGCAGAGGTGATTGAGTACAGCCCGGCTACAGTGTATCTCTATTTCACGGATAAGGATGCTATTCTCTGCGCTCTTCAGGAATTGGGATTCCGTGAGCTGTATAAACGGCAGCAAGTGCTTTCAGTGATCAAGGATCCGGCGGAACGGCTTCGCGCTTGCGGGAAGATCTATATGGAATTCGCCATGGAGAATCAGGAATGGTACGACCTGATGTTCATCATGCGCGCACCGATGAAAGCATTCGATACACCCGAAGATTGGAATCTGGGAAGGGATACCTATGAAGTGCTGCGCTCAATCATCGTTGAGTGTATCGACCAGGGCTATCTCAAGGCCAGGGACCCACAAATCGCCTGTTTCGCACTCTGGTCGCTGATGCACGGCGTTGTCTCCATCTTCATCAGGGACCGTGCACCGATGATTCCGAAAGAGCACCGCAACCATGTGATCGATGGGATCCTTGATTTCACGATGGCTGAGTTATTGGAAAAGTAGGACCATTTTTTTTACCTATTCGCTAAACATTGTTCACTTTTTATACAACGTTATTTTAATAACTAATTGAAGGGTTCGACGAATGAAACGATTTCAACGATGGAGGATTGTTGCTGCTGCCGGGTTGTTCTGCCAGGCAATAATGTGGGCTTCGACACCGATCGATACGGTCCGGACACAACAGGGAAGCATTGCGGGCGTGGTCGTGGACAAGGAAAGCAAACAACCGATACCGAATGTGTCGGTGCAGATCCTCGGCACAACGATCGGTACGGCGACCGACATGGAGGGGAGATACTCCATCAAGAACATCGGAGAAGATGTCTATAAACTGAAACTCTCCTCTCTCGGATACTCACAGCATATCGAAACGAATGTCCGTGTGGTGCGGAACAAAACGACCGTGGTCCGCGAGCTCGCTTTGGATGAACAGTTGGTGACGGGGGACGGTGTCGAAGTGACCGCATCGCTCTTCTCGTCGGACAACGTTTCGCCGGTGACGAACTACCACTACTCGCTGGAGGAGATCAGACGGTCGCCCGGTTCCGCTGGGGATATCTTCCGTGCCATTGAAACCCTCCCCGGTGTCGCAAGCAGCGGGGGTGAATTCTCGGCATTCTCCGTGCGCGGCGGAAGTCCCCGTGATAATATCATCATCGTCGATAACATACCGTTCGACAAGGTATCGCATTTCGACGGAGGCACCGAGGAGCAGGAGGCGCAGGGAGGACGGTTCAGCATCTTCACGCCCGGAGTGATCGACGAGGCGAACTTCCAGGCAGGCGGGTTCTCAGCGAGGTATGGAGGGAAGAATGCCTCGTTCGTCGATCTGAAGATCAAAGAAGGCAACCGGGAATCGGCGACGATGAACGGGACCTATGATGTACTCGGATGGGAAGTGAACTATGACGGCCCGGTCTATCTGCATGATAAGACCTCGCTGCTCTTCTCTGCCCGGCATCAGGATTTCACCACCATCCTCGATATGACCGGACAGTCCGATCTCGGGTATCCCAGTTTCACCGATGTGCTGTTGAAGAGCACGACAGAATTGGATGCGGGCAACAAGATATCCCTGCTGGCCATCTATTCTCCCGAATTCTTCGAGCGTACCATCAACAATGTCTATGAGATCGAAGGAACGGACTATGACAATCAGCTGGCCCGTTCGACCGACACGAAATATCTGTTGGGTTTGAACTGGAGGACGCTGACAGGACGGACCAGCGTCTTGGAGAATTCCGTGTATTATCGCGGCAACAGCGCGGAATTCCGTCGGAGTAATTCCTACGTCTACCCGGTGAACGGTGTCGTGCCGAAGAAGGATGAAGCGTACGTGCGGAAGGATTACTACCGCTATGACAGCGAGGAGGATGAGGTTGGGATCCGTTCGCAGTTCACCTATACGCCGTCCGTGGTGTCGTCGGTGACGTTCGGCATCCAGGCGAACCGCACCTCGTTCGACTATTCCGCCCGGCAGATCGATCCGGAGACCCTGTTCGTCTTCGGACCGAACGATTATCGTCCCGATCCCGCGAAGAAGTTCATCGTGCTCGATCCGATGTTCATCAACAGTGTTCAGAAAGCGACGAAGGCCGCCGGAGCAGTCTTCGCTGAATACACCTACTCCCCGACGGAGGCGCTGATGTTCATTCCGAGCGTACGGTATGAGTACAGCGGGTTCAACGAACGGTCCTACATCTCCCCCCGGGTCAGTGCAAGCTATTTCATCAATGAACGGGTCAAGATAAGTGCTGCCACAGGACTCTATTACCAGCCGGTGGAACTGAGGACCATCTCCCTGGACGTGCGGAATGCCCTGCTGGACCATGAACGCGCAGTCCATTATATCGCCGGTATCACCGCGTATCTGACGGATGATGTGAAGCTCACGGCAGAGGTCTATCATAAGGACCTCAGCGATCTGATCGTAAAGACGGACCGGACATCGGATCTCCGCAAGAATACCGGCACCGGCCATGCCCGCGGGATCGATCTGGGACTCGTAAAGAAGTTCGTCGGTCATTGGTACGGTCAGCTGAATTACTCTTATTCCTCCAGTCTCAGGGATAACCGTGACGGCCTCGGAGAATACCGGTCCGATTTCGATCAGCCCCATATCTTCAACATCCTCTTCGGATATGAGTTCGACAGTGAGTGGTCCTTCTCCACGAAATGGAAGTACGCCACCGGCCGGCCGAAGGATTCGTACACTATCCATGCCAATGTCTTCAACGATCCCGCAATGATGCGGTACTCCAAAGAGATCGTGGGGAACAACACGGACCGGCTCCCGGATTTCCATACATGGAACATCCGCATCGATTACCGCAAGCAGCTCGGCTCGACCGCGATCGTCGCCTTCCTGGATATCCTGAACCTCTATAACCGGCTGAATGTGAATGAAGAGCGGTTCATCGAGACCACCGGGACGATCGACCCGAAAGGATTCCAGATCCTGCCTTCGTTCGGCGTGAAGTTGGAATTCTGATCTGGTCCAAAGCGTGGGACGGCAGAGGATCCAATAGACTAGGAACAGCCGTACCGTATCCATAGAACAGTCATGGAGCAACAATGAACGAACAGACGAGAGAATTGCATGTTGTGATCGGTGCCGGACCGTTGGGTCTGTCGGTGGTCAACGCCGCGGTCGAAAAAGGATATAGAGTGCGCCTGGTGCATCGATCGGGGTTGGCCGCTGTTCCGTCGTCGGTGGAATGTGTCGCCGCCGATGTTACGGACAGCGCTGGCCTGATACGGGCCGTCCATGGTGCGGCATGCATCTATCAGTGTGCAAGTCCGCCGTACCACCAATGGCCGCAACTGTTCCCGTCACTCCAGCGTAACATCCTGTCGGCGGCGCGAACGATCAACGCGCGTGTCGTGATCGGCGAGAACCTCTATATGTACGGCGATACCAAAGGGGAGCCGATGACCGAAAGGACTCCCTGGGCTGCAACAACGCGCAAAGGAAGCATCCGCGCGAGGATGGCGGAAGAAGCGCTGTACGAGCATCGCAGCGGCCGGATGCAGGTTGCGATCGCCAGAGGGGCGGACTTCTTCGGTCCGGGGGTCCTTCAGTCCATATTGGGAGACCGTGCCATCGGAGCGGCGGTGCGGGGTGCACGCGCATCACTGATCGGGGATATGGATATGCCGCATTCATTCACGTATATT
>JABWAK010000239.1 GCA_013361065.1 Bacteroidota bacterium
TGCATCGACCAGTTACCCGCTGCTCGGTGCGCATGCAGCAGTCTCATGCGGCGATTGTCATAAGAACGGTCAGTTCAAAGGGACGACCAGTGATTGCTATGCATGTCATCTCTCCGACTTCACCGGCGTCACCGATCCGAATCACGTCACGAATCAGTTCGATCACAATTGTCTCTCCTGTCACTCCATGAACGGCTGGTCACCGGCATCGTTCGATCACAACAAGTCCGGTTTCCCGCTTACCGGCGCTCACAGTGCCGCCGCGTGTTCCTCCTGTCATAAGAACGGAACATATTCCGGAACGACCACCGACTGCTACACCTGTCATACCGCTGATTATACCGCGGCGGCAAATCCGGCCCATGTGGCCGCCAATTATCCAAAGACCTGCCTCTCATGTCACACCACATCGGCATGGAGACCGTCCACGTTCAATCATACGCCGTACTTCCCGATCGGGGCCGGGGATAAGCACCGGCCCGGCCGCTGGACCACCTGTGCTGATTGCCATACCAATCCGACCAATTTCAAGGTCTTCTCCTGCATCGATTGTCATGAGCATAATAAGACCAGTATGGATAATGAACACCGGGGGAAGGCAGGATATGTGTACGAGAGCGCTGCGTGTTACCGGTGCCACCCGACCGGCAGGGAATGACTGATGCGAATATTCATCATCCTATTGGCCGTTTCGATCCCGTGCCTCGGTCAGGAGTCCGTGCATGGACCGCTGCAGCATGCCTGCACCGATTGTCACACGACGGAAGGGTGGACCGCACTCCGGTCATCGGCAGCATTCGATCATTCGACCACGGCATTTGTGCTGTACGGTCAGCATCGTACCACGGACTGCCGGCAGTGCCATACCAATCTACGCTTCCGCGGTACGCCGTCGCAGTGCCTGCTGTGTCACCGGCAGGAGTATGACAAGGCAGTGACGGTCGATCACCGGAAGAATGGCTTCTCGGGTGACTGTCAGGAATGCCACAATGCCGGTGCCGCCACCTGGCGGTCCGGCTTCGATCATAAGAAGACCCAGTTCCCGACGACCGGCATCCACGAAGCGGTCCCGTGCGTAGATTGTCATACCAATGGTCGGTATGCCGGTACACCGAACACCTGCGTTGCCTGTCATCGGGAGGAGTACGTTGCGGCAAAGAACCCCGATCACATCACGGCCCGGTTCCCGGAGGAGTGTGCACAGTGCCACCGTGCGCTCACGTGGAAACCTGCCACCTTCTTCCCGCACGAACAGTACTTCCCGATCGGTGCTGGCGCGAAGCATCGGCCCGGCCGTTGGAATGAGTGCACGGATTGCCATACCGCGGCGCCGAACTATGCCACCTTCGAATGCATCAATTGTCACGAGCACGGGAAGCAGGAGATGGACAGCGAACACCGCGGTGAGAATGGATATCTGTATCAAAGTACCGCATGTTACCGGTGTCATCCTTCCGGTGACGGTGATTGAGAGGAATCAGACGAGCGTCCGATGAGAATGTTCTTGATATCGATATTGGCAGTGTGCCTCGTTGTGGCCGGTGATGCGCAGTCCATCACCGAGCTGCGCAGTGCGGTCTCGTACGTGGCGGCCTCCACTGTCTATATCAGTGCGGGCCGGGAAGCAGGTCTCGCTGCCGGAGATACGGTGAGGATATTCCGGAACGGCGAGCGGATCGGTTCCGTGCTCATCACTGCGGTATCGAAACGTTCGGCATCGGCATCGGTGATCACTCAGACGCTGCAGATCACCGCCGGTGATGCTGCCATCATTGAGAAACCGGTCGTCCTTCCGGCCGCACCAGTGGTGCCGGCAGCAGTAACGCCGCGTCAGGATACATCGGTCCGGGGCGGTGTTCGGCTGCCGGTGCATACGACGGAGGTCCCGCGCACCGAGAATATCGTCAGCGGCAGGGCCGGCATCCAATACATCGGCGCACTGGCGGAGGATCCCAAACTGAATCTCAGTCAGCCGTCGGTCCTGCTGCGGCTGAACATTCAAAACCTGTATGGGTCCGGTCTTGTTCTTTCCATGTACGGACGTTCCTATTATGACCTATCCGATATCTACAGCCGGTATGGAGGCTCTCAGAGACTGAAGCACAGGCTCTTCGATCTCTCCCTGCAGTCGAACGATCCTGCGTCCGCTGCCGGGTTCGGCGTGGGACGGTTATCCTCGGAATTCGTCGGCGGGATGGGCACGTTCGACGGCGGACAGTTCTACCTCCGGCAGGGCCTATTTACCGTCGGATTCCTGACCGGCGCGAAAGTGCAGGAGCGCGGTCTTCAGGTGGACGGCGAGGAACTGAAGGGCGCTTTGTTTGTGAATATGAGGACCGGACCGGATATCCTGCATCAGTACAACGCCACACTCGCCTATGGAAGACAGATGGTCCGCGGTAATCTGGACAGGGAATTCATCTACATGCAGCATTTCGTCATGGCCGGTCCCGAATTGTCCATCTATGAGAGTTCGGAGATCGAACTGAACGACATCAACGGAGGAGTAAGGGAGCGGACCTTTAAATTATCCAATACATTCCTCTCCGTTAATTATTACCCGTTGCAATGGCTCTCGACCAATGTGGGATTCGACGGCTCCCGGTCCGTCTATCTCTTCGAAACGATGAAGAGCTTCTCCGACACGCTGCTGGACAAGAACATCATGCAGGGGTACCGGGCCGGCGCCACCGTCCGGCTTCCGTATTTCATGACCCTGTCGGCGAACCTTTCCTACCGGACGAAGAAGGGGGATGCCCGCGATGCACGGACGCTGAGCGGTGCCTATCGGATCGCCGACATCCTGGGGAGCGAGGTCGGTGCCGGTGTCCGCTATGCGGATATCATCGGTGTCTATTCCGATGGACAGAATCTGACGGTCGATCTGGACAGGACCTTCTTCCATACGCTGGCGGTATCGCTGCGGTACGACTATTATCAATTCACCATCCTGTCCTTGAAACAGACCTACACCACGCACACCGCGACCGTGAACAGCAGTTACCGGTTCTCCCGGTCGCTGTATTCCTCCCTGGCGGTGGACGGGATCTTTGACAATACCATGAACAGTCTCCGCGTCTATGCAGAGATCGGTATCCGCTTCTGAACGCAGCCTATGAATGAAACGATCCTCACGGCGCTCATTACCATCGTGCTCATCGCAGTCACGGTCATCCCGTACCTCCGCCGGTTCCGGAAGAAGGAATCGAAAGCGCGGGAGAAACTGCAGCAGATGAAGATCAGCGGACTGCAGGAAGCAGCCATGATGCATCCGCAGATCGATGCGATGCGCTGCATCGGCTGTGCCGCCTGCGTCCGCGCCTGTCCGGAAGGAGAGGTCCTCGGACTGATCGAAGGGAAGGCGACCATCATCCATGGAGCGAAATGCATCGGGCACGGACTCTGCGCAGAGGCATGTCCGGTCGGTGCCATCGAACTGCTGATGGCGAAACCGGGGCGCAGTGCTGATCTGCCCGAACTTTCCAAACACTTTGAGACCACGGTACCGGGGATGTTCATTGTCGGGGAACTGGGCGGTTTGGGACTCATCAAGAATGCGGTGAGACAAGGGGTCGATGTGGTCTCGCATATCGCCACACTTTCCCGCCACACTGACGGCGAGGGATATGATATCGCGATCGTCGGCGCAGG
>JABWAK010000240.1 GCA_013361065.1 Bacteroidota bacterium
ACCATCGACGGTCGCTATACCAGTGAAGCAGTGGGGAAAATGGCGGTCATGCGATGACCGGACCGGTTGGGAACAAATGCGATTTTTCGCTATATTTCACAGGAATCATCATACGAGGAGTTATTGCATGAAAAGAATGAAAAGCGCAGTTGGTCTTGTGCTGTTGGTTGCTGCATTGTCACAGTCGTCGTTCGGTCAGGCCGGTTCGTCGGCCGTACCGTTCCTGATGATCTCGCCGAATTCCCGCGCCAGCGGAATGGGAGAGGCGGGGACCGGTCTTGCTGATGATGCCGCATCGATCCATTGGAATCCGGCCGGTCTGGCATTCCAGAGCGGCGGGGAAGTGAGCATCACCCACTCCAACTGGCTGCCGCAGTTCAACCTGTCCGACCTGTTCTATGATTATTTCAACATCAAACAGGAGATGCCGGAGTACGGCGGTACATTCGGTTCCAGCATCACCTATCTGAACCTCGGCGAGTTCATCATCACCTCGGAGAAGGACCCGACCGAGATCGGCCGGTTCAAAGGATTTGAAGTGGCGGTCACGGTCGGTTACGGTACACAGCTCTCCGACGAGTTCGGCATCGGCACCAATCTCCGGTTCATCAACAGCAGTCTCTCTCCGATCGGTACGGCGCAGGAGCAGGGCGATGGTATCGCCAATACGTTCAGTTTCGACATCGGATTCCTCTACCGGCCGAAATCCCTGGTGATCCCGTTCCTGGACGAGGACATCGGCGAGCATTTCAGCATCGGCATGAACCTCTCCAACCTCGGTCCGAAAGTGACGTACATCGATGCTGCACAGGCCGATCCGCTCCCCACGCAGCTCCGTCTCGGCTTTGGCATCGTGCCGATGAAGGATGAGTTCAACAGCCTCACCATCGCGGTCGACTTCACCAAGCTGATGGTGTACCGGGAGAAGGGGACGCACGGCGCCTCCCACGAACTGCCGAAATCGCTCATCACTTCGTTCACCAATAATACGCTGGACGATAACCTCCGCTTCATCAACCGCGCGCTCGGTCTCGAGTATTGGTACAACAAACAGGTCGCCATCCGGTTCGGCCGTTTCTGGGAGGACCCCAAGAACGGCAACCGGAACTTCTACACCTTCGGCGCCGGTCTGCGGTACGACATCTACGGTTTCGATTTCAGCTACATCTCCGCCAACGAAGAGAACCACCCCTTGTCGGAAACGCTCCGCTTCACGCTGCTCATCCTGTGGGGCGGGATGCTGCAGTAGCAGATCTGTGTGACGGTGCAGGAGGCAGCGCGGACCGCCGCCTCCTGCGCCGATCGATCCCCGTCCTCATCCGTTCCGTTGACATCGCATGACCATGAGAATCCTTTCGCTCCTTCTTCTGTGCAGCCATCTGCTTGCGGCGCAGCGTCTTTCCCATCCGCTGCATGCAGAAGCGCCGCGGACCGAGCGCCGCGCTGCTCCGGCCCTCTTCCCCGATACTCTGCGCATCCTGGCGATCATGGTGCAGTTCCAGACCGATGCCGATTCCCGTACCTCCGGGAACGGACAGTTCGACCTCACCGCAACGGACGAACGGATCATCGATCCGCCGCCGCATGACTCCGCATATGTAGCGGACCACTTCCGCTTCGCGAACAACTACTACTCCCGCGCCTCCAATCAGAAGCAGTTCGTGGCAGCCACGGTGCTCGGCCGTGTGATCACACTGAAGAAGCAGATGAAGGACTATGCGCCGATCGGCGGCAACCTTCCGCTCGCTGCGATGATCGACGAGGCCTGGAAGGCGGCTGATTCCCTCTATCCCGGATTCCCGTTCGAGCAGTACGGGATGTTCGCTGTGTTCCACGCCGGCGTCGGCAAGGATATCGACCTTCGTGCCGCGCTGGGATACGATCCGACGCCGCTCGACCTTCCGTCCCTCTATTTCAGTTTCGATGCACTCCGTTCGCTCTTCGGCAGTTCCTTCACCGGCATCACCCTGAAGAACAGTTCGTTCAAGATCCCGAACACCGTGGTCCTTCCGGAGACCGAGGTGCGCCGCATTCCCGGCGTGGGCGGCGATATCGTGCTGAAACTCGGCCTTAACGGCCTTCTCGTGGCCAGCATCGGCAGTCATCTGGGTCTCCCGGATCTGTTCGACACGAAGACCGGAAAGACCGCCATTGGCCGGTTCGGACTGATGGACGGACAGTCCATCTTCAGCTTCTACGGCATGGCACCGCCCGAACCGAGTGCGTGGGAGAAGATCCGCCTCGGCTGGACGACCCCGATCGAGGTGCCGGGGAATGCGATGCTCTCGCTTCCTGCAGCCGGTCTGCATTCCACAGGGAACGATACGGTCTATAAGGTCCCGATCAGTGCGAAGGAATACTACCTGATCGAGAACCGTCACCGCGATGTGAACAGCAACGGGAACACGGTCACAGTCAAATGGAAGGGGAGTGAACGGACCCTCGTCTTTCCGATGGATACCACCTTCTATTCGAACAGCGGCATCGATTCCGTCTACGGTACCGTCGTGGATGTGGAGGAACTTGACTGGAGTCTGCCCGGGCTGGTGAACACCAACAATAAATATTACGGCGGTATCCTCATCTGGCATATCGATGAGTCGGTCATCGAACGGACCATTGCATCCAATTCGGTGAACGCGGATGCAACGCGCAGAGGGGTCGACCTGGAGGAAGCGGACGGTTCACAGGATATCGGCAAGAGTTATCCCTTCGGCGATCCCGCGTCCGGTACGGAGGATGGTTCACCGATCGATTACTGGTTCAGCGGCAATATTTTCCCGAACTATACCAATACGTTCAGCGAGACGACACTGCCGAATTCGCTCACCAATACCTTCGCACGGTCCGGTGTGACCATCAGGGATTTTTCCGCGCAGGGTGTCCGCATGACCGCGGTGGTGGACCGCACAAGCGCCCCGGTCCGTTTGATCACATCGCGCAAACGCCCCAACATCGGTACCGGGAATGATGACAGTCCCATGATTGCGGATATCGACGGGAACGGTACCCAGGAAGTGATCTACACCAGCGGTGACTCCATCTATGTGCTGGACCGGACGCTCGCACCGTTCCAGAACAATACGACCGGTCTCTTCGCTCCGTACGGCGGCCGCCGTCAGCCGGTGGTTGTGCCGTCCCTCGGTGATGCGAATATGGGACCGGTGTTCCGCGGGATCGCCGGACAAACCTCCACAGCGGTCCATCTCTTCCGGACGAACGACCGGACGAAACCGCTCGCTGATACCGCAGCATCGTTCTCCGCAGCGTCCGCCATCACCACGCCGCTGCTGTATGAATCCGCGGACAACGGCACTCTGCAGTTCGGTACCGCGGGGAAGGAACTCTCACTGCTGCAGTACGCCCCGAACAACGGCACGCTTGTCAGAACGGCCAACCATACCGTGATCGATACACCCCGGTTCCTGTTCCGTGAACCGGGAGTGACGTATATGGCATCGCGCACCAACATTTTCTCCCTGACGATGAACCTGGGAGTGAACACCAGCATCCGTTCCGGTACACTCATGTCGCTCGGCAGCGGCAGTTCCGCAGCATCGTTGCTTCCTGCGGTGCTGACCAATGATACCTTCGCACCGCTGATGCTGGGGAATGACCGTGCCGCATTGCCCGG
>JABWAK010000241.1 GCA_013361065.1 Bacteroidota bacterium
GAGTCGGTGGTCCACTTCCCTATCTCCACGTACGGACCTTCCTTGCGCTGGGCTCTGAGCAGACGATATCCTTTGAACGGTTTACCGAGGCTGTCCGGGACGATGATATCTGTTGCCTGCTCCGAAACGCTGTTCCACTGCAGCCGCACCGAGTTGTTGAGTCCCTTGCCGGTGAGTGTGGCCGAAGGCGGAGGGCTAGGTCGCTGGTAGTTGTTCGCGTGCATGCGGATCAGGAGGTTCTGCATTTCAAAAATATCATTGGTATCCCGCATAAACATATAACTGAAAACATAACGGGCGGTATCGTTCGCTTTCAACGGAAATGGACCGGAGAAGAGAGTCGGGGTTAAATCAAAATACCCTTTAGGTTGATCGGGATCGAATGCTGGAGTTTTTTGATATAATTGCTTGTTCGTAAAATAATGATATTTAACCGAATCACCTTTTAACCCCAAACTGTTATAAGAGGAATCAGGATACATTATATCAGACAATCCTACTTCATTATTGCTATAACCTTGAGGACTTTGTAAAATCGGAAATGCAATAGCTGCGGGTGGTGGAATAGAGATCCAAGGCGATGGTTTAACACTTAAACTCAACGGCATTGTCTTGAAGTATGCCAAGCCATTGGGTCCGGTCTTATGCAATATACTCTTCCCATAAATAAAACTGGAATTTGAGGTGTAAGGAAGTGATGCCACATCCAATCCTGTGGCAAAAACGATGTGACAGCTATCCAGATCTGCACCGCTTTTATTTATAACATCGTAGCGAAGTACGATTATATCATTAAGCGGACTCATTCCCCACGAATAAATATATTGTTGTATTTCTAGTCCCAGAGGAAGAGTAGTCGTTGATGTATCTGAATACTCTTTGTCCGCTCTGGTATCCGTGTCCTTGTACACACAAAACATATCTTCGTCTGACAAATAAACAGGAGGATAGTGCTTCCTGTCTAAAGGATCGAAAACATATTTTTGTTGCCCGTTCACTTCCCGAATAGGCCAATCATTGAAATTGCTACCACTGTTATCGACTCCCTTGCCATTATAGTCGAGACTTGAATAGACTATATAATCGGGATCATCGACATACTTCCATCCGATTCCATTAAATTTTGGATCAGACGGTGCTTTAATATCTCCAATTCGTCCGGGCACCATTTGATTGAATATGCTCTTATCTGGCACTCTCCTGTCCCAGAAATATGATACATCAGATGCATAGGGACGACCACCTTTTTTCCCAAAGAAAACTAACCCATATCCCATGTATTCAGGTGCAATATGGCCAGAATTTCTTGGCCATTCTGCGGAATATACGGCAGTTTGAGTATTATCATTTCGAGGATCAATGATATCCCGAAATAGCATTCCGTTATTGTAAACATAGAAATTAAAATTACTCACTTTGCTGGAACGGCGAAAGAGAGTCTCATTATTGGATTGGGCATCCAACAACAGCACCGCACAGAGCAATATTATGATACTGTGGTATTTCATTGTAGTGTGTCGTCGATACGAAGACGTCCTGAGGTGGCGATGGCCTAACTATTCTTCGAAATCTAATCTCCCAGCAGAAGAGTAGCAAGATGGAAAAAGATATTTTTTGCCATTTGAGGAATAGTCCATTTACGGGATTGCTTGTTTCGCCTCATTTACTTGGCTTAAATGGCTTGAGATGGATTGATTCGAGGCCGGGATGAACCATCCCGGCTACAGGTTAGTAGAAACCTTGCGAAGGTTGAGGATTTATTGCGTTGCAACCTTCGCAAGGTTATCATAGATCGACTCTGGAGAGTCGATCAACATCATGTTTGGCAGGCTATTTTTCTTTTCTTTCCTTCTCCTTTGCGTTCTTTGCGAGCTCTGCGGTTTGGGTTCGCATTCCAAGGCCGGGATGAACCATCCCGGCTACAGGTTAGCAGAAACCTTGCGAAGGTTGAAGATTAATTGTGGGTGAGCGTCACCTGGACTGAAGGTGAGCGTCACCAATGGATAATTGTTCTTCCGGTGACGCTCACCGTCATTTAAAATGCAGAACCCCGAAGTTGCCTTCGGGGTTCTGTGGTGGAACGGGCAGAACGGTGTCGATCAGAGACCGACGATCATGTCCGAGTATTTCGGCACCGGCCAGAGGTCGCCGGCAACGAGCTCTTCCAATCCATCCACAACAGCGCGGACGGCATCGGTCTGCTTGCGGACCGCCAGATACGCGGCCCCTTTCTTCTTGATATCCTCCACCTTGCGGGCGGCCTGGAGCTGTTTTTCCAGTCCGGCCACTTCCACCGTGAGTTGCGCAACGAGTGTGGAGAGGTTCTTCACCACACCGGTGACCGCTTTTGCTCCCTTGTCCCCTTTGCCGAGCGCTGCTTTCAGTCCGCTGACGGTCTGGGAGAGTTCGGTGATGTAGGTGGTGGCGGCGGCGAAGTATGATGTCACTGCCATGCTCTTCGCGACCTGCGCTTCGATCTCCACCTGCTTGATGTAGTTCTCGATGTCGATATGGTAGATCGCCTCGATCTCCCGCTCATTGTAGACCTTGTATTTCGTAAAGAGATGTTCCGCCTCTTTGGTCAGATACGATGCGAGCGCTTCGGGACAGGTCTTCATGTTCGGCAGACCGCGCTTGGCCGCTTCCTTGTGCCATGCATCGGAATAGCCGTCCCCGCCGAAGAGGACCTTCTTGGATTCGATGACGGTCTTACGGAGCACTTCCACCGCTGCGGTGTTGAGGTCCTTGCCGGCTGCGATCCCCTTCTCGATCTGCAGACGGAGCTCATCGAGCGATTCCGCCATGGCGGTGTTGAGCACCGTGATGGGGGTCGAGGGGGACTGGCTGGAGCCGACCGCACGGAACTCGAACTTGTTGCCGGTGAAGGCGAACGGCGAGGTACGGTTCCGGTCCGTATTGTCCTTCGGGATCTCCGGGATCTTGTCGATGCCGATGTTGAGCCATGCCTGATCGGAATCGGTGGTCACCTTCCCCTTCTCCAGGTCCTCGAGGACGCGCGTGAGCAGTTCGCCGAGGAAGACGGAGATGATGGCCGGCGGCGCTTCGTTGGCGCCGAGGCGGTGGTCGTTATGCGCCGTGGCGATGGAGGCACGGAGCAGCTTCGCATGTTTGTGCACCGCTTTGATGGTCGCGACCAGGAAGACCAGGAACTGCAGGTTGGACTGCGGGGTCTTGCCGGGATTCAGCAGGTTCTCCCCTTTGTCCGTACCGAGCGCCCAGTTGCAATGCTTGCCGCTGCCGTTCACATTGGCGAACGGTTTCTCATGCAGCAGTACGGCCAGATTATGGCGCTGTGCCACGCGGTCCATCAGGTCCATCAGGATCTGGTTGTGGTCGATGGCGATGTTCACATCCTCATAGATCGGCGCCACTTCGAACTGATTCGGGGCGACCTCATTATGACGGGTCTTGAGCGGGATACCGAGTTTGTACGATTCGTTCTCGATCTCCGTCATGAACGCGAAGGCGCGTTCGGGGATGTTGCCGAAGTACTGGTCCTCCAGCTGCTGATGCTTCGCCGGGGTCTTGCCGAACAGCGTACGGCCGGTCTGCTTCAGGTCGGGACGCTCATTATAGTAGCCGCGGTCGATCAGGAAGTACTCCTGCTCC
>JABWAK010000064.1 GCA_013361065.1 Bacteroidota bacterium
AGATCCTCGGGGTAGCGCTTCCCGACGACGCCGCCCAGGAGATCGCCCGGCGGTCCCGCGGGACGCCGCGAATCGCGAACCGCATTCTGCGGCGGGTGCGCGACTACGCGGAGGTGCGAGGAGGCGGCGCCATCTCCCTTGGGTCAACGCGCGATGCGCTGGCGCTGCTTGAGATCGACGACCTCGGCCTGGACGAGACGGACCGGCTGGTGGTCCGCTGCATCGTGGAGAAGTTCGCCGGGGGACCGGTAGGCCTGGACACGATCGCTGCTTCCATCGGTGAGGAGGCGGACACGATCATGGACGTGTACGAGCCGTTCTTGCTGCAGCGAGGTTTCCTGCAGCGCACGCCGCGGGGACGGGTGGCTACCGCCGGAGCATACCGGCACCTGGGGATCGAGCCTCCGCGCGGGGCCACTCAGCCTGCACTCTGGGACGAACCCGCGAATCCTGCTTCCAGCGAGGGAGACCAGTGACCCGCACTCGAATCTCGTCGGGCGGCCCCTGGGAAGGGCCCTTCGGCTATTCGCGGGCTGTCCGCGCCGGGAACTTCGTGGCATTGAGTGGCACCACTTCCGCCAACCCGGATGGCACCATTCACGGGGCGGGGGACGCCTATGCACAGGCGCGGCGCTGCTTCGAGATTATCGAGCGGGCGCTGGCGGAGGCCGGCGCGAGCATGGGGGACGTTGTGCGGACGCGGATGTTCGTCACCGACATCTCCCGGTGGGAGGAGTACGGCCGCGCCCACGGCGAAGTGTTCGGCACCATCCGTCCCTGCACCACCATGGTCGAGGTCTCCCGCTTGATCGCGCCGGAGTACCTCATCGAGATCGAAGCGACCGCCGTCATCGAATGAGCGCCCATCCCCGCCATATCCCCCGGCCGGACCGGACCGAAGAAGGACACACCGTTGCCCGCGTCATCGCCGAGCACAAAGGACGCTACGTGATCCTCGTGAACGGAGAGGAACGGAACGCCGAGATCACCGGGAAGATGATGTTCGAAGCGGTCACCCGCAAGGATTATCCCGCTGTCGGGGACTGGGTGGCGGTGCAGCTGTACGACGGCGATTCCCCCTGCATCATCCATCACATCCTCCCCCGTACCACCACCCTCTCCCGCAAGACCTCCGGCAAGGAGATGGAGGAACAGATCATCGCGGTGAATGTCGATATCGTCTTCATCGTGCAGGGACTCGACAACGATTTCAACCTGCGCCGGCTGGAGCGGTTCCTCGTCGTTGCATCGCAGAGCGGCGCCGCGCCGGTGATCCTGCTTAGCAAGACGGACCTGCATGCGCCGGAGACGCTCCGCGAGGTGCTGCATGAGGTGCACGCGGTCGCGAAGAGTGCACCGGTCATCGCCTACTCCGCAAAAACCATGGAGCATCTGGATGAGATCCGGAAGTTCATCACGGACGATGTCACCGTCTGCTTCGTCGGTTCCTCCGGCGCCGGCAAATCGACCCTGATCAACCGGCTGCTGGGACGCGAGAAACTCGCCACACAGGAGGTCCGCGCCGAGGACTCCAAAGGGAAGCACACCACCACCCACCGCGAACTCATCCCGCTCCCCTCCGGCGGCTGTGTGATCGATACCCCCGGCCTCCGCGAGATCGGTCTGTGGGAAGCGGATCCCAGCACCGACAGCACCTTCGCCGACATCATCGAACTCGGCCTGCAGTGCAAGTTCACCGATTGCACCCATCACGATGAACCGGGATGCGCCGTACGGTCCGCCATCGACGACGGTTCGCTGGACGAAGGACGGTACATCAGTTTTCTGAAACTGCTGAAGGAAGCGGAGTTCATCGCCTCCAAGACCGACATCACCAAGCAGCAGGAACGGAAGGCGCGGGAGAAGAAACTCGGGAAATTCCAGAAGGAGTACAAGAAGCAGCACCGGAAAGGCTGAACAGCACAGGAGCGGAATGAAGAACGCACGGGTACCCCGGAACGTCGTCATCCTCGGCGTGGTCAGTCTGCTGACCGACGCCGCGACGGAGATGAGCTATCCTCTCCTGCCGCTCTTCGTCGCCACACTCGGGTCGGGCGCCGTGCTGCTGGGGATCATCGAAGGGGTCGCCGAGACCACCGCATCGATGCTGAAACTCGCCAGCGGCATCATGTCCGACCGGATGGGGAAACGGAAAGCGCTCGTCGTGCTGGGATACACCATCTCCTCGTTCACCCGCCCGCTGATCGGTCTCGTCACCAGTGCATGGCAGATCGCGCTCATCCGCTCCGTGGACCGTATCGGGAAAGGGATCAGAACCTCCCCCCGCGACGCGCTCATCGCCTCCTCCGTTGCCGACAATGTCCGCGGCCGCGCCTACGGATTCCACCGCGCCATGGACCACGGCGGCGCGGTCATCGGTCCGTTCCTCGGCATCGGCACGCTCGCCGCGCTGATCCTCGGACTGGGATACTCCGACCTGCCGGTCATCCTCCGCACCACCTTCCTCCTTTCCGTGATCCCCGGCGCCCTCGCCGTGCTGACGCTGACACTGTTCGTCCGGGAGAATACGGACGGACTGAATGCCGGGAACGGTGCGTCCTTCTCCATCCGCTCGCTGGGCGGCAACTTCACCCGGTATCTCATCACCGCCGGACTCTTCACGCTCGGGAATTCCTCCGACGCCTTCATGCTCTTCCGTATCCAGGAGGTGATGACCGGCAACGAAACGCTCCGCACGTTCCTCCGTTCCGTACCGTTCCTTGATGCGATGATCAACACCTTCCCGGACGTAGCGACCCGCGCGCAGTTCGCGGCGGTCATCTTCCTGCCGATGGTCTGGTCCTTCTTCCATGTGGTGAAGGTGCTCTTCTCCACGCCGCTCGGCGCCCTCTCGGACCGCATCGGCCGTAAACGCGTCATCGGCATCGGATGGACGATCTATGCGTCGGTCTATATCGGATTCGCTCTGCTGGAATTGTTGCCGGAGGGGTGGCGTATCGGCGGAACATTCTTCCTGTTCACCATCTATGCGGTCTATTATGCGTTCACCGAAGGGGCACAAAAGGCATTCGTGGCCGACCTCGTTCCGGCCTCCCTGCGCGGCAGTGCGTTCGGCCTCTTCAACTTCGCCACCGGCATCGCCGCACTCCCCGCCAGCATCGGTTTCGGATTCCTCTATGCGTCATTCGGCGCCCCGGCCGCATTCGGCACCGGTGCCGGCATCGCACTCCTCTCGCTCCTTCTCCTGGTGGTAATGGTCCGGGAGAACCCGTCCGCTCATAAATGACGAAAGCCCGCAGTGCGGGCGTTCATCATGCGATCTTTCGTATGGTGCGGATTCAGGCCGGATTCTTATCCGCTGCTCCGGTGTACTGCACCACGATATCCTCTGCTTCGATCACCGGTGCATGGTGTTCATGCTGCTGCACCAGCATCTGCGCTTTCGTTACGCGGAACCACTGCTCGTCCAGACCGTTCAGGATGCAGACGGTGCGGAGCCATGTCTCCTCGGCCGGATGGCAGACCTGGTCCGAACAGGCGATGGCGAGTCCGTCCTTCACGAACTTCTCTGCGACCTCTTTGCTGGAGAACCGGGGCGGAGTATCCTCGATGTACTCATTGTCCAGGATGTCCCGGATCGCCTGGTCGCAGAACTCCCGTTCGAAGCCGAGAGACTTCCCGATGCGGCGCATCAGCGCCATCTCGCTCTCGGTCACCTGCCGGTCCTTGCGGATAAGCAGCAGCAGTCCTTTGAAATAATTGCTTCCGTCGATGATATTGATGGAGAGTGGCATGGTCGTAGTTCCTGTGGATGAGGTTCCGGCCGCTCAGAGCCGGTCCAGCGCCTGACGGAAATCCCCGATCAGGTCATCGATCCCTTCCGCCCCCGCCGAGATGCGGATCATTCCCGGGGTAACGCCGTGCATCGCCAGTTCCGCATCGCTCATGTTCACATGGGATGAGTAGACAGGGATGCTCACCAATGTCTCAACACCGCCGAGCGACATCGCGTTCACTGCCACACAGAGCGAGTCGCACACCTTCGCCGCCCCATTCACCCCGCCCTTCACTTCGATCAGCAGCATCGCACCGAAACCGCTCATCTGTTTCTTCGCCAGGGCATGCTGCGGATGGCTTTTTAATCCGGGATAGAGCACCCGGAGCACTTTCGGATGTTTCTCCAGCGCTTTCGCGAGCGCCATCGCATTCTCCGTCTGCCTTTGCACGCGCAGTTCGAAGGTCTTCAGACTGCGCGAGATCAGGAATGCCGCGAACGGATCGGCGCAGCCGCCGAGATACTTGGCTACCTGACGCACCTGCTTCAGATCCTTTTTCGTGCCGATCACCGCACCGGCCAGCAGATCGCTGTGGCCGCCGATGTACTTGGTGGCGCTCTCCACCGCCAGATCGAACCCGATGGCGAACGGGTCCTGATGCAGAACGGAGGCGAACGTATTGTCCAGCATCGTCACGATCCGCGTCCGGTGCTTCTTCTCCGCTTTCTTCACTTCGGCGATCGCACGGTACAGATCCACCAGTTCCACCGTCGGATTGGTCGGCGATTCACAGAAGAAGAGTTTCGTTTTCGGAGTAGCGAGCGCGGAACAGGCCGCCAGGTCCTTCGGGTCCACATACGTGACCGTCACACCGAACTTCGGCAGCACATCACGGAAGAACCGGTACGTCCCGCCGTACAGCGCCGGCGTAGAGAGGATCTCATCCCCGGCGGAGACGACGGAGAGGATCGCCGTGGAGATCGCCGCCATGCCGGAAGAGAAGAGCACGGTTGCTTCGGCATGGTACATCGTCGCCAGCTTCGCTTCCACCTCTTCCACCGACGGGTTATGGTACCGGGAATAGACGTAGACGTTAGGGTCCCCGTTCGCATACAGCACCGCATCGTTCGAATTCTCGAACCGGTACGTGGATGTCTGGTATATCGGCAGGGTGACGGGACCTTTGTAGGGATGGAGTTTCGTTCCGTGGATGGCGCGTGTGGCGAGCGAAGGGGATTTTTTCTTCATAGTCCTATGTCAGGTGAGTGTCCTGCTGCTCCGGGATCATAGAACAGCCGCAGAATGCAGGTTCTTTTTAAAGATGAGGTCGTTCACTGATAGCTGATAGCTGACAGCCGACAGCTTTTTACTGGTCTCTTTACTTACCGATTCTCATCCTCATACTCATTCTTGTACCCTTTGAGCGCATTCAGGATGGCGGTGGCGATCTTCTGCTGACCGGCCGGGCTCCGGAGGAACTTCTCATCCTTCACATTGGAAAGATAGCCGGATTCCAGCAGCACATTCGGCATGGAAGCGCCGACGAGCACGTAGAATCCCGCCTGTTTCACCGGCTGCCGCATCCCTTCCATCTGTGCACTCATCGTCTCCTCCAGCATCTCGGCGAAGCGTTCGCTCTGCTTCACATACGCGCTCTGCGCCATCGTCAGGATGATGAAGTTCTCCTCGGTCAGCTCCTGGTACCGGTCCTCATAGTCCTTTTCCAGTTTCACCACATCGTTCTCCTTCTCGGCGATGCGGATGGCATCCTCGGTCTTGCCGGGACGGAGCAGGTAGATCTCGAAACCGTTCGCAGAGGAGGGTTTCCGTTCGGTGGAATTGCAGTGGATGCTGATGAAGAGCTTCCCTTCGTTCTCGTTCGCGATCTGACCGCGGCGGTACAGTTCCACGAACCGGTCGGTCTTGCGGGTGAAGACCACCTTCACATCGGGCAGTTCCTTGCGGATCATCTCGCCCAGTTTCAGGGCGATACCGAGCGTGATATCCTTCTCCCGCGTGCCGATGATGCCGATCGCACCCGGATCATGTCCGCCGTGGCCCGGATCGATCACGACCACATCGAGTTTCCATTTCTGTTTCTGCTTGGCGATGGAGCGCACCACATCCTGTCGAGCCTTCTCGTTCTGTTTGCGCAGCAGCGCAGCCGAATCGACCGCCGCTGTCTTCGGCGGTTCCGGTTCCGGCGGGATGAGCGTCAGCAGGATGTCGTTGCTGAGCGGGTCCTGCACGATCTCGGACTGTGCGACCTTGCCGCGCACCTGGAGCGAGAGTTGCAGCGAGGTCTCGGACTGGACCGGTTTCACACGGCGGATGATGCCGGAGGCGAACGTGGTATCGAAGGCCACGGTGTCGCACTGCGCACCCGGCAGCGTCACATAGACCCAATCCCCCACCTGCAGCGAGCGGTTGAAATCGCGCACCGGAGCGGTGAGGGCAATGCGGAAGAGCGTGCCGTTCTTCTTCTCCTCCACCGAGAGTCCGGTCACGACCGGAGCAGCGGCGGGGACCGCCGGTGCGGTCGAACCCGCTTCGGCAACGGAGAGCGTTGAATCACCGGTCAGCCGGAACAATCCCGGCAGTTCATCCGCAGAAGCGTAATAGGCGCCGGCAGTGAACAGGACCGGCAGGGTGAGCTGGTACACTTTGTTCCGTTTGGACGAGGCGGAGCTGACCACGACGAACGCGTTGCCGGCGGTGAACTTCACGGTGGAGCGCGGGAACTTCACTTCCAGTTTCCGGAGTGCGCGGTTCTCGTAATGGTCCGCACCGAGGAACGCGGAGAGCGAACGGATGGGAAGATAGGAACCGGAATCGGTGCGGAGCACCGGTACCGCAGCGGCGGATGCGGCGGTGCGGAGAACGATGGTATCGGACTGGGCATGCAGCGGCGCCGGCATTGATGCCGTGAGGAGTGCGGCGCAGAGGATGAGTATGCCGGTCAGCGGGCGCACCATCAGCGGTAATTGGTGAACTGGAGCGGGAGCGGGAAATCGATGCCGCGCAGGTGGGCGATGACGGATTGCAGATCGTCCTTGTCCTTCCCCTGCACGCGCACCTGGTCCTCCATGATGGAGGCCTGCACCCGGATCTTGGTCTCTTTGATGATCTGCACGAGCTTCTTGGCGTTCTCCTTATCGATGCCGACCTGGATGGTGATCTTCTGGCGGACGGTGCCGGCCGTGGCCGGTTCCACTGCACCGTACTTGAGCGTCTTGATGGCGATACCGCGCTTGATGAACTTGCTCTGCAGGACATCCACCACCGCCTTCAGGCGGAACTCATCCTCCGTATGGATGGTCACCACCTTCTCCTTCTCCGCGAAGTCGATGGTGGTCTTGGAGTCCTTGAAATCATAGCGGGTCTGGACCTCCTTGCGCGCCTGGTTCAGCGCGTTGTCCACTTCCTGCATGTTCACTTCAGAGACGATATCGAACGAATTCTGTTGGGCCATGGTCTTTTTCTGTAATGTACGATGATTTACGCTCTATTTCAAAATCTCACCCGCCTCGGCGCTCCAAAAAAGGAGGTCCAGCTCGTCCACGGTGATGCCGGCCTCCTCCGCGAACCGCCGGAACTTCCGTTCGATGCTCAGATACCGCTTCTTTGTGAGTGTGGCAGGGATGGAACGGATCACGCCGTACCGCCGGAGATTCTTCAGGATGTGCCGGTCCAGGATCGCGAGACCGTCATTCCTGCCGATGTTCCTTAGGAAATGCGTCGCTTCCTTGTAACTGAGTCCCTTCACATTGCGGACGAACCATTCACGCTTCTCTTCCGCCGTCATCGGACCGATGGTGACCGCTTCGATCAGCGCGTAGTTCCTTTTCATCTCGGTGATATGCCGGGCCTTCGTGCGGTGGAACCGGATGTAATATTCCCGGGTGAACAGGAACGGTTCGGGATCGATCTCCCGGTGCAGCAGATCGGCCTCCTCGAACCGCTGCTGTGCTTTTGCAGCATTCACGGCGCTGGACTGCGGCGTCATGAGACAGTAGACCAGCTCGTAGAAGTAGCCGCTCACCGGCACCGCGCGGTACTCGCGGAGCCGCCGGCGGATCGCCGCGCGTTTCTTCCGGAATGCCGCGTGCAGTTCCTCTGTGTGACGATAACTCATACCGTTGTCATCCTGAACCGTTTCCCGTGCCGGGAGAGCAGACCGTCGCGCACCATCGCATCGAGCAATCGTTCCGTCCACTCCGCATCCTTCGCTCCGGCATCGGACCACAGTGCGGATGCTGCTTCCTCCGCAGTGAGTGCATGATGGTGCAGCAGCTTCAGCAGTTTCCCCCGGTATAACCGACGCGGGATTCCTCGCCAGACCGGTTCCTTCTTCCGCTCTTTGGTCTGAATGGTGAGGAATGTACGGGAATGCGCGGAACGGCAGTATGAAGCGACAGGACACACATCGCATTTGGGCCGCCGGGCGGTGCAGACCATCGCGCCGAAGTCCATCAATGCCTGATTCCAGTCACTGCTCCTGCAAACCGGGAGCAGTCCTTCGGCCAGTTGCCACGATTCCTTCTCCGGCAAGACTTCGGAGGATGTTCCGACCTTCTTCGTCCAGCGGGTGATGATCCTCCGGATGTTCACATCGACGACCGGCACATGCATCCCGAACGCGAAGGAGCAGAGCGCGTGGGCGGTGTACCGGCCGATGCCGGGAAGCTGCTGCAATGCTTCCGGGTCACGGGGAAGGCGTGATCGGTGTTGCTGCACCACGGTCTGCGCGAGTTGGTGGAACCGGAGTGCGCGGCTGTTGTAACCGAGACCAGACCATGCACGGAGTACGTCGGCTGCCGGAGCGGAAGCAAGTGCAGAAAAGGAGGGAAACTGTTTCAGCCACGCTCTATAATAAACGGCAACACGTGACACCTGCGTCTGCTGCGCCATCACCTCGGACAACACGATCCTATATGGATCGGATGTACGGCGCCACGGCAGCGGACGGCGGTGCGCAGTATACCAACGGAGTACAGCGGAATGGAAGTGTGCGGCTGGGGTTCGTGAGGACACGGATCCGGGGTCAGTCTTCCTGTTTCAGGACGAAGCCTTGTCCATAGACGGTATGGATCAGCTTCTTCGGGAAATCCTTATCGACCGACTTGCGCAGATAGTTGATGTAGACATCGACGAAATTGGTGCCGGCGTCGAACTTGTGACCCCACACCTCTTCCGCGATCTCTTTGCGGGAAACGACCTTGTCCTTCTTGCGGAGCAGATACTCAAGCAGTGCGAACTCCCTGGGACTGAGCGGGATGTCGCTGCCGGCGCGGACCACCTTGCGGGCAACGAGGTCCATCTCCAGGTCACCGGCGGCGAGCTTTACGATCTCCTGTGCGGACGGGACGCGGCGCAGCAGTGCTTCGATGCGTGCCACGAGCTCCTTCACGTCGAACGGCTTGGCAAGATAATCATCCGCCCCGAGTTTGAGTCCTTTCACTTTATCCTCCACCGCATTGAGTCCGGAAAGGATCAGCACGGGAGGATAGGCCGATTTCTTGCGCATATCCTTCAGCACATCGAAACCGGATTTCTTGGGAAGGCTCAGATCGAGGATGATCAGGTCGTAGGGATTGGCGTTGATACTGACAGTGGCATCCTCACCGTTCACAGCGATATCCACAGCGAACATTTTGGAAAGACGACGTTCCACCAGAAGGGCAATATCCTTATTGTCCTCCACGATAAGGATACGTTTCGTTTCTTGTTCCTCTTTTTTGCTCGTCATGTTCGCTGCGAAAATGGGTGGGGAAGGTTTCTCTGTCCGGCTAAAAGTAAAGCAATTTAGAGAGGAAAGCAACTTGTGTTAGGGAAAATTAAAGATCAATCACCGTACATCGGTGATATTTTGAATCAATTTTCAGGATTCGTATATTGAATTGCCCGTGCGATGTATAGCATCGTTTGGCAGTACGACCGGATCGTTCTGCGATGTTGCGCCGGGATTCGCTTCGTTTACATTTCCTTGACATGCATTTTGGGTCCCGTAGCTCAACTGGATAGAGCAACAGCCTTCTAAGCTGTGGGTTGCAGGTTCGATTCCTGCCGGGATCACAATGATCACTGTCTACGTTCTTGAAAGCATGCATTCCCGCTGGCTGTATGTGGGAATGACGAACAACCTTCAGAGACGGTTCCATCAGCACCAATCCGGATATGTGCGCTCCACCAAAGCCAGAAGACCTTACCGTATCATCTATATTGCTACATTTCCATCACGAACTGAAACTCGCGTTCACGAAAAGTATCTAAAATCGACCGCCAGGAAACGGTATCTGCGCTCAATCCTTCCTTCGCAACAGCCTTCTAACCCACCCGCCTGACCGATGTCAGTCGGGTGGACGGGCCTGCCCGACTGAATAACAAGTTGTTACTATTGGTCAGGCGGGGCTGTGGGTTGCAGGTTCGATTCCTGCCGGGATCACTCCACTCATCTCGCACCATTCTTGCATCCGGTTGCATGGTTGCGCTGTATCACAGGTTGGACCTCCTCCTCCGTTCCGTCATATCCCGCTGTTTCACGCCGGAATCACCTCTTTCGGACCTCCGCAACGCCGCAAGGGCATGACGCACTCCGGTACCGCAAGAAAATCCGGTCCGAAGAGTTTCGCATCTTCCATTTTTTTCTATATTTCGGAAGGGGGCTTCCGGTCTGTTCTTCCGGTCGAGCATGCACTATCATTGATCCATCCACACCGATCGCGGAGGCCCCATGGATACACCGTCCCTCACCGTACTGCTTGTTGACGATTCCGAGAGTCGTTTGCAGATCCACACCCGCATCGTCGCCGGTGAAGGGTACCGCGTTCTGACCGCTGAGAACGGTACGGATGCGCTTCGCATCGTGCAGGAACAGCCGGTCGATATCATCCTCCTGGATGTCGTCCTTCCGGATATCAGCGGCGTGGATGTCTGCCGGAGACTGAAAGCGGACCCCCGCACCTATGCCGCGCTCATCCTGCTCATCTCCAGTATCGAGATCAAAAGTCTCAGCCAGTCCCATGGATTGGATTCCGGTGCAGACGGCTACCTGGTGCTCCCCGTGTCCAATCAGGAACTCCTCTCCCGCATCCGTGCACTGGAACGGATCAAACGGAGCGAGGATGAACTCCGCCGCTCCCACCGCCTGATCGAACAGCACGCCCGCGAACTGGAACGGATCAACGATGCATTGCAGATGGAAGTGATGGAGCGCCGCCGCACCGAGGAGGCGCTCATCACGTCGGAACGGTATGCGCGGAGCATCATCAACTGTTCGCTGGATATGATCATCACGGTGGACAACGAACGGCGCATCGTGGAGTTCAATGATGCGGCGCAGCGGACCTTTGGATACACACGCGAAGAGGTGGTCGGCAAACATATCAACATCCTGTACGCCGATGCGGATGAAGGGAAACGGATCCATCTCACTACGGTCGATTCCGGCAGCGTCCGGAGCGAAGTGCTGAACCGGAAGAAGAACGGCGAGACTTTCACCAGCCGCATTGCGGCATCCGTGCTGCGGAACGAGGAGCAGCAGCTGCTCGGGATCGTCGGCGTCTCCCGCGATGTCACGGAACAGAAACAAGCCGAAGAAGCACTGCTGGAGAGCGAGGAACGCTACCGACTGCTCTTCACCCAATCCCCCCTCGGCATCCTGCACATCGACCCGAGCGGCGTCATCCTGCATTCCAACCGGACCGCCACGGAGATCTTCGGATTGCCGCGGGAACAGCGCACCCCCGCCACCATCTACGAACAGCTCCGCCATCCCAAACTGATCGGCGCCATCGTCGGCTCCCTGAACGGCATCCCCGGTTCCTATCAGGGTGAGTTCACCTCGCCGGAGACACAGCGGGAGTTCACGCTCCGCTTCATCACCCGGGCGGTCACCACGCGCGGCCGTGCCGCCGGGAGTGTCATCGCCATCGTGGAGGATATCACCGATCAGACCGTCGTGCAGCGGCAGCTCATCCAGTCCCAGAAACTGGAGAGCCTCGGCATGCTCGCCGGCGGCATCGCTCATGATTTCAACAATCTCCTTTCCATGATCCTCGGCAATGCGGAACTGCTCCGGCGCAACGTGGAGCAGGACCCGAAACTGCGCAAGTACGTGGAAGGGATCATCGAAGTGGCGCACCGCGGCGGTTCCATCTCCAAACAGATGCTCTCGTTCTCCCGCCGCTCCGAGTACTCCCTGCAGCCGATCCCCCTCTCCGCCATCGTCGAGGAACTGTCGATGATGCTGCAGCACTTCATCCCGAAATCGGTCACCATCTCCGTCTCGGTGGAAGGGACGAACGACCTGATCCAGTGCGATAAAGGACATATCCATCAGGTGATCATCAACCTCTGTATCAACGCCAAGGATGCCATGGACGGCCGCGGCGCACTCACCATCACACAACGCTCGCTCCACTCCTCCGCCATTGCCCATCTGCTCCCGGAGATCCCGGAAGGTCAGTATGTGAGTCTGGCCGTGAGCGACACCGGTCCGGGCATGTCCCGCGATGTGCTCGACCGAATCTTCGATCCGTTCTTCACCACCAAGGCGAAGGGAAAAGGGACGGGGTTAGGACTCTCCATCGTGAACGGGATCGTCCGCAGCCACAATGGATTCATCCACGTCACCTCCTCCGTCGGTACCGGCACGACCTTCACCCTGTACTTCCCTGCCATCACCGCAATGCCGGAGGCACCGGCACACCGGGAAACGGTCAATATGAACGGGAAACGGGTGCTGATCGTGGACGATGCACCGCTCGTGGGGGTGCTCACCGAGATCCTGCAGGAACACGGCATCATCGTGATGTCCGCTCCGGATGGCATCCGCGCGCTCGAACTGCTCCGGCTGCGGTCCAGCGGCATCGACGCGGTCATCGCCGAACACCGCAAGAGCATGCTTCCCGGTTCCGCACTGCATCACGAACTGCGGGCGCTCGGTCTGGAGATCCCGGTGATCATCTCCTCCGGACTCATCGACCCGCTCATCCGCTCCCAGCTGCTGAAGGAGGGGGTCCACCAGATTGTGCAGAAACCGTTCCGGTCAGAGGAGATCATGCGAAGTCTGACGCATGTGCTCATCCGGCGCTCCGCCGTCTGACCGCATTTCCAGTACCACTATAATATCGGAGCACTTCGTCTGTGTTCATGTGCAGGACTGCGGACCATGCCGGTAGACGGTGATTGGGTCTGTCTTTCATCTGATTATTTCGTTACTATTCCCCAGCGACTTCATCGGCTCTTCCCTGCAGGCACGGTCCGTAGATCGATGCAGCAGCGCAGGTCTGTGACCAGACCATTCCGGAAGATCCATTCATTTCCCCCTTTATTTTCAGATCGACCCATATGGACCACACCACAAAAACACAGAAGATCCTCGTCATCGACGACGAGGAGAGTTACCGGCAGATCATCAGCATGACCCTCCAGATGACCGGGTACGAAGTACTGGAGGCCACGAACGGACTGGACGGACTTGCGGCCGCGAAGATGCACCACCCCGACCTGATCCTCTGCGATGTGAACATGCCGAAGATGGATGGTCATGCACTGCTTGCCGCCCTCAGGAACGAGCAGGAGTTCGCCGGCATCCCGTTCGTCTTCCTGACCGGCAATGCCGGACCGGGGGACCTGCGGAAAGGGATGCAGGCAGGAGCGGATGACTATCTGACCAAACCGTTCTCCGCGGAGGAACTGATCAACGCCGTGGCGACACGGATCACCAAGAAGCGGACGATCCAGAAGTACTTCGAATCGCAGTTCGATGATATCCGTTCCAACATCGCCCTCTCCCTGCCGCATGAATTCCGCACGCCGCTCAACGGTATCCTCGGCTTCTCACAGATCCTCGCCGAGGAGGAGGACGTCGCACCGGAGGAGGTGAGACAGATCGGCTCCATGATCAATAAATCGGGGAAGCGGCTCCATCATCTGCTGGAGAATCTCGTGCTGTTCGGACAGTTACAGCTCTGGCGGACCGATGCCGCGAAGACCTCCGCGCTGCGGAAAGAACGTTCTGGACGGGTCGGCGATACACTGCAGGCGATCATCGACGATCTTATGGTGAAACACGAACGCCCCGGTTCCATCATCAGCACCTTCGCGGAGGCCGAAGCACGCATCTCCGCCCAATACCTGGGGAAGATCGTGGAAGAGGTGACCGATAATGCGTTGAAGTTCTCCGATCGCGGCACGACCGTCTCGGTGGATGCCGTGGCGAACGGAACGACCCTCACCATCACCGTCCGTGATGCCGGCCGGGGTATGACGGAGGAACAGGTCGGAAGGATCTCCGGTTTCCAGCAGTTCGAGCGGGGGTATTATGAGCAGCAGGGGGCCGGACTTGGCCTGGCGTTGACCCGTGCGCTCACAGAGATCCATGACGGGACACTCTCCATCGTCAGCGAGAAGAACCTCGGTACGACGGTGACCATCGCCCTTCCGTCGAACCCGTAAGCAGGGATGGCGGTCCGTAAAATCGTTCTTGTCATTATCGTAGAAAATTTCCAGATTGGGGACGGAGCGGCCGGTACGGCCGCCGAAACTGCACCAACACAGGAGCACCATGGAGAACAGCCGACCGAAGATCCTGATCGTGGATGATGAACCGGATATGCGGGGGATCATCGATGATGTCCTGACCGAAGCGGGGTATGAGACCTTCCTTGCAGAGAACGGCACCCATGCGATGGAACTCGCTGCCGCGGTCGTGCCGGACCTGATCCTGAGCGACATCCAGATGCCCGCGATGAACGGATACGAGTTCCTGAATGCGGTAAAGGTGCATCCGGATCTCAGCAAGATCCCATTCGTGTTCATGACCGGGGTGAATGTCGGGACGTTCGACCTTCGGAAAGGGATGGACCTCGGTGCGGATGACTATCTGACCAAACCGTTCACCGTGGAGAACCTGCTGAATGCCGTGGCGACCCGGCTCCGCAAGCAGCAGCTCTGGCGGTCATTCGCCGATACGAAACTCACCCGCACGCAGACCGGTTTCATCGTTCTCCTCTCCAACGAATTGCACCTTCTGGTCATGGACATCCTGGAGCATGCCCAGTCGCTGTTGGCCGGCAAGGATGTCGCGCGCGCCGATGTGGAACGGGCCGCGCAGATGATCACACGCTCCGGGAAACGTCTGGGACGTCTGCACGAGAATATCCTCTATTATTCCATGCTGCAGATCTGGGTGAAGGACCCGCAGACCATCGCATCCATGCGGTCCGAGGTCACTCCCTCCTGCCGGGAGATCGTCCAATCCATCGTGTACGAGAATATCCGGGCGAAGACCCGCGCGGAGGATCTTACGGTCGACTGCAGCGATGTCCCGCTGCGTATCGCCGCTCCTGACTTTGGGAAACTCATCGATGAAGTGCTGGACAATGCCTGCAAATTTTCGGACGCCGGTACACCGGTCGGTATCACTGGCCGCGTCGAAGGGGATCGCTATCGGCTCGTTATACAGGACCACGGACGGGGTATCACGGAAGTGGAGGTCGCTGCTGCCGGTTCACTGTTCCGTCAGGACCGCACGGCTCCGGTGCGGACGGACGGCGGCGTCGGATTGACCATCGCGGCCACATTGGCGGAATTGTACAACGGCACACTCACGGCTCAGCGCGGACCGCGCTCCGGTACCATCGTCACGATCATGCTGCCGGTCCATGGATGACCCGCACTTGCGCCGGCCCCCTCTCATTCTGACTGTCTATGGCAAAACCTAAATACACTGCCCATGTACTCGTTGCGGACGATGAAGCGGATTTCCGCGTCGTTCTGCAATCCTTCCTGCAATCCGAAGGACACACCGTCACCACCGCTGAGGATGGTGCCGATGCCATCAACAAACTCCAGGGTTCGCCGTTCGATCTCGTCCTGCTCGATATCCGAATGCCCCGCGTGGACGGCATCGAAGTGCTGCAGTTCATCAAACAGCAGTACGTCGACACCCAGGTGATCATCCTCACCGCCGTGAACGATGTCCGGATCGCGGTGGAATGTATGCAGCTCGGTGCGTTCCATTTCCTTACCAAACCGTACTCGGTGGATGAACTCCAGTCGCTGGTCTCGCTCGCGCTCGAGAAGCGTCAGATGTCGATCGAACTGAAGGTGATGAAGAGTACCATTTCCCGCCTTTCTCGCAATCCGCAGCTGATCGGCGAGAGCAAGGAGTTCCGGAAGGTGCTGGAGCTCGCCGGACGCGTAGCGCCGAGCGACTCCACCGTGCTGCTGGAGGGCGCCAGTGGGACAGGGAAAGAGGTCTTTGCGAACTTCATCTACAAGAACTCCCCGCGCGCCGAGAAACCGTTCGTAGCGTTGAACTGTGCCTCCATCCCCGATACCCTCATCGAAAGCGAACTGTTCGGTCACGAGAAAGGGGCCTTCACCGATGCCAGCGCGATGCGGCAGGGACTGGTGGAGATCGCCAACGGCGGAACGCTGTTCCTGGACGAGATCGGTGAGATCAGCCCGGTCTTCCAGCCGAAGCTGCTCCGCTTCATCCAGCTCGGTGAGTACCGGCGCGTCGGCGGCAACAAGACCCTCAAGTCGGATGTCCGCATCATCTCCGCCACCAACAAGAATCTGTTCGATGAAGTGAAGGAAGGACGGTTCCGTGAGGACCTGCTCTACCGTCTGAATGTCGTTACGCTCCGCATCCCGCCGCTCCGGGAGCGGAAGGAGGATATCCCGCTGCTGGTGGACCACTTCATCAAACGGAAATCGAAGACGAAGACACCGAAAAGCGTCACCCCCGATGCATTGCAGACCCTCATGGCGTACGACTGGCCCGGCAACATCCGCGAACTGGAGCATGCTATCGAGGGTGCTGTGCTGATGTCGCACGACAGTGTCATCACGGCGAAAGATTTCGCATTGATGCAGGGAGGCGGGGCTCAGCAGCACTGGACCGCATCGCCTGCCTCGTCTCCGGTCATGACGATGGAGGAACTCGAGCAGCTGCATATCGAACAGACCCTCCGCCGGTTCGAGTTCAACCGCAGCAAGACCGCCAAAGCACTTGGGATCACACAAAAGACCCTCTATCTGAAGATCAAACGCTATAAGATCCCGGTGCCCGATCCCGCCTGATTGCCCGTTGTGTCCTTCGGCACACCCTCCGCATAGCACTGTTCCGCCCCATATCCGCGCTGTAACTTTTCCCGTTCCGTTACGAATACATCTGAGTTAGTAATCATACATTCGAACGAACAGGGAACACATCATGAAACGACAGACCGCTGCAGTGCTGCTCACGCTGACGCTCGCCATTTCCGCCTACGCAACGACACCGGCATCCAACGCTACCATCGATTGGTCCAAAGCAGAGAAAAATTACACCGTTGCACTGGCGTCCGAGAATATCGGACTCCGGCACAGTGCTGCATCGTATATCGCCGAATATCGTCTTGCTGGGGCCGTCGTTTCTCTGATCGGAGTGCTGCAGAACGATAAAGTAGAGCAGATGCGCATGGCCGCCGCTCAGGCCCTGGTGCAGCTCGGGAACAAAGATGGTCTGGACGCCGTCAAAGATGCAGCACAGTACGACGGCAGTGAGAAGGTCGCCCGGTACTGTGAACAGCTGATCTCCTCGCTTGAAGGTTCCATCAGCCAGAAATGATCGCATTATAATAGAGAGATATCATCTCTCGCACGAATTTGTCAGACAGCAGCGTTCGGTGGGGTCCGCTGCGTCTGACATTCGTGTTTTAAACCCCACCCGCCTCCGAAACTTACCTTGAAAATGCAGCCGGTTTTTGGTATTTTGGTGCACAATGTTCCCCTCACTCATTCCTCTGACCTAAAGGTTGTATATGGCAAAATTCCAGGGTGTAGATTACTATAATATAGACAGTCTCCTTTCCGAGGACGAGATCCTCGTCCGCAATACCGTCCGTGAATTCGTTGACGAACAGGTCATCCCGATCATCGAGAAACATAACCGTGCCGGCACATTCCCTTTCGATCTGATCAAAGGAATGGCTGATATCGGTCTCTTCGGCGCGACCCTCCCGGCCAAGTACGGCTGTGCGGAACTGAACAATGTGGCATACGGTCTGATGATGCAGGAACTCGAGCGCGGCGACAGCGGTGTGCGCAGTTTCGCCTCCGTGCAGAGCGGCCTTGTGATGTATCCCATCTATCAGTTCGGAAGCGAGGAACAGAAGGATTACTGGCTGCCGAAACTGGCGAAGGGGGAGAAGATCGGCTGCTTCGGTCTCACCGAACCGGATTTCGGTTCCAACCCCGGCGGGATGATCACCCGCGCAGAGAAGAAGGACGGCGGTTATGTGCTGAACGGCGCGAAGATGTGGATCACCAACGGCACGATCGCTGATGTGGCGGTCGTTTGGGCGAAGCTGGACGGTGTGGTGCGCGGCTTCCTGGTGGAGAAGGGAACGAAAGGGTTCACCGCTCCCGAGATGCACGGCAAACATTCGCTCCGCGCCTCCGTCACTCCGAAGCGAATCTGCTTCCGAAATCGGAAGGATTGAAATCGCCCCTCATGTGCCTCAGCCAGGCACGGTACGGTATCGCCTGGGGCGTGATCGGGTCCGCCATGGCATGCTATGACTCATCGCTGCAGTATGCGAAGTCCCGCATCCAGTTCGGAAAGCCGATCGCGGCGTTCCAGATGACGCAGGAGAAGCTCGTCCACATGGTCACCGAGATCACCAAAGCACAGCTCCTGTGCCTGCAGCTCGGACGGCTGAAGGACCAGGGCAAGATGAAGTTCACGCAGATCTCCATGGCGAAACGGAACAACGTCTATTTCGCGCTGGAGATCGCCCGTATGGCGCGCGCCATCCACGGTGCCAACGGTATCCTGGACGAGTATCCCATCATGCGGCATGCGGCGAACCTGGAATCGGTCATCACGTACGAAGGAACGCATGAGATGCACACGCTGATCATCGGTGAGGATATCACCGGTCACGCGGCCTTCATGTAAGAGCGGAAGCATGAGCCTCCTTGAACAGATCCAGTCGAAGATCTACGAACTCTCACGCGAGGAGCGGACACGCCTCCGCGAATGGTTCGATGAGTTCGACGGCGATTCGTGGGACAAGGAATTCGATGACCACGTGAAGGCGAAGCGGCTGGAGGAAGCGGCGGCGAAAGCAAAGCAGCAG
>JABWAK010000242.1 GCA_013361065.1 Bacteroidota bacterium
GAAACGGCCGTCTGTGCAGGTGGGGGATCCGTTCACTGAGAAACTGCTGCTGGAAGCGACCCTGGAAGTGATCCGTGCAGGACTCGTGGTCGGTATCCAGGATATGGGTGCTGCCGGACTGACCTGTTCCTCTACCGAGATGAGCGCCAAAGGGAAGAGCGGGATGGTGATCGATCTGGACAAGGTGCCGACGCGGGAGACAGGGATGACCGCGTATGAGATCATGCTCTCTGAATCCCAGGAGCGGATGCTGATCGTGGCAACACCGGCGAACGAACAGCGGATCATTTCCATCTTCGAGAAGTGGGACCTGCATTGTGTCACCATCGGTACCGTGACCGATGACGGCCTGGTGAAGGTCTATCATCACGGCGAACTGAAAGCGTCCGTCCCGGCCGAGACCTGCGTCCTGGGCGGCGGTGCACCGGTCTACATCCGTGAGACGAAACAGCCGGAGTATCTCCGCACCACCCGATCGGTCGATATCGCCGCACTGTCGGCGCCTGCCGATCTGAGCGGTGCGGTCTATTCGCTGCTGGCATCGCCGAACATCGCGAGCAAGCAATGGGTGTACGAACAGTATGATTCGATGGTGCGGACGAACACCGTGATGGCTCCGGGATCGGATGCATCTGTCATCAGGATCAAAGGCTCGGAGAAACTGCTCGCAGCGAAGACCGACTGCAACGGCCGCTACGTGTACCTCGATCCGCGCAAAGGTGCGATGATCGCCGTTGCGGAATCGGGCCGTAATGTGGTCTGCACCGGCGGAAAACCGATCGCCATCACGAACTGTCTCAACTTCGGGAATCCGTACAAACCGGAGGTGTACTGGCAGTTCACCGAAGCGGTCGCCGGTATCGGCGAAGCATGCCGCGCACTGGATACGCCGGTGACCGGCGGGAATGTCAGCTTCTATAACGAGAGTCCGACCGCTGCGGTCTTCCCGACGCCGACCATCGGCATGGTCGGGATCGTGGAGCACGAGCAGCATGTCACCACGGCGGACTTCAAGAACGCCGGGGATGAGATCTTCCTGCTTGGCACCAACCGCGGGGACCTTGCCGGCAGCGAGTTCCTTGCCCGCATCCATGGCATCACCGCGGGACTTGCGCCGCATTTCGATCTGCAGTTCGAAGTGAAACTGCAGGAATGCACACTGGAATTGATCAAACAGGGGATCGTCCGTTCGGCGCATGATATCTCCGACGGCGGACTGATCGTGGCGCTCATCGAGAGTGCCGTGACCGGCAAGGGAACGTTCGGCTTCGATGTGACGTTGGAACGTCAGGGGATGCCGCTGCATGCACTGCTCTTCGGTGAGGAACAATCCCGCATCATCATCACGGCTGCCGCAGGATCGCTGGGATCCCTGCAGCGCCTCTGTGCACCGTACGGTGTTCCGGTCCAGCGGATCGGGACCGTCACCCCCGGTCCAATTGCTACAGTGAATGGTTACTGTACGATCGATATCTCGAGGGCCAAGACGATCTTCTATTCTGCGATCAAAGAGAAGGTCGCTGCTGCGCTCTGAAAGGTTTGGAAGTCCGTGGAGGATGTGAGGAATGCACCGGCGTGGTCCGGTCACATACCGTGCAGTCTGCTGCAACTGAAGGGGAACGATGCACTCGACCTGCTGCAGCGTATCTCCACGAACGATGTTGCCGGCATGACCGACGGGACCGTTCGCAAGACGTTACTTGTCTCGGACAAAGGAAGGTTGATCGACACCATCTGGGTCGTCCTCCGCGGGACTGAACTCCTGCTGGTCTGCAGTACAGGGATGTCCGGCACCGTGCAGCAGTTCCTTGAACGGTACATCATCATGGATGATGTCACGGTGCATGACCTGTTCGGTGCAACGACAGTGCGGATAAAGATCGGGACCGGCTCAGAAGGACTGCCGGTCGATTATTTCGGACATCCGGGTGTCATCATCTTCAAGGAGCCGCATGATGCTCCGGAAAGTGAAACGGCTGGATTTGAACTGTGGAGGATCCTCAACGGGATACCGGTTGCCGGCAGGGAAGTGGTCCAGGACTTCAATCCGCTGGAACTCGATCTGTGGGATTGGATCAGTTTCACGAAAGGATGTTATATCGGACAGGAAGTGATCGCGCGTCTGGATACGTACCAGAAGATCCAGCGCTCCCTTTGCCTGGTCTCCGGAACCGGCCGGATATTGGAAGGAACGACCCTTCAGGATCAATCAGGGAAAGAGGTTGGACGCGTTACCAGTATCGTTCAGAATGGCAACACTTTTATAGGATTGGCAGTCGTACGACGTTCAGCTGCCGTTGCGAACACACGGCTGCAGGACAAGACCGGCGGTACATCGGTGACCGTGGAACAGGTCTTTCAAAAGGAAAAGAATGGAACAGATTGATATTGCTGCATCGTCCAAAGAAGAGATCTACCGGCAGTTGCTGCCGCAGATAGAGTCGCTGCTTGCCGACGAGACGGACCGCATCGCCAATATGGCCAATACCGTGGCGGCACTCCGTCAGTCGTTTCCGTATTATTCCTGGGTAGGCTTTTACCTGTTCGATGCAACAAAGAATGAATTGGTCCTTGGACCATTCCAGGGGAAGATCGCCTGCACCCGCATCGCGGTCGGCCGCGGTGTCTGCGGAACGGCATTCAATGAACGGAAGAGCATCGTCGTCCCGGATGTCAATCAGTTCCCCGGACACATCTTCTGTGACGGAGACTCGAAGTCGGAGATCGTCGTTCCGATCCATTGGAACGGTTCCGTCATCGGCGTGCTGGATGTGGACAGTCATGCATACAACAGCTTCGACGAGACAGACAGGATCTTCCTGGAATCACTCATCGGCAGTATTGCCGGAAAGATTGCACCATTATGAAACGTCCCAAACTCCTGAAAGCACCGAAAGCGTACAAGAATCCCGGATTCCTGGCGAGCAGGGATGCACGGCCGCTGCGGATCCTCTCCGAGTTCCTCGAGCCGCTCAGCCGGTTCAACTATTACAATGTGAAGGATACGATCGTCTTCTTCGGTTCGGCGCGCATCAAACCGCGGAGCGAGACGATCAAGCATCTGCGGGAGCTGGCGAAGAAAGGGAACAAGCGGAACATCCATTCCAAGAAGTACCATGAACAGCTCCTGGCGGCCGAGGTCGCTGTGGAGATGTCCCGGTACTATGAGGATGCGGAAGAACTCTCCCGGCTGATCACCGCCTGGTCCACACGTCTGAAGACGAAGAACAGACTGCTCGTCTGCTCCGGCGGCGGCCCCGGCATCATGGAAGCGGCCAATAAGGGGGCGATGAAAGCCGGCGGCGAATCGATCGGTCTGAACATCAGTCTTCCGTTCGAGCAGTACCCGAATCCGTACATCACGCCGAAGTTCAACATGGAGTTCCATTACTTCTTCATGCGGAAGTTCTGGTTCATGTTCCTCGGGAAGGCGCTCGTAGCGTTCCCGGGCGGCTTCGGTACGCTGGACGAGTTCTTCGAACTGCTCACGCTGCTGCAGACCAAGAAGATCGGGAAGAAAATGACTGTCATCCTGTACGGGAAGAACTTCTGGAACAAGATCATCGATTTCAAAGCGCTCGTCAAGTACGGCATGATCAG
>JABWAK010000243.1 GCA_013361065.1 Bacteroidota bacterium
ACTTCGAAGTCCGCATTCTCCACTTTCTTCCCGCCGTCGGTCTTCCCGCCGCCCTGCTGCTGCTGTTGCTGCTGCTGGGCGTTCGGGTCGGCACCGGGCTGCGGGCCGGAGGCCTTCGCCGCTTCGTACAGTTTTGTGGAGGCGTCGTTCCAGATCTTCTCGAGCGCTTCCTTCTTCTCCTTGATGCCGGCGTTGGCTTTGATCGCCTCTTCCAGCGCCGTGGCGGCCGCTTCGATGGTGCCCTTCGTCTCGGCATCGAGCTTGTCGCCGAGTTCCGTGATCTGCTTGCGGGTGGAGAAGACGAGCGAGTCGGCCTGGTTCTTCAGTTCGATCTCCTCTTTCTTCTTGGCATCATCCGCCGCATGGGCTTCCGCGTCCTTCTTCATCTTCGCCACTTCCTCCTTGCTCAGGCCGGACGAGGAGGTGATGCGGATGTTCTGTTCCTTGCCGGTCGCCTTGTCCTTGGCAGAGACGGAGAGCATACCGTTCGCGTCGATGTCCAGCGTGACCTCGATCTGCGGAACGCCGCGCGGAGCGGGCGGGATGCCGTCCAGATGGAACTTACCGAGCGAGCGGTTGTCCGCAGCCATCGGGCGTTCCCCCTGCAGGATATGGATCTCCACGGAGGTCTGACTGTCCGCCGCGGTGCTGAATGTCTCACTCTTCTTGGTCGGGATCGTGGTATTCGCGTCGATGAGCCTGGTCATCACTCCGCCGAGGGTCTCGATACCGAGCGACAACGGCGTCACATCGAGCAGCAGCACATCGGTCACATCGCCGGCGAGCACACCGCCCTGGATGGCAGCGCCGATCGCCACGACCTCATCCGGATTGACCCCTTTGTGGCCTTCCTTGCCGAAGAACTTCTTCACGAGTTCCTGCACGGCCGGCATGCGGGTCATACCGCCGACAAGGATCACCTCGTCGATCTCATTGATGGAGTACCCGGAATCCTTCAGCGCCTTCTCGGTCGGCGTCAGGCAGCGCTTCAGCAGATCGTCCACCAGCTGTTCGAACTTGGAACGGGTGAGCGTCATCGTGAAGTGCTTCGGTCCGTCCTGCGTTGCAGTGATGAACGGCAGATTGATCTCGGTCTGTGCGGAGGAGGAAAGTTCGATCTTCGCCTTCTCGGCCGCTTCGCGGAGACGCTGCAGCGCCATGGCATCCTTCAGCAGGTCGACCCCTTCCTGTTTCTTGAACTCCTCGGCGAAGTACTCCAGCAGACGCTGGTCGAAGTTATCGCCGCCGAGATGCGTATCGCCGTTGGTCGATTTCACTTCGAACACGCCGTCACCGAGCTCCAGCACGGAGATATCGAACGTACCGCCGCCCAGATCGAACACCGCCACACGGGAGTTCTTGTTCTTCTTGTCCAGACCGTACGCGAGCGCCGCGGCGGTCGGTTCATTCACGATCCGGCGCACGGTGAGGCCGGCGATCTCGCCCGCTTCCTTCGTGGCCTGCCGCTGGGCATCGTTGAAGTATGCCGGCACGGTGATGACCGCTTCGGTCACTTTCTGTCCGAGATAATCCTCGGCGGTCTGCTTCATCTTCTGCAGTACCATCGCCGAGATCTCCGGCGGCGAGTAAACACGGTCCCCGATCTTCACGCGGGAGGTATTGTTGTCCCCGGTGACGACCTCGTACGGGACGAGCTTCATCTCTTCGTTCACTTCATTCATGAAGCGTCCCATGAAGCGTTTGATGGAGAAGATGGTGTTCTTGGAATTGGTGACCGCCTGGCGTTTCGCCGACTGTCCCACGAGCCGCTCGCCGTTCTTCGCGAACGCGACGATGGAGGGAGTCGTGCGTGCCCCTTCCGAGTTCGCGATCACGACCGGTTCATTCCCTTCCATAACGGAGACGACGGAGTTAGTGGTCCCGAGGTCGATACCGATGATCTTTCCAGCCATGTGATTGTCCTTTGATAATTTAATGTTGACGTTTGAGGATTTTCTGCGTATCTCATTGCAACCACCGTGCCATACTGCATGTAGCCATTTTCGCAGATTTTTGGCACTTAAAGAAGGACATTTTCATCCGGTTCCTGTCATGATGGCAGTCATTTTTTGAATGAACTGACACGGGATGCTCTTTTGGCAGACCGCTGCTCGCGGAACCGGGACCCAGTAGAACTCTGTTGATTCATTGAATGATCGAATACTCCCACATAGAATCATTGCTGACGACCGCCGACATCGGCAGGACGGTGCATGGTTTTGACGTGATCGATTCGACCAATACGTATGCAAAACAGTTGGACCGGACGAAAGCACCGCATGGGACAGTGATCATTGCAGAGGAACAGACCGCCGGGCGGGGCCGGTTGCAGCGGAACTGGATGGCGGCGAAAGGTGAGAATTTGCTCTTCTCCGTTCTATTATATCCATCCTTCGCGACGGAGAAGATCGCCCTGCTCCCATTCGCCGGATCTCTGGCAGTGGCGGATGCGATCGAAGAGGTCACCGGACTCTCCCCCACCTGCAAATGGCCGAACGATGTGCTGATCGACCATCGAAAGGTCTGTGGTATGCTGCTGGAATCCGTCTCGGCCGGCGGAAGCATCGAACGGATCGTGCTCGGGATCGGGGTGAATGTCAATCAGACGGAGTTCCCGGAGGAGCTGCGGTTCAAGGCATCCTCCCTCCGGACCGAATCCGGCCGGGAGGTCGACCGTCCGGCGTTGCTCGCGGCGATCCTGAATGCGCTCGAGCTCCGGTACGAGCAGCTCTCCTCGTTCGCTCCGGACAGGCTGCTGAACGATTGGCGGATGAAGGCATTGCTTTTCGGGAAAAAGATACTTGTATTGGAGAGCGAGATCAGTTATGCTGCCACCGCCATCGATGTGGCGGAGGACGGCAGTCTGATCATCGCCATGGAGGACGGGACGAAACGGCATCTCTTCGCCGGCGACGTCAGTCTTGCTTATAAATGACTACACCACGGAACCAGGAAGGAAGAACAGATGGTCCTCGCGATCGATATCGGCAATACCCATACGGTGATCGGCATCTACAACGGCAGCAAACTGCTCGGCGACTGGCGTGTGACCAGCTTCGTCACCCGGACGGAGGATGAGTTCGGCGCGCTCGTGCGTCAGTTCTGCGAGGATGCGAAGGTGCCGATGAAGAAGATCCTCTCGGTCGGCATCGCCTCGGTCGTACCGAATCTCACCGATGTCTGCATCAAGATGTCCCGCAAGTACTTCAAACTCGAACCGATCGTCGTCTCGTCCGACCTCGATCTGGGGATGAAGGTGCTGTATGACGATCCCCGCGCTGTCGGTGCCGACCGGCTCTGCAATGCGGTGGCGGGATATGCCAAGTACAAAGGACCGCTCGTCATCGTCGATTTCGGCACGGCGACCACCTTTGATGTCGTGTCGAAGCATGGTGAGTATCTTGGGGGCGTGATCACAGCCGGTATCGAAACGGCAGCAGGTGAACTGCACCGGCGTGCCGCCAAACTGCCGAAGATCGACCTTCGGTTCCCCGACCATGTGATCGGAAAGAATACCGTGGAAAGCATGCAGGCCGGCATCCTCTACGGTGCGCTGGACAGCATGGAAACAATGCTCCGCCGTATCTCGAAAGAGCT
>JABWAK010000244.1 GCA_013361065.1 Bacteroidota bacterium
GCATACGCGGAATGGGACACGATCGAAACGATCCATGCCGTCCGTGATGCACTTTCCCTTCGCCACTCCGTCTCCCTGATCGAAGCCAACGAGGATGCATACGCTGCACTCCGTTCATCGCGTCCGGACATCGTGTTCAACATCGCCGAAGGACGCTTCGGGGCTTCACGTGAGGCGCAGGTGCCGGCGATGCTGGAGATGCTCAACATCCCGTACACCGGTTCCGATCCGCTCACGCTGAGCGTCTGCCTCGACAAGTCCCGCGCCAAAGAGATCCTCTCCTATTATCAGATCGCCAATCCTCGCTTCACCGTCATCTCGTCGCTCTCCGAGCTCCGCACGCTGGAGTTCCCGGTGCCGGCGATGGTGAAGCCGCTCTTCGAAGGATCCAGCAAAGGGATCTTCGACACGTCGCTCGTGCACACGCAGAAGCAGTTGGCGGAACAGGTGACGAAGGTGATCGAGGAGTACGGACAGCCGGCGCTCATCGAAGCATTCCTGCCGGGACGCGAGTTCACGGTGGCGATGCTCGGCAACGGTGCGGACCTGCGCGTACTGCCGATCGTGGAGATCAAGTTCGATTCGCTGCCTGTCGGTGTGAATCCCATCTATTCCTATGAAGCCAAGTGGATCTGGGACCAGTCCTCGGATCCGCTGGAGATCTTCGAATGCCCTGCAAAGGTGGATGATAAGCTTAAAACGGCTATAGAAAACCTCTGTAAAGACAGCTATAACGTGCTCCGGTGCCGCGACTGGTCCCGTATCGACGTCCGGCTGGATGCGCAGGGGAATCCCAATATCATCGAGATCAATCCGCTCCCCGGCATCCTGCCGAAGATCGAGGATAATTCCTGTTATCCTAAAGCGGCGCGTATGGCAGGACTGGATTACAATGCCATGCTGAATGCGGTCCTCGATGCCGGCATGAAACGGTACCATCTATTATAATGAGCAAGCCGGTCCATATCGCCATCATCTATAATGAGCCGACGGTCGAGACCGAGAAGGGGCGCGAATTCGCCATGAAGGCGGGTCTGTCCCAGGAACATTACGGCGTGTGGATCTCCGCAGCGAAGGCGGAAGGACGCGTCGATCTGTCCGAGGTCGGCGTGATCGAAGAGAAAGAGGATATCCAGACCGCGCTGCGCGACTGCGGATATGAGACCTCCATCTTCAACATGTCCGACGACCTGGACCGCTTCCTCGCCTATCTGAAAGCGATGCAGCCCGATGTCATCTTCAACATGGTGGAGAGCCTCGGGGACAATGCCATCCACGAGATGCATGTGGCGGGGATCTACGAACTGCTCGGCATCGCCTACACCGGTTCCGGTCCGTGGACGCTCGGCACCTGCCTGAACAAGGCGCGCACCAAGGAGATCATGCAGTTCAACGGCATCCCGACCGCCCGGTTCCGACTGGTAGAGAGCGCCGATGAACTCAACGAACGGTCGCTGGGGCTTTCCTTCCCGATCATCGTGAAACCGAGCGCGGAGGATGCGAGTGTTGGGATCGACAACAAGTCCATCGTGAATGACTTCGCTGCACTCAAAGAGCGGACCGCGTTCATCATCCACAAGTTCCAGGAAGCGGCGCTCATCGAGGAGTACATCGAAGGACGTGAGCTGAATGTGGCCATCCTCGGGAACGATCCGGCCGAAGTGCTGCCGATCTCCGAGATCGATTTCTCCGGACTGCCGGACGGCTATCCGAAGATCGTCACCTACGATGCGAAATGGATGGACGGCACCGCGGAGTACGTCGGCACGAAGGGCGTCTGTCCCGCCGACCTCCCGGCAGAGGTGGAGCGTGAGGTGAAGGAAGCCGCCCTCCGGGCGTACAAACTGATGGAGTGCCGGGACTATGCACGGGTCGACATCCGGCTGTCGAAACAGATGAAACCGTTCGTCCTGGAGGTGAATCCCAATCCGGACCTCTCCAGCGATGCCGGGTTCTTCCGTTCCATCCGCACGAGCGGGCTGACCTATGCGGAAGGGATCGCGAAGATCGTCGGGTTCGCTGCAGCGCGCCGGAAGGGATCGAAGACGTCATGACCGTACGGCGGACGGAACGTCAGGATGCTGAGGCGATCCGCACCATCGTCACCGATACCGGGGTGTTCAGTCAGGAGGAGATCGGTATCGCGGTGGAGCTGCTGGAGATCTACCTGAGCGACCCGCATCAGAAGGATTATGAACTCTACTCGTCCGTGGACGGGCAGGGAACGGTGACCGGATACATCTGTATCGGTCCCACGCCGGCAACGGCCGCCACCTACGACCTCTACTGGATCGCGGTGGACCCGAAGGCGCACAGCACCGGGATCGGCACACGGCTGCTGGAACATACCGAGGAGCTGCTGCGGAAGAGGGGCGGACGGCTGCTGATCGCGGAGACGAGTTCCACGCCGAAGTACGACAACACACGGCTGTTCTACGAGCGGAAGCAGTTCGTGAAACTGGCGCACATCAAAGAGTATTATAAGCCGGACGATGATCTGATCATCTACGGCAAGTACCTGTAACAGAGCGTTTCGTAATCCACATCTCATCACAACAGAAGGCACTCACTTATGGAACTCTGGCAGGAAATGCTCAGAGCTAGCGTCGACAGCGGGAAAGACCTCGTCGACCGTTTCGGGTTCGAACCCGAACTTGCGGAGAAACTGAACTCCCTGTTCCACACACGCATCAATCCGTACTACCTGAGCCTGATCCGCTATCCCGGCGATCCGATCTGGCTGCAGTGCATCCCCGATGCGAAGGAACTGGAAGAGGACGGACTCCCGGACGACCCGCTCAATGAGGATGCCCATAGTCCCGTCCCGAGCATCACGCACCGTTATCCGGACCGCGTGCTGTTCCTGACGACGAGTCAGTGTTCCATGTATTGCCGCTTCTGCACCCGGAAACGCAAGGTAGGTGATTCCGGCAAGATCAGCATGAAGTACATCCAGTCCGGTCTGGACTACATCGCCGCGCATCCCGAGATCCGCGACGTGATCCTTTCCGGCGGCGATCCGCTGATGCTGACCGATGTGATGCTGGAGAAGGTCGTGTCCGGCCTCCGCGCCATCCCGCATGTGGAGATCATCCGTCTCGGCACCAAGATGCCGTGCGTGCTGCCGCAGCGTGTCACGCCGAACCTGGTGAACATGCTCAAGAAGTACCATCCCGTCTATGTGAACACCCACTTTAACCATCCCTGGGAGATCACGCCGGAGGCCAAGCGCGCCTGCGAGATGCTCGCCGACGCCGGTATCCCGGTGGGGAACCAGGCGGTGCTGATGAAAGGGGTGAATGACGACCCGGATGTGATGCTGGAACTGATGCGCAAGCTGCTTGCCATCCGCGTCCGCCCGTACTACCTCTATCAGGCCGATATCACCAAGGGCGCGAACCATTTCCGCACCCCGGTGAGCGTCGGACTGGAGATCATGGACAAGCTGCGCGGCCACACCTCCGGCCTCGCCATCCCCGCGTACGTCATCGACGCGCCCGGCGGCGGCGGCAAGATCCCCATCCTGCCGCAGTACGTGCTCGGCCGGAACGGGAACAAGATCATCATGCGCAACTACAAGTACGAGATCTACGAGTA
>JABWAK010000065.1 GCA_013361065.1 Bacteroidota bacterium
ATTCTCGCACACCAATATCATCGCCAATGTGGATGCAAAGGGTGTACTGGTCTCCACGAACAGCGGTGCCGCCTGGACGCAGATCAACACCGGTCTTTATAAAGGGAACACGCAGAGCCTCAGCACTACGATCCTTTCCGGTGATACACTCATCGCCGGCAATTCAGAAGGAGGAGTGTTCATCCGTTCTCTCAGTCAGGCCGGTATCACCTCCGTGGACCGGATCGATGCTGTCACGCCGGCGCAGTATGCGTTGGAGCAGAATTATCCCAATCCATTCAATCCTTCCACCACGATCCGGTATCATGTGGCCGTTCCGGGGGATGTGCAGCTGACCGTCTATGATGCGATCGGACGCGAAGTGTCGACACTCGTACGGGGATACGCTCCTGCCGGGACCTATGCCGTGACGTTCAGCGGCAGCGGACTGCCGAGCGGGATGTATCTGTACCGTCTGCAGACAGCATCCGGTGTTGCTGTGCGGAGGATGTTGCTGGTCAAATAGAATGTTTCGATGTTCGCACCCGGTCCCGTGGATATCGCGGGACGGTGTGCAACGGCGCCGCTCTCCTGGGGAGGTAGAGCGGCGTTCTATTTTTATTTAAAATGCCAGCGCCGGAACGGTCGTTCCGGCGCTGGCATTTACCTCTGGGGATCGAAGCGGGGTCTTACGATTTCTTCGCTTCGCCTTTCTTCGCTTTCATCGGCTTTGCATGTCCTTCGTCCTCACCGCAGCAACCATCCTCACACTCACCGTCGCCCATCTTCATCTCCTTCTTCACCTCGGTCTTCATCGCGGTTGCCTCTTTCGCATCGAAACCAGCATCGCCGACCGCTTTGATCAGCACGGCGGCGGTCGTCTTCGTGCTTGCCAGCGTCACGGTCGCCTGATTCTTCTTCAGATCCACTTTCGCTTCCTTCACACCTTTCACCCCCTTCAATGCCTTCTCGACGGTGTTGGCACAGGACTGGCAGGTCATTCCGGTGACGGCGAGTGTCACGGTCTTCACTTTTTCCGCTGCGGTGAGAGAGATGCTCATGATGAGCAGAGCGGCTACGAGCATACGTTTCATTGGGATTCTCCTGATTGGTTGATGATGAAAAATAACGATTTGTGCGGGATTATTCAATTGGGATTTCCGGCGACATTCCTTTAAATTCTGACTAATGACCCTCAGCCTGTTGAACATACGTTCCTTTCCGGCAGTTCCTGCATTGTTGTGGTTCCTCCTCCCGCTGGTCCTGATATCATCCTGCACGGAACAGAATGGACAGCCGGAATCATCAGGTGCCGGGACTGATACCCTGCACTGGTACCGGCAGGCGGCGGTCGATCTGGGCCACCGGATCGTGATGTTCTCGGCGGAGGAAGGACTGGCGGTGAGCAGGGGACGGGGAAGGGAATTCCGGGGGAAAGCGTACCGGTTCCGGAACGGGGTGTGGACGCCGTTCCATGAGTATCCATATTCCGATTATCCGCTGATCGCCACTCGCGATTCACTCCGGCACACTGCGGTGGTGAATCATCTGACGCACGACGGTGCCTACCGACCGGTCTTCTCCTCCTTCAATGGTGATGAGCGCACAGAACTTCCGCTTCCCCGCATCATGTGGGATGCGGTGGATCATGTGATGATGAAAGGGATCCATCAGTTCGCGAACGGCACGGCGTGGATGGTGGGACAACAGGGGCACATTCTATATTTTAACGGTACCCGATGGGCGGAACAGCCGAGTCCGCTCATCCGGAAAGGTTCGGAACAGGAAAATGCCTATGACGGCGACCTGAACGATATCACGATGCTGTCCGAACGATCCGGATGGGCCGTCGGCAGGAATGGTATCATCGTCCGATATCAGGACGGACAATGGCAGCGGGTCGAATCGCCGACCGATAAGCGGCTGTTCCGCGTCCGGTTCGCCGATGAACGGAACGGATTCGCCGTCGGCGAGCGGGGGACGGTGCTCCGCTGGAACGGTGAACGGTGGGAACATGTGCAGACCGAGGTCCGTGAGGCGCTGCATTCTCTCGCCGTACTCGGTCCCGACGATGTATGGGTGGTCGGAGCCGGGTCAACGCTGCTGCATTGGAACGGACGCACATGGCGGAGCGAGACGAGCATCAGGATCTATGAGGATGTCCTGACCGACATCAGTGTGGTCCGTGATGCCGGCGGGACGCTGCAGTTCTGGATCATCGGGGACCAGGGGATCTACACCACGCACCGCTCCACCGGATTCTCGTTCACCGATATCACCGGAGTTGCATCGCTCCGCCGGCATGGACGAGGCGCACTCTTCCTGCCGGACGGCGACGACCTTCCCCGATTGCTTCTTTCGAACGAAGGAGGGACCAATCTGCTCTCGGTGAACTCCGGGAGGAATGGTGCAACTGCCTACACGGATGAGACGGAACGGCTGGGACTCTCCGATGCACCGCGGGACCCCGGGATGATCGCAGCCGGCGATGTGAACAATGATGGTGAGACCGACCTGCTGCAGATCGTTGACCATCGTGTCTTCTCGTTCCATTTCGGGACGGCATTCGGGACATTCCGCGATGCACGGGAACATTCCGCATTGCAGCTGCGCGAGATCGATCCTTCCGTGGCGAATGCTGCACGGTTCATCGATCTGGACAATGATGGCGACCTCGATCTGTACATCTCCAATCATAATCTTTCCGATCAGCTCTTCCGTAACGACGGTACGGGACGATTCACCGATATGACCGATGAGGCGGGGATCGGGAAGCACACCGGTCATGCCTCGTACGGTGCGGTCTTCGCAGATGTGAACAGGGACGGCGCGGCCGATATCTTCATCCCTTATTACGTCAGCTACAGGAAGAAATTCTTCGACCTCTTCCTGAACGACGGCACCGGACGGTTCCGCAGGGATGAACAGCCGGTGTTCTTCGCCGGGACCGATATCGCTCCGACGGTGGCGCTGACCGGAGATTTCAATAATGACGGTGCACCCGATCTGTTCGTCCATACACAGAAAGCACCGCCGTTCCTCTTCATCAACGACGGCACCGGGAAGTTCTCCGACAAGGCTGCAGCGTCCGGATTCACGGATATCAATTTCCATCCCGATCCTTCCAACGGGATGGCAGCGGCAGCGGATGTGAATAACGACGGTTGGCTCGACCTGTTCGTCGGGTCCAGACTCTATCTGAATTCCGCCGGTATGCACTTTACCGAGGTCTCGGAACGAGTCGGTATCCAGTTCACCGGGAATCCGGTGTTCGCGGACATCGATCAGGACGGCGATCAGGACCTGTTCATCGGCAGCACACGGGCCAGTCTGGGCAAAGGGGACCGCGCGGTACTCTTCCGCAACAATCTCGATCCGCAGCAGCTGCGGACGCTCACTATCCATCCGGACCGTTCCAACCGTACGGGAGATGGGGTGGTCATCACGGCCTGCGGATGGAGCACGACACTGGGCAGCGGCGGGTCGCCGATGTTCCCCGCGATCTCCCGCCGGATCATCCTCCCTTCCCATCTGAAGGATGATGATACGGTGGTGGTCCGTTTCCCGTCCGGAGTGCAGCAGCAGATCCGGATCGGACATGCCGTGGATGTTTATGAAACTGGCATCTTCATGCATCCCGCGGTGCTGGGAACCAACGCAGTTCGGAGAGCGATCTACCTGCTCGACCTGCGTGATGAAATGCTGAAATTGGCAGGGATCCTGTCTCTGATCACGCTCGGCTTGTTCCTTTTCAAGAAGAAAGATATCCGGACATTTGCCCGAACATGGCAGATGGTCACTGCCGGGATCCTGACATATATATGCATTCTGTTGATGACCGCAGGCGGATCTACGGCAGTCAGTGCTGTGCTGCCGGTGCTGACAGTACCCGCCGTGGTCCTCATTGGTTCTTTCGTGCTCCGTGCGCGCGATCTCAGACGCCGTTCCCAGTACATTGCACACTATCGGCTCGGACCGCTCATCGGTCAGGGAGGGATGGGTAAGGTCTATCGCGCGACCGATACACTGACGAAACGGTCCGTCGCACTGAAAGTGCTTCATCCCGAACTCACGGCCGATCCGGAGAACAAACGCCGGTTGAAAGCGGAAGGGGAGCTCCTCTCCTCGTTCGATCATCCGAACATCGTGAAGGTCTTCGCGATCGGAGAATCCGAAGGACGCGGATACATCGCGATGGAGTTCCTGCCGGGCGGAACGCTGAAGGAGCGTCTCACGGCGGAGCATCCGCTTCCGTTGGAGAGGATAAAAGAGTACATTGGTCAGGTGTGTGACGGTCTGCAGGAGGTCCATCGGCACGGCACGGTCCACCGGGACCTGAAGACCGGCAATCTGATGCTGGGCGAGAAGGGCAGGGTCCGGTTGATGGATTTCGGTCTCTCCAAATCGCCGCTGGTCACGACGATGACCTCGCTCGGTACGGTGCTCGGCACACTCGGTTATGTGGCGCCGGAACAGGTGACCGGCGGGGATGTCGATGCACGGACCGATATCTTCTCGCTCGGCGTGATCATGTATGAACTGCTGACCAACCGGCTGCCGTTCAACGGCGAGAATGAGATCGCGCTCATCCATGCCATCTTCAATACCGTACCTCCGCCGCCGTCATCGCTTCGACCGGACCTGCCGGCAGGCTGGGATGCAGTGGTGATGAAATGCCTGGCACGCGACACTGCTGAGCGCTATGGCTCGGCGGAACAGGTCGCTGAAGAACTTCAACAGTGGAAAGTGTAGGAACCATGTCCGAAGAGCGTCAACGTTTCCAGAAAATATCCGGTGAATCGACCGGAGTGCTTTCCACCGGTTTCATGGAACTCTCGTCCCTGCTCCGCACCGGCGGAGCGCCGGCGGACGCAGTGAAGAAGCTGGACAAACTGTTCGCACAGGTGATGGATGCCAACCGGAAGCTCTCCGGAGAGGCCACGGCATTGTTCGATGCCATGGATTCGCTCGAGCAGTCGCTGGCACGGATGACGGAAGCGAAGCGTCAGTACGAGGTCCTCTATGCCTCCGGCATCCTCTTCACCTCCGAGACGGAGATGCGTGCGCTGATGGAAAAGGCGGTCACCACGGTGGTGAAAGAACTGCAGGCGGACGAAGGCTTCATCGTGCTGTCGGATGAGAAGGGGGAGATCGAATCGGTCGCGGCGTGCAACATGGACCCGGAGGCACATCCGGAGGCGAAAGAGATGAGCATGTCGGTCATCCGGGCGACGCTCTCCCGTTCCGAGCCAACAAGCATCGTCCGGGGCGAGGATGCTGCGCAACAGAACAGCATCCTCCGTCTCGGCATCACCGCCGCCATGTGCGTTCCGCTCGCTGCCGGCCGGCGCGTCTTCGGTGCCGTCTACATCGACCGCCGGAACAAAGAGCGTCCCTTCACCGACAGCGATCTCATCTTCCTGCTCTCCTTCGCACGGCAGATCGTCCGGGGATTCGAGATCTCGTCCGAGATCACCACACTGGAGAAGAAACTGGTCGCCGATACCACGATGAAGTTCGAGGACCTGCGGCGGGAGTTCCGCTGCGACGGGATCATCGGCAGCAGCAGGAAACTGTTCGACGTGCTGCGCGTTGCCTCCCGTATCGCTCCGACCGACGCCGGTGTGATGCTGCTGGGAGAGAACGGAACCGGTAAGGACCTGCTGGCCCATGCGATCCACGCCAACAGCCGCCGAGCGGAAGGCCCGTTCATCACCATTAACTGCGGCGCCATTCCGAACGACCTGCTGGAATCCGAATTATTCGGATACGAGAGCGGCGCGTTCACCGGCGCCACGAAGACGAAGCCGGGAAAGATCGAACTGGCGGACGGCGGCACACTCTTTCTGGATGAGATCGCCGAGATGAGCGTCAATCTGCAGGCGAAACTCCTCCGGCTGCTGCAGAACAGGGAGCTTGAGCGGTTGGGAGGCGTGCAGACCCGGAAGATCGACGTGCGGGTGATCGTCGCCACGAACAGGAATCTGCCGGAGATGGTCATTGCCGGGACTTTCCGCGAGGACCTCTTCTACCGGCTGAAAGTGATCGAACTGACACTCCCGCCGCTGCGCGACCGCCGCGAGGATATCCACGAACTCTCCCGGTTCTTCATCCGCAAGTATGCCGGCGGGAAGGAACTGCCGATCACGGCCGAAGCGGTCGCAGTGCTGGAAGGATATCACTATCCCGGCAACATCCGCGAGCTCGACAATATCATCCAGCGTGCCGTGGTGCTGATGAAAGGGGATACCATCGATATACCGGACCTCCCTCCCGAGATCGTCGAATCCGAACAGAATGCACCGGTCGTCTTCGGCGGACGTTCGCTGGAAGAGGCGGAGACGGAATTCCGGCGACTCTATATCATGCGCATCCTCCGTCAGGCGAAGTCCAAATCCGAAGCAGCCCAGATGCTCGGCATCAACCGGACACACTTCTATAAACTTCTCGCACAACTGGGCATCGACCTCTGAATCATCGCTTTCCAATTCTCTTTTCCGGAGTGTCGCAATGCAGCGACACTCCGGTCCGCTGTTTCCGTCTCCTTCCTGCGACAAAGCCTCAGTGCTCTGAAATTTCTGCTGTTTACGGGCGAATTCCTGCGGCATTTACGGACAATATCATGGTACACTGATTGCAGTGTTCAGGAGTGCACCGCACCGAGCATTCGAAGTTCCAATCCGGAAGAGATCGCATCATCGATATTGGGACGATCACATCAAACAAGGCAACTGAAGGAGCATCCATGAAACAATTTGCAGTACTGTCGATCATCATTCTGACGATGTTCACAACCGTTCAGGGGAACGATTGGCGTCGAACCGGTCATGACGGTGCCTCAGCGGCGGCACCGCCGGCATTGCTGGGGAAATGGGTGCCTCAATACGGCATCGGTGTCGATCAGGCGGGCGGCGGTGCGGAAGTGCATGTCACTGTTGAGAACGACGCATATCTTTTCATCGGCGGACGGTTCGGACAGGCCGGCGGTGTACCATCATCCTGTGTAGCTGGATACGACAAAGTGAAGAAGGAATGGTTCTCCCTGGCCGGCGGCGTGACTGTCGGCTTCTCCAACTTTCTGACGGTGAATGCGCTGCTCATCCACGGCGATACACTCTATGTGGGCGGTCAGTTCACACAGGCGGGCGGCGTACAGGTGGGGAATATCGTCCGCTGGATCATCCCGGAGCGCCGTTGGGACTATCCGAAAGAACTCACGTTCCCGATCAATTCCAGCTCCTATGTCCATGCAATGCTGCGCCGTGGAGATTCCATATTTATTGCCGGAGCCAACACCGGCGGCATCTCGGTCTGGAATATCGCAGAACAAAAGAAGTACACACTCAGCACCGGCGGGTCCATCTCCGGCACGGTGTACGCACTGACCATGGATGAAAAGAACCTCTATGCCGGCGGCGATTTCAATCAGGTGAGCGGGACGACATCACCGCGTGCGGTCCGTTTCTCATTTACGGAACGGAAGTGGTTCTCCATGGGAAGCGGACTCAATTCCCGCGTCCACGCCATTGTAAAACTTGATACGATGATCTATGCCGGCGGACAGTTCACCTCGTCCGGCGTCACCGCCCTCAAGTATGTTGCCAGATTCGATACCGCAACGAACAGCTGGACGCCGCTCGGGGGAGTGAACACCGATGGGTTTGTGTATGCGATGACGGTGCACAAGAATTCACTGGTGATGGCCGGTGCATTCACGAAAGCGGATACTGCCAAAGCGGCTGTGAAAGTCGCACGCTGGGATGCCATGAACAATGTGTGGCGCGGGATTTTCGATTCATCGAACGTTCTGAACGCTCCGGACGGTACAGTGATGTCGCTTCATGCGTATGGCGATCTGCTGACGGCGGGAGGGAATTTCATGAATGGACGAGGGGTGAATGCTTCCTCTGCATACCGCGCACTCGTCTACAACGGGATCGCCCGATGGAATGGTTCCACCTGGAACCCCGTCGGCAACGGTGCCGGATATGATGTGAAAGTGCTGACCGTCGCCGGTGATTACCTCTATGCCGGCGGTGTCTTCACGAACATCGGGGGAGTGAATGCCACGAACGTGGCCCGGATGCATCTGCCGTCGAGGACGTGGGAGCCGCTCAATATCCGGCTCGAAGCTTCATGGAACCAATCGTCCTTCAACAACGAAGTGCGTGCCATCACCGTGAACGGGGATGACGTGTATATCGGCGGTAATTTCACCAAAGTGAATGGTCTGAATGCATCCGGAATCATCAAATGGAACGCGGCAACCAGAACATGGTCCCCGCTCGGCGCCGGATTGCCGATCAATTATGCCAGCGACGGTCCATTCAGCATCGTCATGGACGGCAGTGATGTGCTCGTCGGCGGCGGGAATATCTTCGGAACATCCTTCATCAAACGGTGGAACGGTTCTGTGTGGACCGATCTTCCCGCGTCGCTCATCAAGGCGTATGTCTATTCGATGGTCATCATCGGGGATACACTCTTTGCCGCTGGTACGTGGGGTACCAGCGGGAGCGGCGCGTATCTGCAGAAGATCCATCGATCCGGTTCTGGCTCGTGGACGACCGTTGGCATCGGCGGCGTCGGTCCGAATAAAGAAGTCTACGCTTTGGCAAAAGGGAAGGATGATTGGCTGTATGCGGCAGGTGCTTTTGCTGCTATCGGTACCGGCGGTTCGCAGCTGATCACCGGCGGCGTTGCACGATACAAGAACGGGGTCTGGCAGAGGATCGGTCAATCCATCCCTTCCACTGCCACGATCACAGCGAGCGGGTTCCGCGGCCTGGCACTGCGCGGCGATACGATCGTAGCATTCGGAGCATTCTCCTATACGGATTCCAATGCGGTCACGTCGGACGGTATGATCCTGTTCGACGGTTTTCGCTGGAACACGATCCCGCAGGCAGTGAGCGGAGGCCTGACGGCAGCATTCATGGGGAACAGCATCTTGGTTGGCGGTACATACTACGGTTTGAACGGTACGGTTGGCATGCGGCTCGGTGAGTTCGAGTTCACCGGCAGCGGTACGGGGTATGCACACTATGAAGCGGCCTTGTCCGCTATGAATATGGTGCCATCGATGCGTCTCCCTGCATCGGGGACCATTAGGCTGGCGTTGAAAGGGGACCGTGCGTACATCTCCGGCGCTTTCAACGGTCTCACCGGGATGCATTCCGTAACGAATATCGGTATCGCGGCTCCCGGCAAGAACGGTCCGGTCGTTCAACAACTGTTGGCACAAGCCGATGGATCGGGGAAGTTCGGTACGTACGGAATGGCATGGAACGAATTCATCCTTTCACCCGAAGCGATCAGCGACCTTCAGCAGGGGAAGGTCCATATCATCGTGAAGAGCAGCAGCTTTCCGAACGGCGAGATGCGCGGTCAGCTGCTCCCGGCAGTGAATGCTGCCCCGTCCAAAGCGGCACTGTCGCTTCCCGCGAACGCATCTGCGGTGACCATTGTCGGACCAGCAGATTCCTCCGTCACATTCACATGGCAGCCGTCAACGGACCCGAACAGTAATCTGCTGTCGTATCTCTGGCAGTTCTCGCGCAACCCAAAGCTCGACACACTCATCTTCAACTCCATCACCGGTTCTTCGGTCTCCAGGAAGGTCTCGTACGGTGAGATCGATGCCGTGCTCGGATTCACCGGACATGCGATCGGGGCGACGAAGAAATATTACTTCACTGTCATCGTTACGGATGGAAGTCTCTGGACTGCGGGAGATACCTTCTCTGTGGACATCACCCGTGATTCGGTCAAGAATATCCGTTTCGCACGTCTTGGTGCGATGGTCGGCGGCAATTCCACGGTGCTCATGCCGGTAAATGGTACGGCGGTTACCTTCGGCGAGAATGTCAGCGGCCAGCTCGGCGTGAACCAGAAGTCGCTTGCGCAGATCCCTGCACAGGTAGTCTTCCCGGATGGTGTAACTGCGTGGAAACAGATCGCCGTCGGTGCATCCCACGGATTGTATCTTGCCGGAAACGGGAAGCTCTATGCGTCCGGCGACAATAACTGGGGACAGTTGGGGACCGGTTCGGATTGGTCTTCAACGCCGACCGTTCCGGCCAGCGTCCTGTATCCGGACGATGTTGACTCCCTGACCTTCACCTGGAAGAGCATCGCCGTCGGGAATTCCACCAGTTTCGGTATCGGCAGTAATGATGTGTTGTATGCTTGGGGCAACAATAATAATGGACAGCTTGGGAAAGGCGATAAGTCCAATGCGAACAAACCGGTGCGGGTCCGTGTGCCGGCGGATGCTGATTCTGGATCATTCCGCTTCGTTTCCATCGCCGCCGGTTATGCACACACCATCGCAGTGGGGAATAACGGTTTCGTGTACGAATGGGGCCGACAGATCGGTGTACAGTTCCCGACCGATGTGCTGCTGCCGAGGAAACATTTCTACCCGGTCGGTCTCGATTCGACGCAGGTGAAATTCACCGGCATCGTTTCCGGAGTGTATTACGCCATCGCTCAGGCGGATAATGGACAGCTGTATGCCATCGGCAACAATAGTCAGCAGCAGCTCGGACTCGGCAAATCAGTCTCCGCTAACGCAGTCCGCCTGACCCGTGTGCAGTACCCGGAGAATGTTGATACGGTCCTGTTCCGTTGGAAGAAGGTCACCGCCGGTTACGGTCACACGCTCGCCATTGCGGCGAACGGCAGACTCTATGCATGGGGAGCGAACAATCTCGGTATGCTCGGTACCGGAACGACCACACAGGTGGGGATCCCGACACCGGTCGCGATGCCGGCAGAGATCGCAGGGTGGATGGATGTATCGGCTGGGAATTATCACAGTACGGCGATCGGCACCAACAATACACTCTATGGGTGGGGAAGGAACACGGAACTGCAGCTCGGTTCGGCAACGGCTTCCTCGGTCCTCGTACCGATGGAATACTCCAGTCCGCTCACCGGCGTTCAGCGTATGACGGAACGAGTGCCGGCGTCGTTCACGCTGCAGCAGAACTTTCCGAATCCGTTCAACCCTTCGACGGTGATCCGTTTCGCGCTGACATCGGATGCATTCACGTCCCTGCATGTGTACGATGTCACAGGGCGTCAGGTAGCGGAACTCATCGCCCGCACCTTGTCCAAAGGAACGTATGAAGTACCGTTCGATGCTTCGCAGTTGTCGAGCGGTGTCTATTTCTACCGTCTGACATCCGGCGGCATGGTACAGACCAGGAAGATGATGCTGATGAAGTGATGGAACAGGAGGCACACTGGTCATGTCCTGCCGCAGCTCGCTCTCCATCAATATCCGGTCTATTCGGCAGTGTGTCTCCGATTTGATACACCTCTGTTCCGCCGCAGTGTCGCATAACCGCGACACTGCGGTTCTTTTCAAGCTGGCATATCGATTTTCCGGAAGGAAACGCCGGATCCCACCCGGATTTCTGGCGCGTGGTTTGCAATAGAATAAAGAAAAGACAGGACCCGTATGCCGGACCATATCCTCATCATCGACAGGAACACCACAGAGTTATTGAAACTCCGCGAGATCCTCACACGTGAAGGGTACAGTGTGCTGACCGCCACCGACAGCATCACGGCAAAACGGATCTGTCAGCAGATACCGATAAAATTCATCCTGGGGGAGACGGATGAGATCGGCTGCGGAACGTCACATTGATCATCAATCAGGGGAAATTCGGAATGCGTTCGTTGTTCGCTGCACTGCTGTTGCTCATCACCATCGGAACCGCACAATGGAAGGACCTCAACGGCCCGGAAGGGGGGACCGTGCTGGCGCTGGCCGGTGCCGGTGATACACTCATCGCCGGAACGAAAGGCGGAGGCATCTTCCGCACCACCAACGGTGGTACATCATGGAATGCGGTCAACAGTGCATTGAAGAACTTCCACATCGAAGCGCTCGCAGCATACGGCGCGTCCATGTATGCCGGAGGATATAATTTTGAAGGAGGTTTCTATGTGTCGGCCGATCACGGCGCAACATGGACCGAGCGGACCGGTGCTTCGGCACTGAAATTCGTGAAAGCGATCGTCCGGACGAACACCGCACTGCTTGCCGGCACGTACGGCTACGGTCTTTTCCGTTCGACCGATGACGGCGTGAGCTGGAAGAAGATCGATTCCGGTCTGACCACCACGGCCATCAGCGCATTGCGGGCGGGGAACGGGAGCATCTATGCCGGCACAACGAGCGGCGTGTTCGTCTCCACCGATGACGGTATCTCGTGGACGAACCGGTCCACCGGCATCACCACACCGCAGGTGCAGGCGCTCTTCGGCAACGATACGATGGTCTTTGCCGGCACGACGAACGGACTCTTCATGACGAAGGACGGCGGGATGCAGTGGACAGCGAAGAACTCCGGACTCGGATTCTCCGTCATCTATGGCCTTGGTCTCATCAACGGACGGCTGCTGGCGGCGACCAACGGCGCTGTCTGCTTCTCGAACAATTACGGCGATTCATGGAACTATCCCATCAGCAATAACGGGATGAAAGGATATACCGTCACACCGGCCATGCTGGTGACCGGCGGGAAGGTGTATGCCGCAACCATGTACGACGTCTATGTCTCCACGAACAACGGACTCAACTGGGTCAACAGGACCAGCGGCATCTCGGCTTCATCGTCACAGGGATTGCTCGCAACATCGACCCATCTCTTCACTTCCTACGGTTCGTTCGGCGTGAAGCGAAGCACGAACTGGGGAGGCGCCTGGCAGAACAGCGATTCCACTTTCCAGAATCAGGTGAGATCGTTCTATTATGACGGTCAGCGGATCCATCTAGGGACGACGAATGGGGGCCTTCTCTACTCCTCGAATAACGGCGATAAATGGATCTCTGATACCTTGCCTGCGGCAACCACCGTCATTGCCACCGGATGGGGGAAGGTCGGCTCGACGCTGTTCGTGTCGGATAACGGAAAAGGGATCTTCAAATCGACCAACGGCGGCGGGAAATGGACGATCGCCACCAATGATATCGCCATGCCGAAGAATGTCTGGTCGATGATCTCCGTCGATACCATCCTCTATGCCGGTGCCAGCAACGGTCTCTATCGCTCTTCGACCGGCGGCGCCTCCTGGGTCTCGGCCGGCGGCAGCAATACCACTGTGCAGAACGGGTTCATCAGCGCGGTCGGTCATGCCGGCGGGAAACTCTATGCCGCCGTGATGGAGCAGGGGATCTTCCTCTCCACGAACAATGGAACATCGTGGCGAGCATTCGGTACACCGGCCCTGACCTCCGTGAGCGCGTTCGCCTCCCATCAGAACAGGCTCTTTGCCGTCACGTCCAATAACGGCATCATGGTGCTGAAGGATTCTGTCTGGACGCCGTTCATGACCGGATTGCCGACGAAACAGATCGGTGCGCTGCAGTTCGCCTGGGATACCATTTATGCATCCACGCTCGGCATGGGTGTCTGGAAGCGTCCGTTCGCCGATGTTCTCACGAATGTCGGAAAGACCGGCCATGCGGTGCCGGACGGATTCACGTTGTCACAGAACTATCCGAATCCGTTCAACCCTTCCACTGTCATCCGCTTTTCGGTGCCGGCATCGCAGCATGTCTTGCTGAGCGTCTACGATCTCCTCGGCCGCCGGGTCGCCGTTCTGCAAGATGGTATCGTTGAAGCCGGTGCGCATACGGTGACGTTCAACGCAGAAGGATTGGCGTCAGGTATCTATCTCTTCCGGCTGCAGTCCGCCGCCGGCGCAATGACCAGAACAATGAACCTTATCCGATAACCGTGAAGGAGGAGCAACGAATGAAACGGCTGGTTCTCGTATGTCTGATGTTTGTCGGCATCGCTGATGCACAGAATTTCTGGAGCAGGATCGAACCGTACTCGTACGGTCTGAATGAGATCCGGTTCGGCGGAGGGGATACGGTGTTCGGGACATGGAACTCCGGCTTCTCTCGTTCCACGAATAACGGTGATGTTTGGTCGAACCCCGTTATCGTCAGTTTCGTGCAGGACATCCATGTCGTCCCTAACGGGAATATCTTCCTGGCACAGAATCAGGACCGGTTGTCCCGTTCCACGAACAGGGGAGCGAGCTGGACGAAGGTCGGCAATGGCATCACTCCCACATCGTGCTCGTCCGTATTGGCGAATGCCGCGGGCGTGGTCGTCACCGGAACGCAGAACGGTATCTTCCGTTCAACGGACAACGGGACGAACTTCACCCGTGTTGCGGGTCCGGCACAACTTGGCGCCGATACCACCATTGGTGCAATGGCAACATACGATGGTACTGTGTGGTATGCATTCACACGACGGAACAGTTTCCCGGAGATCGGATACGCATTGCGTTCCACCGATGCCGGGTTGACGTGGACAAAAGGGAACACCAGTCTGGATACGGTGGCGATCTACAAAGCATACATCCATCCGAACGGGTCGATCTTCACCCGGACCAATAGCGGGATTCGCGTTTCGAGTGACGGAGGGAACTCCTGGTATCGGGCAGGGAATATCACCGAATATATCGGCGATATCGCGTTCGCTCCCGATGGGACGGTCTATACGGGCATGACCGGCGGCAACTCGACCGAGAATGCTTACCTCTTTCGGTCGACCGACCTCGGGAATACCTGGACACCTGTAAGCACGCCGTCGTTTGGTCTGAGCGGAATCCATGTGAATGGTAAGGGGGAACTCTTCCTGTCGCAGGATCAAACGTACCGCTCCTCGGACCAAGGGGCGACCTGGAAGGCATTGCCGGTTTCATTTCCCAATGTCACTCAATTCACTGAAGGTCCGACCGGTGAGTTGTTCATCTCTGCAGGAGGAAGTGCATATCAGAACCTCTATCGTTCTCAGAACAATGGCTTCTCCTGGACGCATGTCAATTGCGGTGTCACCGGCATACCGAGTGTGACCTTCCATGCGGATACGATGATCGTTGCTGACAATTTCTATCCGGCGAAACTCTTCCGCTCGACGGATAACGGTGTCACGTTCAAGAACATCACCGGTATCTCCGTCCTCAGCGGATATGTGAATGCGGTCCTGAGTACCCCGCAGCGCGCGCTTCTTGCAGCGACCACCACCGGCATATTCCGAAGCGTGAATCACGGGAAAGCATGGACGAACGTCTCCACGACACCGTCCGGAACATTCCGTCAGCATCCGAACGGTACGCTCTATGCATTCCGTTCATTCTCCTCCTCCGGTGTTTTCCGTTCCACTGATGATGGTGCCACCTGGACCGAACAGAAGAACGGCATGGGCAATACCATCGTGCATAGTCTTGCGGTCGCCCCGAACGGGGACCTCTTCTCCGGAAGCGACGCCGGTCTCTTCCGTTCCACCGATGCCGGCAGCAATTGGGTCCGCATCGACACGCAGAAGGTGAAACCGTACGGTATCTATGTTGCGGTGAACAAGGAGGGGACCATCTTCTTCGGCGGTGCGAAGAGCGGCACCAACTCCATCGTCTATCGCTCCACCAATGCCGGTATCAGCTTCACGCAGATCACGCCCGAGATCAGCGCCATCGACAATCAGGCGACGATCCGTTCGCTCTTCACATCATCCTCCGGTCATTTGTTCGCCGGAACGTCGATGGGATTGTTCCGCAGTCAGCAGAAGACCACAGCGGTGACGGAGATGAGCGGAGCGGTACCGGAAGGGTTCCGGCTCGATCAGAACTATCCGAACCCGTTCAATCCGGTCACGACCATCCGCTTTCACCTTGCGGAGCCGGCCGATGTCCGGCTGACGGTCTACGATCCGCTCGGCAGGGAGGTCCGCCGCCTGACGGAAGGGAGGCGGAACGCCGGCACGCACACCGTGCCGTTCGATGCTGCGGATCTTGCCAGCGGTGTCTATTATTACACGGTGACCGCCGGTTCCCGGTCCGCCGTGAAACGGATGCTGCTGGTGAAGTAACGGAACAGTGAAGTGTGGTGTTGATAGCGGAGTTGAGCACTCCGTTCAGAAAATCCTTTAAGTCCAGGAACGAGCACCCGTCCCCGGCCGTACGTCTCCTCCTGGGGAGGTAGGAGACCGAGAACCGGCGGCGGGCCATCGAAGCGGAAGGCGAGCGATCGCTTTCCGCTTTTTTTTGTCCGGACTGTCGCTTGAATGCCACACAACTCTTTTCTATATTTTGACCCCTGATTCTCACTCGTCACCGTGAACTGATGCCAAAGATCTATTGCACATCCTTCGATTCCAAGATCGGCACGATCTATATCGCTTCCAGCGATAAAGGAGTGTGCAAGGTCTGTATCCCGAAAGAGACGAAACGGGATTTCTTCGGATGGCTTGCCACACACTTCAACGAAGAGGATGTGGTGGAGAACAAGAGCCGCAATAAGGATGTCATCGAACAGCTCACCCGCTACTTCAACGGCAAGCTGGCAAAGTTCTCCGTTCCGGTTGACCTGACCGGGACCTCTTTCCAGCTGCGTGTCTGGAAGGAACTCCGCAACATCCCGTACGGTACGACCATCTCCTACAAGCAGCTGGCCCGGCGTGCCGGCGTTCCCCGCGGCTTCCAGGCGGTCGGACTCGCCAACAGCTGCAACCCTGTCCCCATCATCGTCCCGTGCCACCGGGTGATCGGTTCGGACGGTTCCCTGACCGGTTACGCTGCCGGGATCAAGACCAAGGAATTCCTCCTCCGCGCGGAAGGCGCGATCCTCATATAGGTTTTCTCCTCGAAACAATACCTTTAACATTTACATGGTGGAATAATGTTGAACGAGTCTCCAGACTCGTTTGGTTTGCCCGTGTACCTCTTTATTAACGTGTACGATTATGCGTCCATGCCGGCCCGGGCATTTTCTTAAGACCCAGGGATGAATTTTGGGCCATCATTACGCCCGGGCAACCTTCTTTACGTATTGGTTCTTTTTTCTCGTTTGTGTATTCGTGACTTTGTGGTTCCTTTCCCTTTGCGTTGACTGGATGTTTTTCGCATGTTTTCTTGCGCATCGACCTTGTCAATGTGGAATCTGAAAATTCATCATTCATAATTCATCTTTGATCATGCCCAATTCTCAGTGCTCATTGTGACCTCTGTGGTGAATATTCCTGTGATTTTCCCGCCGGGTCTGATGATGTTGACCGCCGTCAACTGCCGGTTGAATATCCGGCAATATTTGCGTACCTAGCATCATTGAAATCAGCATACGGAACGCATTATGGCAAAGATCCTTGTCGTCGACGATGAAGCATCCATCCGGAATATGATCACCGCCGTGCTCCGCTCCAGAGGGCACGAGCCGATCGAGGCGGATAACGGCATCTCCGCTTTGGACATGGTGAAGCATCATTCACCGCAGCTCATCATCAGCGATGTGAACATGGTGAACATGAACGGGTTCATGCTGCGCGAGATCCTGCAGCAGGACCAGCTCACAGCCCGCATCCCGATGATCATGATGACCGGGATCGCGAACGATGCCGGCGCCTGGCAATCCGATCCATCCGTGAAGTACCTCTCCAAGCCGTTCAAGATCGCCGACCTGATGTCCCTCGTGAACGAGAAACTGAACGAACTCTCCATCGGCTGATCCGCTCCGGACCATCCTTCCGTGCGCTGCATTGCATCGCCGTCGTAATTTGCGTATTTTCAATCAATTCCGGCCGGGTACCTCCGGCCGTTCTTCCATCTGTCTGAGAACCTCCGCAGAATGTCCCTTTTGAAACAATTGAATCCCGTACAGCGCGATGCTGCGTCCGTCATCAACGGACCGGTGATGATCGTCGCAGGAGCGGGAAGCGGCAAGACCCGCGTCCTCACCTATCGTATCGCCCACCTGCTGGAATCCGGCGTACCGCCGTACGAGATCCTCGCGCTGACCTTCACCAACAAGGCCGCCAAGGAGATGAAGGAACGGATCGAACGGCTCATCGG
>JABWAK010000066.1 GCA_013361065.1 Bacteroidota bacterium
AACGGTCAGTCTGGAAACCGTATGCGCTGCGGGAACGGCGCACCGGGATCACAACCGTTCGATGAGGAACCGCAGCAGTTTCAGTTTCCATTCGGCATACGGCGGCACTTTCAGGAACCAGAACTCCAGCCAGGTCGGCTTCTCCATGATCGCCTTGTAGTGCGAGAAGGTACGGAAACCGTCAAAACCGTGATAGGCGCCCATGCCGCTCGCTCCCACACCGCCCAACGGCAGGTGGTCGTTCACGAAGTACATCACCGCGTCATTCTGTGACCCTCCGCCGAAGGAGAGTTCACGGAAGAGACGCTCTTTCTCCCCGCCGTCAGGACCGAACACATATAGCGAGAGCGGTTTGGGATACCGCTTCACCCGCGCCATCGCATCGTTCAGATCCTCATACCGCACCACCGGCAGCACGGGACCGAAGATCTCCTCTTTCATGACCGCATCCTCCCACGAAACATTCTGCAGGATCGTCGGCTGGATGAACCGGTTGGTCCGGTCCACATTCCCGCCGTAGTACAGCTTCGTCCGGTCGATGAGCTGAGCGATCCGGTCCACATGCTTCTCGTTGACGATCGCCATGTAGTTCTCGGCGGTCCCGTCGGATGGATAATGCGTCTCCAGCACCTTTCGCATCGCGGCTAGCAGCGGTTCTTCCACGGAGGAATGGACGATCAGATAGTCGACCGCCACGCAGGTCTGTCCTGCGTTGAGCAGTTTCCCCCAGACGATCCGTTTCGCGCAGGTCTCGATATCGCATCCCGGCAGCACGAACGCCGGATTCTTCCCGCCGAGTTCCAGTGTGACCGGGGTGAGATGTTTCGCGGCCGCTTCATAGACCAGTTTCCCGATCTTCGTCCCGCCGGTGAAGAAGATGTAGTCGAACCGTTCCTTCAGGACAGCCTGCGCGGTCTCCGCCCCTCCTTCCACGGCGATGCAGTACTCCGGCGCGAACGTGGCATTGATGATCTGCGCCATCACGGATGAGGTCCGCGGTGCGAGTTCGCTCGGTTTCACCACGGCGGTGTTCCCGGCAGCCAGTGCATCAATGAGCGGGATGAGGGTCAATTGGTAGGGGTAATTCCACGCGCCGGCGATGTAGGTGACGCCGTACGGTTCGGGCAGCAGATAGCTCCGTGCCGGGAAGTTCACGAGGTTGGTCCTCACCCGCTGCTTCCCGCTCCATTTCGTAAGGTTGCGCATCATGAAATGCAGTTCCCGGTACACCAGTGACAGTTCGGAGACGAACGTGTCGTACCGTGATTTACGGAGGTCCGTTTCGATCGCGTCGAACAGCTCCTGCTCCCGCGCCTTCAATGCCTGCTCGAACTCCTTCAGCCGGCGGATGCGGAACGAAGTTTCCCGCGTCGCTCCGGTGGAGAAGAATTCCCGCTGTCGTTGGACGATCGTGCTGAAGTCGCTCATATCATTTCCTTCCGGTGAACTCATCCATCGTATTGTATACTTTCAGCCATCTTCCCACGATCAGATCGAACCATCGGGTCGGCAGGATCCCTTTGAACAGCTGCAGCGTATAGACGATCAACGGCATGCGGATGTGCAGGGCGTTCCGTTCCACACCGTTCATGATGCGGCGGACCGCCTTCTCCGCGTTATTGATAGGGATGAAGAGGGAGCTCTTCACGCCGTCGAACATCCCGGTGTTGATATAGTAGGGGGTGACGCAGGTGACCTTCACGTTCCGTCCGAGTTTCTCCATCTCCAGACGCAGCGAATCGGACCAGCCGATGGCGGCCCATTTGCTGGAGGCATAGACCGACATCCGCGGATTGCCGACCATACCGGCGGCGGAGGCGATCGAGATGATGTGGCCGCTGTTCCGCTCGAGCATGGAGGGAAGGAACGCACGCGTGACGTGCATCGGTCCCTCCGCATTGATCGTCATCGTCCGCGTGATCTCCTCATGCGTATGTTCGTGGAAGTATTTCCCCACCACGATGCCGGCATTATTGAATAGGATGTCGACCGGTCCGCATTCAGCGATGGTCCTCGCGGCGATGCCGCGGATCTGTTCCGGCTGCGCGACATCCACCAGATATCCGTGAACCTCCTTCAGCCGGACGGAGAATTCCTTCACGACGTCATCGAGCGCCTGCTGCCGCACATCCCACAGGATGAGCCGCTTGCAACCCCGTTCGATCGCCATCGCACCCATCAATTGACCGATGCCGGAAGCGCCGCCGGTGATCAAAACTGTTGCATTCCTGAATGTGCTCATATGTCCTCTGCTGGTGTGACGGGAGGAATATAGCGGGAAGAAGGGAGGAAAGCAGTATGGGGACGGAAATATTCTTGTATTCTTTCAATGTCTCACGCGTGAGGCGGATCATAGGGGAGGGTTTGGTCTGCAATACCTGTGATGCAGTTCATAGGCGCTGGAGAGGGAATGATTTATAGTGAATCATCATTACCACTCATTCATTGACACTCAGAGGGATACAAATGAAAAAGAATCCATTATTGACGTTCTTCAGTATCATCCTGTTGCTCGCCGGTTGCACAGAGAATGATCCTGCCTCTCCGGCTCCGACCCGCGGGACCATGACACTTGCATCCTCGTACTCCGCGTCCGTGCTGGCAAAGTACGGCAGCGCGTCCGGTGTCGACTCGATCCGCATCACCCGTGCGCGTTTTTTGATGAAGGACGTCAAGTTCAAGAATGTTCTTGAGGATACGTTGAACTTCAAGAGCGGAGCCTTCATTCTCGATCTGAATCTGGCAGGGACGGAACAGACCGTTGCTGTTGCCGATGTCCCGTTTGGTTCCTACAAACGGATCGAGTTCGATGTGCACCGCATCGAGCCGTCGACGATCGCCGGCAGGACCGATACAGCGCAGTTCGCGGAATTCCTGGCGGGAGAACGGTACAGCGTGATCATTAACGGAACGGTGAAGATCGACGGGAAGGATACGGCCTTCACCTATCGGTCCAAAGTGGACGCGAAGCAGAAGATCGATATCGCGCCGCCCCTCACCGTCAGCACCGATTCCGTCGCCGTGAAGACCCTGCTGCGGATCTCGTCGGCGAACTGGTTCCGGAACGGGGCCGGCGTGCTGCTCGATCCGAATGACAAGAAGAACGAAGGGGTGATCGACGAGAACATCAAAGTGTCGATCAAACTGAAACGCTGAGTGTGTGTCGGTGATCGATGGACCGGGACGATGATCGTCCCGGCAGATTTATGAACGGAACGCTGGTGCAGCCTCCGCAATGACCTCCGCCAGCCGTTCCGCCGCCTCCGGATGGAACCGGAACCACAATTCCGGTTCCACTGCCTCCAGTTCAGAAACGACAAGCCTTCCCTCCTCATCCCGCAGCATATCTACCCGGGCGTAGTACGGTACTGGAGAACAGACCGAGACCGTCCGTTCGGCGAATGCGATCTCGTCCTGCGTCGGCACATAGCGGTGGACAGTGCCGCCGAAATCATCCTGCACCCGGAAATCACCTGCTTTGGCAGTTTTGCGGATGGCATGCGTGTACCTTCCGCCGATCACCACCAGCGTTACTTCACCGCTGGTGAGAACGGACGGGAGGAACGGCTGCAGCATCATCGTCTCCGCATCGACCAGCTGACGGAAGAGCGGCTCATACTCAGCAATGACGGCACCGTTCAGCCGGTAGGTGTGCCTCGCCCCGGCGGACATCGCCGGCTTCAGGATCGCTTCCCGGTGACCGCACCGTTCATAGAATTCACGCAGTGTCCCGCCCGATCCCTTCTCTATATAAAGAGTGGGTGGGATGTGGATGCCGCGCTGCTCCAGGTCCCGCAGGTAATGCTTGTCCAGATTCCAGAGGATGGTCGGGAGCGGATTGATGAGTGTTGTGACCGCATTGACGCGGTGCAGGAAGGCGAGGAATTCATCGTAACGGGAGGTGTAATCCCACACGGCGCGGAACAGCACGGCACCGGTGGCGGACCAGTCGAAGGCCCGGTCCGTCCAGTCCGTGCGGTGCACCCGGAGTCCGCGCCGCTCGAGCGCTTCGCGGACCAGCCGGTCCTCCAGCAGGATCTGTTCCACATACCAGTCAGGGGACGCAGGAGCGAGGTACGGCTCTGCGGTCAGGATCGTGATGTCGTAGGTTCTCATAGGATGATGTTCCGGCGTTCAATGTAAACGAAAACCTTTCTCCGTTCAACTTTTCTTTTTATCTTCCACCATTCATTCACCCGTGCTGACACGTTCCCGAACGGATCGTCGGCAGGGGATCGTCCGTTTTAAACACACCGTTCCCTCCGTTCTGCATGAGTATCGACGTCACATCGCGGGTCCTGGACTCCGCTCCGTTCCAACAGCTCACGGCACTGGATGTTGCGCCGGACCGGCCCGCCGTTCTGCACGGCATCGCCGGTTCGCTCTGGGCGTTCATCGCTGCTGCGTTGTTCCGGCAGGCGAACGGTCAGGTGCTGGTCGTAACGGACGAACAAGCGCGGGCGGAGAAGCTGCGGGATGATTGCGCGGCCATCGTCGGCGAAGCGAACGTCCGTCTCTGTATCGTGGAGCCGCAGCATGATTCCCAGGCGATGGATGTCACCGCCCCGCTCTCCCGGATCGAGACACTGAAGGCTCTCCAGGCGAATGTCCCTGCCATCTATATCACACATTCCGGCGCACTTGCATTCGGCGTCCCGGCCCGCCATGAGTTCTCCCGCTCTATTATAGAGCTCTCGGTGAAGTCGGACCATCCGTTCGAAGGACTGCTGGAGAAACTGACGGAGTACGGTTTCGAACGGAAACAGTTCGTGGAGACCTACGGCGATATCGCCGTCCGCGGCGGGATCCTGGATATCTTCCCGTTCATCGGCGAACATCCGGTCCGCATCGAATTCTGGGGCGATACTGTCGAATCCATCCGGGAGTTCGAGGTCCTCTCGCAGCGTTCCATCCGTGACCTCCATGCGGTCAGCATCGTGCCCGATGTGATGAACCGCAGCACCAATCCGGGGACGGACGGTCAGCCGGCGCCGGAGCGGGTCCCGCTCCTCTCGTACTTCGCGCAGGAGGCAGCGCTGCTGCTGGAGGACCCTGCGCTGATGCGGAAGGAATTCGACGAGCTGGAGGCCGAAGGGGTGCCGACCGATTTCCCGTTCGATACCGTGCTGCAGCAGCTCTCCGCATTCATCCGCTATGAACATGCACCGTTCAGCGGAGCGGCAGCGGATGTGGACTTCCATGCCGGAAGCCAGCCGAGCGTGAACGGCAGCATCAAGGTGCTGAAACAGAAAGCGGCGGAGTTCTCCGCGAAAGGATTCGATGTGATCATCACATCGGACCGGAAGGAGGAACTCGAGCGGATCCAGGACCTGATCGAAGAGGAAGAGATGCCGGAACCGGAGGAGCGCGATCCTGATGAGGATCCGGCCGGCACGTTCGATGATGCGGATGATGTCGCCCCATCCTCCGAAGCCTTCCTCGCTCCGGTCATCTATTCCACCGAGGCGTTCCACTCCGGCTTTGTCCTTCCCTCGGCGAAGATCGCCCTCTTCACCGAGCACGAGATCTTCAACCGCATCAAAGCACGGGCGGAACGGAAGAGGAAACGCTTCAAAGGGATCTCGGCGAAGGAGCTCCATGCGCTCCGCAAAGGGGATTTCGTCACGCATGTGGACCATGGGATCGGGCGTTTCCTCGGACTGGAGAAGATCAGGGTCGGCAACGCGGAGCAGGAGGTGGCGAAACTGGAGTATGCGGAGAAGGGGACCCTCTTCGTCAACCTGAACTACATCACCCGCATCCAGAAGTACTCCTCCGCCGAAGGACATGAACCGAAGCTGAACAAGCTCGGCAGTCCGGACTGGGAGAAACTCAAGGCGCGGACGAAGAAGAAGATCAAGGATATCGCCCGCGACCTGATCAAGCTCTACGCCAAACGGAAGATGGAACCGGGCTTTGCCTTCCAGCCCGATACGCACTGGCAGAAAGAGATGGAAGCATCGTTCATGTACGAGGATACGCCGGACCAGGCGCGTACGACCGTGGAGATGAAGGCGGATATGGAATCACCGCATCCGATGGACCGGCTCGTCTGCGGTGATGTCGGATTCGGTAAGACGGAGATCGCCGTCCGCGCTGCTTTCAAGGCGGTGATGAACGGCAAGCAGGTCGGCGTGCTGGTGCCGACCACCATCCTCGCGCAGCAGCATTTCAATACGTTCTCGGACCGGCTCGGCCGGTACCCGGTCCGCATTGCACTCCTCTCCCGGTTCAAATCGGCGAAAGAGATCAAGGAAGCACTGCACAAACTGGAAGCGGGGGAACTGGACATCATCATCGGCACCCACCGGCTCCTGTCCAAGGATGTGAAGTTCAAGGACCTTGGTCTGCTCGTCATCGACGAGGAGCAGCGCTTCGGCGTCTCCGCCAAGGAGAAGCTCCGCGCCATGAAGGTCTCGGTCGATACGCTCACGCTCACGGCGACCCCCATCCCGCGCACGCTCCACTTCTCCCTGATGGGGGCGCGCGACCTCTCGGTGATCAACACGCCGCCGCGCAACCGACTGCCGATCCGCACTGAGATCGCCGCCTTCGATACCAGGATCATCCGCGAGGCGGTCATCCACGAGATCCGCCGCGGCGGACAGGTGTTTATCGTGACGGACAAGGTGAGCAATATCGAGGATCTGCTGGCATCGTTCGCCGGCGCCGTGCCGGAAGCGCGGTTCCGTCATGCGCACGGACAGATGGAAGGACACGAGTTGGAGCAGGTGATGATCGACTTCCTGCAGCGGAAGTTCGATGTGCTCGTCACGACCAAGATCGTCGAATCGGGCGTAGACATCCCGAGCGTCAACACCATCATCATCAACCGGGCGGACAAGTTCGGACTGGCCGAGCTCTATCAGCTGCGCGGCCGTGTGGGACGCTCCAACCAGCAGGCGTTCGCGTACCTGCTCGTCCCGCCGATCAATCTGCTGCCGAAGCAGACGCTCCGCCGTCTGCAGGCGATCGAGGAGTTCACGGAACTCGGTTCCGGACTCAATCTGGCGATGCGGGACCTGGAGATCCGCGGTGCCGGGAACATGCTCGGCGGTGAACAGAGCGGGTTCATCATGGAGATGGGCTTCGAGATGTACACGAAGATCCTGGAGGATGCGGTGGCGGAGCTGAAGGAACAGGAGTTCGCCGAGGTCTTCGCTGCCGCTGCCGAAACAAAACCGCGCGTGATCGAGACGCAGGTCGATGCGGACATCGAAGCGTACATCCCGGAGTTCTACGTGGAGAGCGATACGGAACGGCTCGATCTCTACCGCCGGCTGTACGCTGCCTCCTCCGAGAAGGCGGTGGACGAACTGAAGGCCGAACTTGTCGACCGGTTCGGCGCAGCGATGGAGGAGGTGGACGATCTCTTCGCCCTGGCGAACCTCCGCGTGCTCGGCTCCCGTTCCAACATCCGGAAGATCGAGATCGGCAAGCGGACGCTCCGGCTGTTCCTGCCGCTGGAGGACGACAAGCAGTTCTACGAGAGCGGCATCTTCACCGCGATGATGGCGAATGTCTCTGCGATCACCGCACCGGCCGTGCAGCTCAAGCAGGAGGGACGCAACCTCTTCCTCCAGGCGTTCCTGAAGGATGCCGAAGGGAGCGGCCGTATCGCCGAAGCGGCAGCGCTGATCCGATCCATCGCCGGTTAAGCACAACACCTCTCTGCTCCATTGTCCATTGTTCATTGTTAATTGTTAATTGCTTTGATGTTCCCATGACCCATCCTCCTGAATATTCCGTCGTATTGTTCGATCTCGGCCGCGTCCTCATGCATATCGACTTCGATGCATTCCCCAACGGACTCGGTCTCACCGCACCGGAGCAGCGCGCACCGTACGAAGCATCGCTGAAACCGTTCATCCGTCTGTACGAGGAAGGGAAGATGACAACGGAAGAATTCCTGGACGGACTCTATGCGATCTTCGACTGCCGATTTCCGAAGGAGCAGATCCTGGAATCGTTCAATGACATCATCGTGGAGGACAATGCAGCGATCGTTCCATTCGTGATGCAAATGCGGTCACACTATCGTATCGCGGTCCTCAGCAACACGTGCGATTGTCATTGGGAGAAGGTGCGGCATCTCTCGTCCGTACTGAAGTTGTTCCCGCATCTCTTCACCTCGTTCGAACTCGGCGCGATGAAACCGGATCCATCCGTGTACGCTGCGGTCTGTTCCTCTCTCAACGTTGCACCGAACACCGTACTCTTCATCGATGATCTGGAGGAGAATGTCCGCGGAGCAGCGGAGTACGGGATGCACGGTATCGTCTACCGCTCCGCGGAACAACTCACATCCGACTTTTTCCAAAAAAAGTGGTATCGCCGCACTTAAAGTAAAATCTTAACTCTCTGCTGTAACGATTTATCATTCCGACTTCCTGTCAGAACCTTCCGACAAATTTTCCCTCAAGCGTCAAAAAACTCCGTCTTTATTGGCTGAATCACTTGACTTTCGGTTGAAATCCTGTAACTTTGTTTCACGTTGTGGGTAAAAGTGGGTAAAAATTTTTCAACAAAATCAGTGGTTTAACAGTCGTGTCCTCATTCAAGGGTTCATTCAAGTATACGGTCGACAGCAAGGGGCGGATCAACATTCCGGCAAAGATGCGGAAGAACCTCTCCCCGGATGCCAACGAATCGTTCGTGATCACGCGCGGATTCGAGAACTGCATCTTTGTCTATCCGAACGATGAATGGGCGAAACGGGAAGCGGAACTTTCCAAACTGCAGCAGACGAACCGCGATGACCGGCTCTTCACCCGATTGCTGCTGCAGTACGCAACGGATGTGGAGCTGGACGGTCAGCACCGCATCGTGCTCACGAAGGAGTTGATGGAGTACGCGAAGATCAGCGGCGACGTGCTCATCCTCGGAGTGTTCGACAGGATCGAAGTGTGGAACCCGGACGAGTACGCGAAGTATCTCGAAGCACAATCGAAGGATTATGTCACGGTCGCCGAGGCCGTGTTCGAGAAGAACGAGTGAGTGCATCAACGTATCATATCCCGGTGATGCTCGGCGAGACGCTCGGGTATCTCATCACGGAGAGCGACGGCATCTATGTGGACGGCACCCTTGGCGGGGGAGGACATGCGGAAGCGATCTGTGAACGGCTCAGCGGGAACGGAACTCTCATCGGCATCGATGCCGACGCGGACGCGATTCATGAGGCGGGGAACCGTCTGCGCAGATTCGAACGCTCCATCCATCTGGTGAACGACAATACCGCACACATCGCACATATCCTCCGCGCACGGAACATCTCAACGATTCATGGATTGTTGCTGGACCTCGGCGTCTCTTCCTTCCAACTGGACGAGGCGTCCAAGGGATTCTCGTTTCGCGGCGACGACCGGCTCGATATGCGGATGGACCGGCGCCAGCCGCTCGATGCGTTCGGCGTGGTGAACGGGTACGATGAAGCGGAACTGGCGGATGTCATCTTCCACTACGGCGAGGAGCGCGCATCGCGCCGCATCGCACGGAGGATCGTCGAACGCCGGAGCGAGGCGCCGATCGAAACGACCGGACAGCTCGCCGCCATCGTGCAGAGTGTCGCGGGAGGGAAGTTCGCGGTGAAATCGATGGCGCGCGTCTTCCAGGCCATCCGGATCGAAGTGAACGACGAGCTCCATCGGCTGCAGGCCATCCTCAGCGATGTGCTCCCGTTCATCGCACCCGGCGGCAGGATCGTGGTGATCTCCTACCACTCCCTGGAGGACCGGATCGTGAAGACCTTCTTCAACGAATGTGCGGCGGAGTTCATCCCGTCCGGCAACAAGTTCCAGCCCGATACACCGCGGGTGCCGGAACTGAAGGTGCTCACCAAGCGGCCGGTGGAAGCGGCGGACGAGGAACAGCGGAACAACTCGCGCTCGCGCAGTGCGAAACTGCGGGCAGCGGAACGGACAGCACACTGACCATGGCGAAGAACCGATATATCAACCCCCCGGAGACCGTCGCGGCGCTGCCGAAGTTCGACGACCGGCAGATCTATAATAATGCTCTGGGCGCCGCCGGCGAGATACCGCAGGCGCATCCCGGCTATGCACTGCCGAAACAGAACGTCCGGCGGGTGAACGCGAAGAAGCGGACGAAGACCTCGAACATCGTCGGGATCCTCTTCCTCACCGCGACAGTGGCACTACTGTATGTGGGGAATGTCATCGCCGTCAACAATCTGGCGAAGGAAGTGAACGACCTGAACGCCCGCCACAGTCAGATCATCAGCACGAACGAGGTGATCAGGGCGGAGATCAACCGGAAGGCGAGCCTGGAACGGATCAGCCTGATGGCACAGGAGAAACTCTCCATGGTCAATCCGAAGGAAGCACCGGTCTGGTTCGAAATGGACCGGGAGAAAGTGAACGAAGTACAGGAGCAGCTGCAGCGGTAATCCCATGCGCAACCCATTCGCCCGACAGAACGGAGCAGCACCCGCGGTCACGCCGCAGCAGAAGGACTATCAGCACCGGCTGCTGATCGTGAAGGTCGTCTTCCTGCTCTTCTTCGTCCTCGCCGCGGCCCGGCTCGTGCAGATCCAGCTGATCGAAGCATCCACATATCAGGAGATCGCACGCAAGCAGTACGAAGCGAAGGTGCCGCTCACCGCACAGCGGGGGAACATCTACGACCGGAACGGCAATGTGCTCGTGGCGAACTCTCAGTTCGTCTCGTTCGCGGCGGACCCGAAGATCGCCGGCGAGGATGCGCGCTTCATCGCGAAGGAGTTCGCCAAGGTCACCGGAAAACCGGAGCGGGAGTACATCGCCAAACTCCAGACGAACAAACGCTTCGTCTGGATGGAACGCCACCTGCGTCCGGATGTCGCCGAGGCGATCCCGCTGAAGAAGATGGCGGGGGTGGTCCGGATGAACGAGGCGATGCGCATCTATCATTATGATGAGCTGGCCGGTCAGGTGCTCGGCGCGACGAACATCGACAATGTCGGTGTGAGCGGCATCGAACAGCAGTTCAACGAGGTGCTGAAGGGACGGGACGGGTATGTGATCATGCAGAAGGACGGACTGGGACGGAAGCGTCCCTCCGTCGATTACCCGCGCGAGGAAGCGGTGAACGGGCATTCCATCGAACTCACCATCGACCTGCAGTATCAGTCCATTGCCGATGAGGAACTGAAGAAGGGCGTGGCGCGCACACAGGCCGATGCCGGACTGGTCGTGATGATGCGGCCGCAGACCGGCGAGGTGCTCGCCATGGCGAACTATCCGCAGGTGAACCTCAACAAAGTGCAGAGTTCGGACGCGCTCAAGAACCGGATCGTGTCGGACATGTACGAACCCGGCTCGGTGTTCAAGATCGTCACCGCGTCCGCCGCGCTGGAGTACGAAGTGACCACGCTCGAACGGCGCTTCTATGCGGAGAAGGGGAAGTACAAGATCGAGTATCCTGGCAAGAAGTTCCGGTGGATCAACGATTCGCATCCCATGGAGAACGTCTCCTTCATCGATGCGATGGCGCACTCCTCCAACATCGTCATGGCGAAGGTGAGCGATCTGATCGGCAACGAACGGATGTACAAACAGGCGCGCGATTTCGGGTTCGGCATGGCCACCGGCATCGAATTGCCTTCCGAGAGCAACGGACAGCTCCGTAAGACGTCCGAATGGTCGCTGGCATCGCTCAACTCCATCTCCTACGGTTATGAGGTCGGTGTCACCCCGCTGCAGATCGTCTCGGCATATTCGGCCATCGCCAACAACGGCATGCTGATGAAACCGTACATCATCCAGCGGGAACGGGATGAACTGGGACAGGAGGTCTACACCGGTGCTCCACAGATGATCCGCCGCATCATCCCCGCATCGGTGAACGACCAGGTGAAACAGATGCTGGAAGCGGTGGTGGAATACGGCAGCGGGATGGTCGTGAAGACCCCCGGCGTCCGCATCGCCGGCAAGACCGGCACCTCCCGCAAACATGTGAACGGTAAGTACGAGGAAGGGAGCTACAATGCATCGTTCGTCGGATTCTTCCCGGCGGACAAACCGGAGATCGTCTGCCTGGTGATGATGGAGAACCCGCGTGCCGGCGGATATTACGGAGCGACCGCCAGTGCGCCGGTGTTCAAAGCCATCGCGGACCGCATCATCAACAACAGCGGTCTCATCGTTGGCTCCGTCGCCGCAGTGCAGGCACCCGCCGTGCCGGGGAAGGAAGTCGCCACTGTGCTCATTCCGGATGTGGCCGGCACTGATTCAGAGGAAGCATCTCAAGCATTGAAACGCTCCGGTCTGGCCGCGAAGGTGATCGGCACCGGTGATGAGGTCCTGCGACAGTACCCGCCGGCCGGAACGAATGTGGAACGCGGCTCCATCGTCCAGCTGCTCATGAACGAGACAGAGGTCTCCGCAGTGGCTGGCGATCTGACCGTGCCGGACCTGCGCGGTATGAGCGTCCGCCGCGCCGTGAACAAACTGTCTGCCGAACATCTCGGCGTTGCCATCGTCGGTTCCGGCGTCGTGACCGGACAGTTCCCCGGACCGGGGACCTCCATGAAGAGCGGGGCGAAGGTTACCATCATCTGTGAGCCGAAAGCGATCACCACGGCCCAGTTGTATTGAAGCACGTGTGAAGGAATTATGACACTCTCCGAATTATTGAACGGCGTCACGGTCTCCAAGATGTTCCAGACCATGTACGGCAAGATGGTGACCACCCACGATGTGAAGGTGAGCGGCGTCCAGTACGATTCCCGGAAGGTCACGCGTGAGAATCTCTTTGTCGCTCTGAAAGGCTCAGGGACGGACGGCCACAAGTTCATCTCCTCCGCCATCGCGAACGGCGCCAAAGTGATCGTCATCGAGGACGATAATGCCGTGCCCGATCCGATGTGCATGCACACCGGTACGGTGAAGGTGGTGGTGAGCGATACGAGGAAGGCGCTGGCGCGCATCGCAGCGAATTACTACGGCCACCCCGCGTCCAAAATGACGATGATCGGCGTGACCGGAACGAACGGGAAGACCACGACCACTTTCCTGATCAAACAGATGCTGGAAGCGGACCCGAAGAACAAGGCTGGTCTCATCGGCACGGTGGAATATGCGATCGGCGCCGAACGGTTCCCCGCGACCCATACCACGCCGGAATCCCTGGAATTGCAGGGACTCTTCGCGAAGATGGTCCAGGCCGGATGCACCCATTGCGTCATGGAGGTCTCCTCCCACGCACTGCATCAGCACCGCGCGGACAATATCCCCTTCGCGGCGGCGGTCTTCACCAATCTGACGCAGGACCATCTGGACTATCACGGGACGATGGAAGAGTATGCGAAAGCGAAGCGGATCCTCTTTGCCGGACTGACGGAACAGGCGGTCGCCGTTGTGAATGCCGATGCGCCGTACGCCGCAGCAGTGACGGAACCGTCGCCGGCGCGCCGGATCACCTACAGCATCGATGCTCCCTCCGATCTGCAGGCGAAGGACCTCGCGATCTCCGTGCAAGGCTTCTCCGCCGTCGTCAGCGGAACACCGCTCTCCACCACTCTGGTGGGCCGGTTCAATGTCTATAATTTTTTGGCGGCGTATGGTGTGCTGCAGGGACTTGGTGCAGCGCCCGCTCCGCAGGTCTGCGCTGCCCTGCGTCCCGCACCGGGCCGCTTCGATCAGATCCGTTCACCCAAAGGGTGGACCGCAATCGTCGACTATGCGCACACGCCGGATGCACTCGAGAACTGCCTGCAGACCATCCATGATGTGCTGCCGGCACAGCGCACCAACCGCATCATCACGGTGTTCGGTGCGGGCGGGGACCGTGATACTACGAAGCGTCCGCTGATGGGCGGCATCGCAGAGCGGCTGAGCGACACCATCATCGTCACATCGGACAACCCGCGCACCGAGGATCCGATGCGCATCATCGGCGATATCATGAACGGGATCACCGACAAAGCGAGAGCGGTCGTGGAACCGGACCGGGCGAAAGCCATCGCGCGGGCGATCGCATCCGCCGCCAGCGGTGATGTCATCCTGATCGCCGGTAAAGGCCATGAGGATTATCAGGTGCTCGGCACCGAGAAGCACCATTTCAGCGACAAAGAAGAAGTGATGAAGCAGATCGCATGATGAAACGGATCACGATATCGGATGTGAAGAAGCTGACGGGTGTGGAGCTCGTCAACGCGGGATCACTGCGCCGGCAGCCGGTCACCGGCATCTGCACCGATTCCCGCACGGTCCGTCCCGGCGTCCTCTTCGTGGCGCTGAAAGGCGAGACGTTCGATGCGCATGAGTTCCTCGATGCAGTCGTGAAAGCAGCGCCGGCCGCCGTGATGGTCCGTCGCTCCTGGGCGGAGACCCATGGTCAGTACCTCCGCACGTTCCCGTGCCTGTTCATCATCGTGCCGGATACGACCATTGGCTACGGAGAACTGGCCCGTGTGTACCGCCGAAAGTTTGATATCCCGGTGATCGCCGTCGGCGGCAGCAATGGCAAGACCACTACCAAGGAATTGGTCACGGCGGTGCTCAGCGCGAAGTATTCCGTCCTCAGCACCGAAGGGAACCTGAACAACCATATTGGTGTGCCGCAGACGCTCTTCCGCATCACGGCGAAGCACGACGTTGCCGTTGTGGAGATCGGAACGAATCACTTCGGCGAACTGGCGTACCTCTGCTCCGTTGCCGAACCGACGCACGGTTTGCTGACGAACATCGGCAAGGAGCATCTGGAGTTCTTCGGGGATGAGGCCGGTGTGGCGAAAGAGGAACTGGAACTGTTCCGCTATCTGCAGAAGCACAACGGCACCGCCTTCGTCAATGCGGATGACCGCTTCCTGGCAGAAGGATCGAAAGGGATGAAGCGGGCGGTCCGGTACGGCACGGCGATGTCCGCCGATGTGCGGGCGAAGCAGGTGAAACTGAACGACCTTGGTCAGGCATCCTTCACCATTGCCGTTCGGAAGAAGGAAACGGCATTCACCGTCCGCCTCTCCGCTCCCGGACTACACAATGTGACGAATGCGCTGGCCGCTGCCGCGATCGGACTCTCGCTGAAGGTTCGGCCGGCAGCGATCGCAACATCGCTCGCATCGTTCACCGCAGCGTCCAAACGGATGGAGGTGCTCTCGCACAATGGCGTCACCATCCTGAACGATACCTACAATTCCAATCCCGATTCGGTGCTCGTGGCGCTCCGTACGCTCGCGGCGTTCACCAACAGCGGACGCAAGATGGTGGTGCTCGGCGATATGCGCGAACTCGGCGATGCATCGAAGCGCGAACACACGAACATCGGCGCCGTGGTGGCGGAGATGAAGACCGATGCACTCTATACGTTCGGACCGTTCTCGCGGTACACCGCCGAGGCATGCGGCGCGCGGGCGCGTCATTATGAGAAGAAGGAGGAACTCGCTGCGGACCTGCGCGCATCATTGCAGCCGGGCGATGTCGTCCTGGTGAAGGGGTCCCGCGGCATGCGCATGGAAGAGGTGGTCGCGCTCCTCACCGGCGCCGGTGCATCGATGACCATGAAAGGACACCACTGATGCTCTATCACCTGCTCTATTGGATCGAACAGGTCTACAACCCGCCGGGATTCGGCGTGGTGAAGTACCTCACGTTCCGTGCGGCCATGGCGGCCATCACCGCGCTCTTCATCAGCTTCATCATCGGCGGCAAGGTGATCACCATGCTGAAGAACAAGGGGATCGTCACTACCTACCGGGAAGGGTCGCCGGAGAAGCACAAATTGAAGGCCGGCACGCCGATGATGGGCGGCATCATCGTCATCGCAGCCATCCTCATCCCCACGCTGCTCTGGGGGGACCTGACGAACACCTATGTGCAGATGATCATCCTCGTCACCGGCGGACTCGGCGTCGTCGGGTTCATGGATGACTATCTGAAGATCGTCAAGAAGAAGAAGGAAGGTCTCATTGGTTGGTACAAGATCATCGGGCAGGTGACCATCGGACTCATCCTGGGCTATGTGCTCTATTCCATGCCCGAACTGAAATCGATCGGTGCCAACACCGTCACCACCGTACCGTTCGTGAAGAACCTGGAGTTCGACTTCGGTATCTTCTACATCCCGCTCGTCATCTTCATCATCACCGCCACCTCCAATGCGGTGAACCTCACGGACGGGCTGGATGGACTGGCGATCGGCACCTCCGGCATCGTGGCGATGACGCTCGGCATCATCGTCTACATCTCCGGCAACGTGGAGTTCAGCAGTTATCTGAACATCATCTATCTGCGCGGCAACGGTGAGCTGGTGGTCTTCTGCATCGCGCTCGTCGGTGCATCGCTCGGCTTCCTGTGGTACAATTCCTATCCGGCGCAGGTGTTCATGGGCGACACCGGTTCCCTGGCGCTCGGCGGGGCCATCGGGGCGCTGACCGTGATGGCGAAGAAGGAACTCATCCTGCCGATCCTCGGCGGCATCTTTTTCATGGAGACCGTCTCGGTGATCGTGCAGCGGCTCTATTTCAAGTATACCAAGAAGAAGTACGGCGAGGGACGCCGTGTGTTCAGGATGGCACCCATCCATCATCATTTCGAACTGCTCGGATGGGCCGAGCCGAAGATCGTCACCCGGTTCTACATCCTGGCGATCCTGATGATGATCCTGAGTCTCACCACATTCAAGGTCCGGTAACACAGGAACGGACGTCAGCGGTACGTATGGTCGATGTACGAGGAAAGAAGATCAGTGTGATCGGCGCCGAACGGAGCGGTGTCGCAGCGGCGCAGCTGCTGCACCGTCACGGCGCAGCGGTGTTCGTCAGCGATTTCGGCAAAGGGGAGAGCACTCTCCGGCATCTGGAGGAACTGCAGGCGGAAGGGATCCCGGGAGAGTCGGGCGGGCATTCGGAGCGGGTGTATGAGTGTTCATTGATGGTCATCAGTCCGGGGGTGCCGACGGATGCACCGGTGGTGCGGGAAGCACAGCAGCGCGGTATCGAGGTCGTCGCAGAGATCGAAGCAGCAAGCTGGTTCTGCCGCGGTCCGATCATCGCCATCACCGGCAGCAACGGCAAAACAACGACAACAACATTGCTCGGGAGGATACTCAGCGATGCAAAGAAAAAACACGTTGTTGCGGGTAACATTGGAACGGCATTCTCATCCCTCGTTCTGGACGCTGATCCGGAAACTGTTGTCGTTCTGGAGGTGAGCAGTTTCCAGCTCGATTTCATCCGCTCGTTCCGTCCCAGGGTCGCGGTGGTGGTCAACATCACCCGGAACCATCTGGACCGGTACGGGAACTCGATGGAACGCTACGCTGCCTCCAAAGCGCGGATCGTCATGAACCAGCAGCCGGGCGACATCCTCATCACCAATGCGGATGATGAATGGACGAAGAAGGTGCTGCACGGGTCCTCCTCGACGAACATCCGGTTCAGCACAACGCAGGAACTGGAGCAGGGAGCGTTCCGGCGCGGCGGCACTCTCGTCACCCGCATGGCCGGGAAGGAAGCATCCGTGATCGCACTGGACGAGATCACCATCAAAGGGGACCACAACCTGCAGAATGCCATGGCGGCAACGCTTGCGGCACAGGCGGTCGGGGTCTCACCGGCGCATATCAAAGCGACCCTCCGGAATTTCAAAGGGGTCGAGCACCGGCAGGAGGTGGTCCGGGAAGTGGACGGTATCACCTTCATCAACAATTCGAAGGCGACCACGGTGGAGGCGGTGGAGATGTCCCTGCGGAGCTACGACCGGCCGATCGTGCTGATGATGGGCGGCAAGGACAAAGGGAATGACTACTCGACCATCTACGGATTGGTCAAAGAGC
>JABWAK010000245.1 GCA_013361065.1 Bacteroidota bacterium
ATTGCCGCACTCTGTCTCCCGCTGCCGGCCCGGAGCGCCGAACCGATCCGTGGTGTGTGGCTGACCAATGTGGACAGCGAAGTGCTGCTCACCCGGCAGGGGATCGACCGCGCGGTGGACCATTGTGCGTCCGTCGGCATCAACACCATCTTCGTAGTCACCTGGAACAAAGCGATGACCACCTATCCCAGTGCCGTCGTGAAACAGGTCACCAGCAGAGAGATCGATACGCTCTACACCGGCCGGGATCCGCTAAAGGAACTCATCGAGTCCGCACACCGGAAAGGGATCCGCGTGGTCGCATGGTTCGAGTTTGGCTTCGCCTCCTCCTTCAAACAGAACGGCGGAACATTGCTGCAGGCACGCCCGCACTGGTCCTCCCGGAATGCGGAAGGGAAGCTGGTCACCAAGAACGGATTCGAATGGCTGAATGCCTTCCATCCGGAGGTGCAGGACTTCATGCTCGCCATGGTGCTGGAGGTGGTGCAGAAGTACGACATCGACGGCGTGCAGGGGGATGACCGACTTCCGGCGATGCCGTCCGAAGGAGGATACGATCCGTACACTGTTGCCAGATACAAGTCTGAACATGGCGGTGCGGCACCGCCGAAGGACCACAAGGACCCTGCCTGGGTCCAATGGCGTGCGGACATCCTGAATGCCTTCATGAAACGGATGTATTCCGAAGTGAAGGCGCTCAAGCCCCAGGTTTCGGTCGTGATGGCTCCGAGTGTCTATCCCTGGAGCAAGGAAGACTATCTGCAGGACTGGCCAACGTGGCTCCGGAACGGCTGGGTAGACCATGTGATCCCGCAGATCTATCGCTATAAACTGGAGCAATATGTGACCACATTGGATGAGATACGGTCGTCACAGATCGCGAAGGAGGAAATGGATAGATTCACTCCGGGCCTGCTCCTGAAGGTTGGGGAATACCATCCTTCTCCGGAACTGCTGAGTGCGATGATCCGCGAACACCGGAAGCGGGGGATCGAAGGGGAGGTCTATTTCTTCTATGAGGGGCTGAAGTACTATCCCGAGTTCTTCAGGAATGTGTACAAGGAGCGGCCGGGGACCTCCTCCACCATCAACTGAACCGAAGGAACCGTGTGAAGAGAACCATCATCATTCTGACCATCCTTTCGCTGGTCGTGACCGCTGCAGCACAACAGAAGAACGAACTCCGCGCTGCCTGGCTGACGAATGTGGACAGCAACGTCCTCTCCAGTGATGCCAACATCACCGAAGCGATGGACTATCTCGCATCGATGGGGATCAACGTCATCTTCCCGGTGGTGTACAACAAAGGATACACCCTCTATCCGAGCAGCGTGATGAATACGCTGTTCAATGCGCCGGTCCTGCCCGGCTCACCGTTCGTGAACCGCGACTTCCTGGAGCGGGTCGTGATCGAAGCGCACCGGAACGGTATCGAAGTGATCCCTTGGTTCGAATTCGGTTTCTCCACATCCTACAGTCTGAACGGCGGACATATCCTCGCCAAGTTCCCCTCCTGGGCATTGAAGGACAATACCGGGAAACTGGTGGTGCACAACGGATTCGACTGGATGTCCCCGCTCAATCCCGGTCCGCAGGATTTCATGCTCTCGCTGATGACGGAAGTGATGGACAAGTACGATGTGGACGGCATCCAGGGCGATGACCGTCTGCCGGCGATGCCGGCGGCAGGCGGATACGATTCCGCGACCGCGGCACTCTATAGCTCCGAACATCTGGGCGGCACACCGCCGTCCGACTACAATAATACCGCCTGGAAACAATGGCGCGCCGGGAAACTGACGGCATATCTCTCCCGCATGCGCGATTCGGTGAAGGCGCGCGGCAACAATATGATCCTCTCGGTGTCTCCCGCTCCGTACTACTGGGGATACAATCAGCTGCTGCAGGATTCCAAGACCTGGGTTCAGATGGGACTGGTCGACAATATCGTTCCGCAGCTCTATCAGTACAACATGGCCGATTTCAACTACGCCATCAATACCACATGGAACGATGTGGGACAGTACGCGCCGAAGGTTTTCACCTCCGGTATCCTTGCCAAGGTCGGCAGCTATGTGGTCGATACGACGTTCCTGGGACAGATGGTGAATGCCGGACGGACCAAAGGAGTGAACGGCGAATGCTTCTTCTTCTATGAAGGACTCCGCGCCAACAACAACCGTGTCGGCAATTATCTGAAGAACAAATTCTATCAGGAACCGGCACTCGTGCCGTACAGGAACGGCAAGGTCTGGCGGCCGAAGGCATCCATCGTCAATGAGACCGAAGCAGCGGTGCAGAGGACCGGGGCCTGGACCGAGTATCTGATGAAGGGATTCACCGGCTCCATCATCCGCACCGCGGATACCTCTGCGCCGGCGGAAGTGCGCTATCAATTCCCGGTACAGTACACGGCATACTATGATGTCTACACCTTTCGAACGCCGAACACACCCTGGACGCAACAGGCCCGGTATACGTTATATGGCGAAACCGATTCGTCCGTGGTGATCGTCGATCAGAGCGATCTGACCAGGAAAGGATGGTACAAACTCGGTACGGTGAAGCTCGTGGCCGGGAACAGGACCGTTCTCCGTCTCGACAACAGCCTGCTGGAAGGCGGGAAATATCTGGTGACCGATGCGGTGATGCTGATGCTGAACAGGAGACTGTCGCCCGATGTGGTCGTGGGGGTGGAGGACCGGGCAGCGGAAAGCCCCGTCGTTGCGGAGGATTTCCATCTTTCCCACAATTTCCCCAATCCGTTCAATCCTGCCACCACCATCCGGTACCGCCTTGCAGCGGAGGAGTTCGTCACGCTCACCGTATACGACATCCTCGGGAAGGAGGTCGCAACACTCGTCTCCGACCGCCAGCGCGCCGGTGAACACACCGTACGGTTCGATGCATCATCGGTCTCGTCCGGTACCTACTTCTACACGCTCCGCGCCGGTGCCGCATCCGTCACCCGCAGGATGCTTCTCATCAAATGAACCGGCGACCGCATCGGCAGCGAACAGCGTGGTTCCGGCGTCTCACTGCCGGCATGCTGCTGCTGACCCTGACGGTGACCCCGCACCTGCTGCCGCAGCGGCTCAAGGAATTCCGCGCGGTGAAACTCACCAACGTGGACAGTAACGTCCTCTTCACCGATCAGAACATCGCCGATGCCATGACCTATCTCGCCTCCATCGGCGTGAATGTCATCCTTCCCGTCGTCTGGAACGGCGCCTATACCCAATATCCCAGCAGCGTGATGGATAGTCTCTTCGGGACCGCCATCCATTCCCAGTTTGCAGGACGGGATCCGCTGCAGCGGCTCGTCATCGAAGCGCACCGCGTCGGCATCGAGGTCTATCCCTGGTTCGAGTACGGTTTTGCCGCGTGGTACTCCGGGAGCGGACCGGCTACCGGCGGTCACATCGTGAAGAAATTCCCGCACTGGGCATCGCGCAATGCGGACGGCAGCATCAGCAAGAAGAATGGCTTCGACTGGCTCTCGCCGGTCAATCCGGAGGTGCAGCAGT
>JABWAK010000246.1 GCA_013361065.1 Bacteroidota bacterium
GATATCCTCCGCCAGCGGATTGGCGAATTGGAACGTCCGCACTTCAAGGTTCAGACCAAGACCGCGGCGGGTCTGGTTCGAGACGAATGGATAGTAATCGAATTCAGCGTCCGAGGAATCATCGACCACATAGTACACTTCTTCATCGGGCACGGAGGAGTTCCCTCCGAGGAACGAAGGATAGATATATTCACCGACAATGGAATTGTACCAATTCTCCGGCCACGATTTCGGACGAAGCCGCAGGTCTGATGTCCTGGCCCCCCAGCTGGCAATATCATTCTGTCCCGGTGCGGAATATCCGGCCTTGGGCAGCCAACCCCATTTCGTAACACCATCCGGTGCAAAGTCGCCATCCGCTATGCTGCGGCTCGCGCCGCCGAAACCATCGATGACGAAATTCACTGAATCGCCCGGTGTCGCCGCCTTTGGAACCCGTGCTGCGACCAATGGACCGAATTCGTACCCGTACCCCAGATTGTTCCAGACGAGGTCGAGCACGTTCCCGGTCACACCGGGATTGCTGATGGCGCCTGTATTATAGATGATGGAACGTATCTTATTCCCCTGGATGACAAGGCTCTTCACTTCCGACTGCAGTCCGGCCGATTTCATCATCCGGAACTGGTCCTCACGCCACCGCACATACTCCCTCAATTGCTGTTTGGTGAGCAGCTTGATATCGGCAGAACGGAAGTCGATCTTCTTCTCCTGCGCCACGGCGATCGAAGCACAGATCGCGAGAGCGATCACAAGATATTTCTTCATACGGATAGGTCCCTTGTTCATAGACTGCGGAAATTAGAAGAGTACGGAGAATCCGAAGCGGGCAAGCCGCGGACGGCTGACGTTGTTCGGGTTCACATAATAATCATCGATGGCCGAGAGCGGGATCAGGCCGAGGTGACCGCGGTTGATCCGGTTCTTCAGTTCCTGGAACTCACGCGGATTGGCGATCTCATTCGCATTATAGAGCGCCTTGCCGCTGTTGGAATAGACGTCGATCTCACTATGAGTGTCGAAGATGTTGTCCAACTGCACGAAGAATGAATACTTGTATCCTCCAAACATCATGAACTTCTCCAGTTTCACATCCACCGACCATTGGAATGGTTTCGTGGAACTGTTCTGGATGAAATTCGAGAGCTGTGTCGCCAGACTCGCCGGGATGCTGGCCGTATACGGCGCACCGGACTGCAAACGGCTGATGATGCTCGCACTGTAATCATCCGGTTCGCTGAAATTCAGTGTCGTGTTCAGGATGTGCGTGCGGTCGAAGCTCTGCGGCACAAGGAAGGTCTCAGCACTCTTCCCCGACTTTTCACTGAAGAAGAAGTCGGAACGCGGTTCGGTCCGGTTCCCTTCCGCCACCGAGAAAGTGTAATCGATGGATGAAGAGAAGATGCTGCCCGGCATGCGGCGCTGATACAGCGACACGGTAAGACCGCGGGAATTCGCATAATCGAGGTTCGTCAGCAGTTCGTAGGAGATATCCCCTTTGGCGGTCACCACGATCTGGCGGAAGATATAATCGCGCACATCCTTATAGAACCCGACCACTTCCAGGCGAAGGTCCGGCGTGAGTCCCTGCTGCAGCCCGATCTCGTACTGCACACTCCGCTGCGGTTTCACATCCGCATTGCCGAAGACCGGTTGGGAACCGGCGACACGGAAATTGGAATTGGTATAGAGGGAGGAAAGATTCCCCAACTGATAGAAGTGTCCATACGAAAGACGGATGACCCCCTGGTCCGTGATGGGATAAGCGATACTGATACGGGGACTGAGGGTGTGTTTTGCCGTGGCATCAACGAGGTCACGGGTGAGGAACGTCGTGTCACGGGCGGAGAGTGCATTGCTCAGATTCGGGTTGTATTTTGCTGCGGGATCGAAGTACTCGTACCGGAGGCCCACATTCAGGATGAGTGATTTCTCGAGTTCGATCTTGTCCTGCGCATACAGGGAGAGCTGTTTGGGGGATTTTTTATAGTTCACATACCCTGAACCGATCCCGGGTTTCCGGGTGGCATAGCGAACACTGTCGCTGTAGACATCCTGAAAATCGTCGACCACACGGGAGGGATTGTTGACATCATAGAATTCCACTTCATACGATTCCACCTGGATCTCATGCATCCTGGCTTCGATGCCCATCTTCACTTCATGGGCTCCGAATACCTGCGCCTGGATATCGAACTTCCCGCCGTAGGAGTTGGAGTTCCGGAAGGTCCGCCCGAGCGAGACACCGCCGGTCAGAAAGCCTGCGATCGGAAGCGAGGTCTGATAGAATCCGGGGAGATAGCCGGGATCATTGATATCCTCGAACGCATAGGTCTTATCCTCGCTGGTCCCGGCGGACAGTTTCACAGTATAGAACATCGTGTTGTCCAACGTGTGCGTCCAATCCAATGCTTGCACCAGACCATTACTGTAACTGGTCGGCCGTCCGTCCGGATTGAACCGGTAACCGTAATACGATGCACTCTGACTCTCGGCGTTATCATACACCACCTCGTATTTCAGCCGCATCGTGGAAGAGAGCCGGTAGGCAAGATTTCCCTGGATATTGTACGAGGCGCTCGTGTTAAGAGGGACCAGTGCACTGTCCCCTGTCGGAAGACCGGCAAGATCGTAGGCCGGGACCAATGCATTCACATTGCCGGTGGCCAGGCGGGCAATACCGGGCACATAGTTCAGCTGACGGTTCAGAGGATTGAAATAATAGGGTCGGTCATTGCTGCCGTTGCGCGGATCGACATTATAGGCGGGGAATCCGACGTTCCCCGGATCAGGCATGATGTTACCCAGGGTATCCTTATAGGCGATCCGTTTCGTGAACTCATCACGGGTCACATACATATCGGTGGGATTGTAGATCCTGTTGCCGTACAGATATCCATTGTTGCGGTCGAACACCCCGGAGACATAGAAGGTCAGTTCATCAAGGATGGTCGGCCCGCCGAACGTCGCTTCCACACGGGAGGTGTTGAGCGGTTGATAATTCTTGATGTGCGGGAAGATCTCCTGATTCGTGCTGTAGTAGTCGCCGGTCAGCACCCGAAGCGATCCGGTGTGCCGGGCACCGCCCTCTTTGGTGACATAATTGACCACTCCGCTCAGAGCATTCCCGTACTCGGCACTGAACGTTCCGGTCGAGACGGTCACCTCCTGGACAGCATTGGTAGCAACACCGATCGAACTGAGGTTATCATACGGATTGTTCACGGAGATGCCGTTCAAGGTGAAGGCGATCTCATTGTCGCGTCCGCCGCGCACGTGGATGCCGCCGTCATCAGCGACCGTCACACCGGACTGGAGTCCGATGATCTCGCTGATGGTGGTCACCGGAAGGCTCTGGATGTTCTCGGCGGTCACCGCTACCACCGGGTTCGTCTGATCCTGACGGATGAGCGGGTTGCGCTCCCCTTCCACCACGAACTCTCCAAGTTCGACGGATGACTCTTTCATTTGAATATTGAGCGTCGTCGTGAAATC
>JABWAK010000247.1 GCA_013361065.1 Bacteroidota bacterium
CTTTTTACGATATATTTTTCCCGTGACCCAGCCCTCATCCCATATCTATCTCGATTACAGCGCCACCACGCCCCTCGACCCGGCGGTCGCCGATGTCATCCGTACCCATCAGGAGCGGACGTTCGGCAACGCCTCTTCGGTCCATCGGTTCGGCCGGCAGGCGAAAGTGGTGCTGGAGGAGAGCCGCGAACGGATCGCACAGGTCATCGGCTGTAAGACGGCGGAGATCTTCTTCACTTCCGGCGGGACGGAATCGGACAACCATGCCCTTATCGGAACGGCACTCCACCAGCGGCGGGTGCATGGCCGGGACCATGTGGCGGTCTCCGCGGTGGAACACCATGCTGTGCTTGATGCCGCGGAGTACCTTGCAACGGTCGGATTCACGGTGGACCGTATCCCGGTCGACAGCCGCGGCTTTGTCGACCCGCAGCAGGCAGCTGGGATGGTGACGGACCGGACCGCCATACTCTCGGTGATGCATGCCAATAATGAGACCGGTGCTATCCAGCCGCTGCCGGCACTATCGACGATCGCACGGACGCACGGCGTGCCGTTCCATTCGGACACGGTCCAGACGGTCGGGAAACTGCCGGTGCACGTGGATGCGCTGGGGACCGACATCATCACCATGTCCGCACACAAGATCTACGGTCCCAAAGGGGTCGGTGCCATCTACATCCGGCAGGGCACGGGGCTCGATCCTCTGCTGCACGGCGGGGCACAGGAGCGGAACAACCGGGCGGGAACGGAGAATGTACCGCTGATCGCAGGGTTTGCCGAAGCGATGGAATTGGCTGAACGGAACCGGGAAGCGCTCTATCGGCAGGCGGTTCTGTTCCGGGATACGCTCTACGGCATCATCAGCGGCGGGTTGACCGGTATCATCCGGAATTCCGATCCAGACGGCTCGCTGCCCCACATCCTGAGTGTCTCCCTGGATGCCTCCCGGTACCAGGTGGAGAGCGAAGCTCTGTTGCTGAATATGGACCTGAAAGGGGTTGCGGTCTCCAGCGGTTCTGCGTGCACTTCGGGCAGTATCCAGCCTTCCCATGTGCTCCTGGCGATGGGGCGTGATACCCGCACAACGGCAGCGACCGTGCGGTTTTCATTTGGAAAATTCACGACAATTGAAGAAGTTAGGACAGCGGGCGGGATCTTTTGTTCCATCGTCCGCACATTCCCTGTCATTTCGTAGTCCAACAATCCCGGATCCCCATGAAATATTTCGCCTTGTTCTGTCTGCTGCTGATGGTCGGCTGTACCGGTTCCGAAGAGGATGCTTCGGCGAATCTGCGCAAAGGGGATGAGTTCCTCGCCAAAGGTCAATACGAGATCGCTGAGTACTATTACGACAAGATTCCGGAAGAGAGTGTGCTCTATAAAACGGTGGAACGCCGCCGTAAGGAGATCGAAGCATCGGTCCCGCGTCCGGCAGCCTCCGGCAGCAGCAGCGAAGTGAAACGGAACGGGGTCTTCATTCTGAAGGAATCGCATGTGCTGCAGCTCGGGAAGATGCCGATCCACACCATCACGGTGGAGAATGCCACCAATAAGCGCCTCAACGTGATCGAACTGGAGTTCATTTACCGGAACGGGAGCGGAGCGGAAGTGCAGAGGATGACCACGATGGTGAATGCCGGGATGGACCCGCAGACGGAGAAGGTGCTGGACCAGATCGCTCCGGGAATGATCAATCAACCCTTCTCGACGGTCGCCGTTGTGGTGAAGCGGACGATGCTCTTCTAGACGGTCCGTTCCGCTTCGCGCAGTGCGATACCGTACCGCAAACCGCGGTCACTCACCGTGATCCGCTTCAGCGACCCCGCCTCCATATACCCCAACAGGATCATGATTCCGGCCAGGATGATATCCGCACGGCCGGCGGAGATCTGCGGGAATGCCGCGATCTGAGCCGTCGATCTGTCCTTCAGCATCCCGAACATCGCACCGATATCCTCGTACGACAGCGCATATCCGCTCACCTTCTCCGGCTGGTACCGCGGCAGCTTCTGATGGAGGGCGGCGAGGGTGGTCACCGTACCGGCCACACCGACGGCGAAGGTGGTGTTGAGCTCTGCGGTGACCGGAACCATCAGCGACCGGATGTAATCATGGGCTTCGATGAGTGCGGAGGTCTCGGGCGGTGAGCTGCGGAGGATCCGTTCGGTGAGTCGCACGGCACCGATGTCGATGCTGGTCGAGCTCTCGATCCCGGTACCGGAACCGATGATGACCTCCGTGCTGCCGCCGCCGATATCGACCACGGAGTACCGGTCGCTCCGTCCGATGAACTCCGAGATGCCGCCGCGGTAGGTCCAGTATGCTTCGTCCGCACCGGAGAGGATCTCGATATCGATCCCGGTGGATCCACGGATGTGACGGCAGAACTCATCTCGGTTCCGTGCATCACGCAGCGCGCTCGTTCCGACGGCGCAGATACGTTCCACGTTCAATGCGTCGCAGGTGGCGCGGTAGGTCCTCAGGAATCCTTCCGCCCGGAGGAAGGTCTCGGGACCGATCATCCGCTCAGCATCGACCCCTTTCCCCAGCCGTGCGATCACCTGCTCGTCGTGCAGCACGGCACCAAGTTTCCCCTCCGCAGCATCTGTCACCAGCAGCAGGATGGTGTTCGTTCCGATATCGATGACGCCGGTCCTCATGCGCGGGCCGCCGCCATGGCGATCCAGTCGTTCTCCTGCAGCACGGTCAGGACCCGGCAGCCGCGCTCCTGCAATGCATGTTCGATGGTGCTGCGGTCCGTTGCCAGCAAGCCGGAGAGGAGGAGGGTGCCGGACGGCGCCATCGCTGCCAGCATCGTGTCGAGCAGCTCCAGGATGGTGTTCCGGATGATGTTGGCGAGGATCACGTCGAACTCCCGCTCCGGCACCGATTCCAGCGAACCGATGCGGATGTCGATCGCTTCCCGGACGTTGTTCCGTTCAGCGTTCTCGATGCCGTTCTCCAGCGACCACTCATCGATGTCCACGCCGATCACGTTCGTCGCGCCCAGCATCGCCGCGCCGATGGCGAGGATGCCGGTCCCGGTCCCGACATCCAGCACACGCTGGGAGGGACGGATGAATTGTTCCATGAGCCGCATCATCAGCCGGGTGGTCTCATGATAGCCGGTGCCGAAGGTCATCTTCGGGTCGATCACGATGACGGTCTTGCCCGGTTCCGGCTCCACGGGGTGCCAGGAGGGGGTGATGATGAACCGGTCCGAGACATGGATCGGGCGGATGGTCCGCTCCCACTCCTCGTTCCAGTTCCGGTGGGCGATCTCAGTGGTGGAGATATGGTCGATGAACTCCAGGTGGAACTGCTCCGCCGCTTCCCGCAGTACAGCATCGATCTCGCCGTGCCAGTCGTCCTTTTTGATGTAGCAGTGGATGCCGCGGTCGTCCTCGACGAACCCTTCGAACGGGTGGTCGGCCAATGCGGCCGGCAGGATCTCGCGGGCGTACTCGTCCGGCGGAACGGAGATGTGGAT
>JABWAK010000248.1 GCA_013361065.1 Bacteroidota bacterium
GTATTCCGATGAAGCCTCGAACTACACCCCGCTCATGATGAAGTCGACCGATGCCGGTCTTACCTGGACGGCAACGGAGTATCCGACACTGGGTGCAAAGCGGAAATGGTCCATGACGAACTTCGCATTCAAAGATGCGAATGTGGGCTATACGCTGATTACCAACAGCTATACGCAGTCCCTGCATAAGACCACGGACGGCGGCGCGACCTGGAGCGATACCATCAATGTTGGTACCACGAACGTGCTGAATCAGCAGTTCACCAGCATCTCGGTGGTGCGCGGCACCAGCATCGTGTACGTTTCCGGTTTCGACGGAACAGGTCCGGCTTCGTGGAAATCGACCGATGACGGTGCGACCTGGACGAAATTGGTCACTCCGATGAATACCGGTGCAGCATCCTCCCTCGCGCTCGTCCAGTTCATCGGCGAGAACGTCGGTATCGGTGCCGGTACCCGTCAGGTACTCGAGTTCAAACCCTCCGTTGAACTGACCTTCCGTGTGAATACGTCTACGGTCCCGGATACGATCAAAGCGAACTCTACGGTCCAGATGCGCGGCGATCCGGGTGCTTCGGGTGGTCTGCTCGATTGGAACGGTGCTTCCTCCGTCCGCTTCACGAACATCGGCGGTGACTACTGGCAGGCGAAAGCCCGCGTGGCACCGGGAACCACCTTCCCGTACAAGATCTTCACGAATGTCATCCCGAACGTCGGTGCCGGTCATGCGGCCGAGCATAATGGCTGGGAAGGCAACTTGTCCGATCCCGGTCAGGATGGTAACCGTAAGATCGTCGTCGGTCAGAATGACACTGTTCTTGCATTGCAGTTCGTCAACGGATCCCCCGGTACACAGCTTCAGTTCTGGCGTCCGTACACGGAGACCGATTCTCTTGAGGTCACGTTCCGTGTGAACATCGCAAACCAGGAAGATTTCAACCCGGCCACGCAGATCGTCGGTGTGAACGGCAGCTTCAACGGTTGGGGCAGCCCGACATTCGTTCTGAAACCGGAAGCGAATGACGGCAACAACCCGGGCCGTTATAATGGCACCAAATTCTGGTCCGGCACGTTCAAATTGCCGCTGAAGAAAGCGAATCTTGATACACTCTCCGCTCCGATGGAGTTTGCATACAAGTTCGTCCAGAAGACCGGCAATGATACCAAATGGGAGAGCATTTCCGACCGTAAGTTCACCGTGAACAAAGGTTCCAGCGATACCACCCTGTATTGGAAGTGGTGGGATGATGTCGGTGTGAAACCGCCCGCAGGTACCGATACTGCGACGGTTGTCGTCCGCGTCGATATGAGCCGTGCGATCCAGACCAATGGTTATGTCGTTGGTGACACGGTGCAGGTGCGCTATGGGTTTGCAACCTCGGCTTCCGCTGTGGGTTCCCGCAACCTGAAGAAGGTCGGTCTGACGTTCGTCTATGCTGACACCTTCACGGTGACCGGCGTGAACCTGAAAGCCGACGGCACCGGCAAACCGCTGGTGTACCAGTACTACCTCGTGAAGAACGGACAGGATTTCCGTGAAGTGTACTATAACTTCGCGTATACCGGTTCCGATGTGACCCTTGCTGAACGCCGTCTGCTGCCGATCACGGCAAAGACGACCACGGCACTCGATACCTCCAAGAACCTTTCCAATGCGAACCGCTGGCCCTTCTGGCGCAATACACGGAAACTCACGCAGAACGTCGACGTGAAGTTCACCGTGAACCTGCAGCCGGCGTACTACCAGGTCCTCCAGGGCGCAGTGGGCAAGGATACCCTGTATGATATCCAGGGTCCGTGGACGATCAACAAGAGCCTGAAAGACTCCATCTACAAGTGGGGTGTTTCCATCAACGGTCCTGCGGCCGGCGGATGGGCGACATGGGGTACCTCCCTGTATGCCGATGCGTCCCGCAAGATGTATGATGACGGCACGAACGGTGATGCTGTTGCCAACGACCGTATCTACACCCGCGTGATCAAGTTCTACAAGGATTCCGTGAACAACGTTGTTGGTCAGGAATTCAAGTTCGGTATCCGCGGCGGTGATAACGAAGGCGGCAAGGGCGGTTTCGGTAACAACCACATTGAGAACATCAATGATGCTGCTGCGACCGCGACCATCCACAGCCAGTTCGGTTCCATCAACCCGCTGTACTATGATACATGGGATTTCGCGGCTGAAAAAGCCAAGAATCCGGTCAGCGTCAGCCTGACGGATGCCAACATCCCGACGGTGTATGCGCTCGATCAGAACTTCCCGAACCCCTTCAACCCGACGACGAGCATCACCTACTCCATTCCGTTCAGCGGATTGGTGTCGCTGAAGGTCTTCAACGTCCTGGGTCAGGAAGTGGCGACACTGGTGAACGCACAGCAGGCGGCCGGCTACTACACGGCTTCCTTCAATGCGAGCGCCTTGTCCAGCGGTGTCTACTTCTATAAGATCGAAGCAGGTAACTATACTTCGGTCAAGAAGATGATGCTGTTGAAGTGATCATCCCCGTCGGCGGCCGGACGGAACACCCGGCCGCCTGATGGTGTCACGTACTTCAAAAAGGCAGGGTGAGTGATTGCCCTGCCTTTTCTATGTCAACCCGAAAGGTATCTCCATGCGCGCTGCCGTAAATGTCCCTGCGTGGGTGAAGGATGCGGTCTTCTATCAGATCTTCCCGGACCGGTTCGCGAACGGTGATCCGTCCAACGACCCTGCCGGAGCGGAGCGGTGGGGCGCACCGCCGAAAGGGAATAACTTCTTCGGAGGGGACCTGCAGGGGATCATGGACCATACCGGTCATCTGCAGCGGCTGGGAGTGAATGCGCTCTATCTCAATCCGATCTTCGAGGCGACCTCCAATCACAAGTACAATACGAAGGACTATCTCCGCTTCGACCCTTCGTTCGGCACGAATGCGTTGTTCGACCGGTTCTCATCCCATGTGCGGGAGGTCGGATTTCGCCTGGTACTGGACGGTGTTTTTAACCATGTTGGAACCGCTTTCGCCCCGTTCGAGGATGTGGTGAAGAACGGCGACCGGTCCCCGTATGCATCGTGGTTCAATATCTTCTCCTGGCCGGTGAAGGGACCGCGGGAACCGAACTATGAATGCTGGTGGGGATACGGTTCGCTGCCGAAGCTGATGGCACAGCACCCGGAGGTGAAGGAATATCTGCTCTCCGTTGCAAAACAGTGGACGCCGAAGATCGACGGCTGGAGACTCGACGTGGCGAACGAAGTGCCGCACGAGTTCTGGAAGGAATTCCGGACGGCGGTGCGCGGATGGAATCCCGAATGCTATATCGTCGGAGAATTGTGGGAGGATGCCAGTCCGTGGCTGCAGGGGGACGAGTTCGATGCAACGATGAATTACCGGTTCCGTGCCGCGTGCCTGGAGTTCTTCACCAAAGATGCCATCGATGCGGCCGGATTCGACGCGCATCTTACATCCACCCGGGCACTGTACTCAG
>JABWAK010000249.1 GCA_013361065.1 Bacteroidota bacterium
GGTCTGATGGACCATCAGCATCAGCGCATCCAGCATTATTCAAAAGGGATGCGGCAGAAGGTGCTCATCGCCGCTGCACTCATCCATAATCCGGATGTACTCTTCCTCGACGAGCCGCTCAACGGACTGGATGCGAATGCCTCGCTCGTCTTCAAGGAACTCCTCAAGAAACTGTCCGCTCAGGGGAAAACGATCTTCTTCACATCGCATATCCTTGATGTGGTGGAACGGGTCTGTTCCCGTATCGCGATCATCAGCAATGGTGCGATCGTGACCGACGGTACTGCCGCCGAGATCCTCCGCCAATCCGGCGAGAGGACGCTGGAAGATGCGTTCGCGAAACTGACCGGCGGAGCGGATGCCCGGGCTTCGGCGCAGGACCTGCTGGACGTGATGGGGAAGGAATGATCGACCGTCTGTTCGCAATGCTGGACGTGGACCGTGCGCAGTGGACGGCGCTGATGCGTTTCACCCTCCGTTCCGCGAACCGCACACCGCGTGTGATGCTGGGACAGCATTCCCGGAACCAGGCGACGGAACTCAACCGGTCGCTCATCCCGTTCTTCCTGGTCAATCTGATGTACGGTCTCGCTTATTGCATCATGGTGTTCATGATGCCGTCACTCTCCTGGTCCGTCTTCATCATCTTCAGCATGACATCGGTCGCCGTCGGAATGACGATGCTGCTGGAATTCGGCAGCCTGATCGTTGCTCCGGAGGACCTGCCCGTTCTCGCGTACCGGCCGGTCTCCTCACGGACCTTCTTCGCCGTGAAGGCCGCGTTCACGCTCTTCTACGTCATCCTGACCACGCTCAGTCTCGGTCTTCCCAGCTGTGTGGCGATGGCCCTCCGGTCATCGGAATCGTTCACCGTACTCCATTTCCGTCCGGAGATATTTTTCGCAGCCGTGATCGGCATCGTGCTCCTCGGCATGGCAACAGCCCTCGGAATGATCATCCTCTACACCTCGGTCCTGCGGTACATCCGGTCGTCTCTCTTGCAGGGAGTGTTGAATTTCCTTCAGGTGATGATGTCCATGGTCATCTTCGGGTCCTACATCCTGCTGCCGCAGCTGTTCGGAAAGAACGGCCCCGGTATCTCTGAAACGCTGCCGGACTGGATGTATCTGTTCCCGCAGACCTGGTATGCTTCCATGGTCTATCTGATGGACGGAACAGGAGGGATGTTCGCGGTCATCGGTGCCGGTGCGGCAGTGGTGCTGACGGCGGCAGTGTTCCCCGCAGCGCTGCTCCGTATCGCGAACACCTATGTGGAAGACATTGCGCGGTCTGTCACGGAATATACCCCGGCTCACGGTGAGCAGACGATCCCGTTCCGGCGGCGGGTCTTCCGTTCATTCTCCGGTCATGAGACCAGAGCGATGGCGGTCCTCGTCTGGGGGCAATTCAAGAGTGATACACAGTTCCGGATGAGCATTCTCGGCATGGTACCGCTCGTATTATTCTATTTGTATATGGGGTTGATCAAGCAGGAGGTGACGTTCGATCCGTTCGGCAGCACGCTGAAGGATGTCCTGCAGACGGCGTTCATTTACATCCCCCTCCTGATCTTTCCGGTCGTGCTGACAGAGGGGGTCGCAAAGTCCCGGTCCCATGCCGCCACGTGGATCTTCTTCACATTGCCGGTGGACAGGGCGCAGCTGATCCTTTCGATGGAGAAACTCCTCTACCGGTTCTTCATGATGCCGTACGTGGTGTTTCTGGCCGGCGCTTTCTATGTCTTGATACCGGATCTGTTGCACGGTGTGCTGCATGCATTCTTGCTGCTGCTGTTCAGTGCTGTCACGCTGAAGATCCTGTTCCTCATCTATCCCCGTATCCCGTTCAATCGTCCGGTACAGTTCGCAGAGAAGGTGACCATGGCAGGGATCCTGACGAGTGTGATACCGCTGCTGATGACAGTGGGGATGCTGATGCTCTTCCCGACGATCTACGCCGGATTCCTTTCGTACGGCATCAGTATCACCGTGCTGCTTGCAACGTACATGCTGCTGGAGCGGATGCTGAGGAGGAGGGTGGAACAATATGTTCTCCGGACGGAGTATGTGTGGTGAGGAGGGGATGATGTTGACATGTGAGGTATCGGTTTAAAACACGATCGTCACCCGGAGGGTGACGATCGTGTACAATGTGATGATGGTATGATGGAACGTTTATGTTCGGTAATTCTTCGGCTGCTCAATAGAAGTTGACCGTCAACTATGAAAAAATACCATTGAAGTTGACGGTCAACGTTCACGTTATTCCTCCAGCGTCGAGATATCCCCTTCGCTCATCCCCTGGGCACGCGCTTTCAGAACACGGCGCATGATCTTCCCGCTGCGGGTCTTCGGCAACGATTTGACGAACTCGATCTTCTCTGGTTTCGCGATCGGGCCCATCTCATGCGCGATGTGCTTCTTGATATCGTCCGCCAGTTCGTCGCTCGGTTCATTGCCGGCTTTCAGGATGAGATATGCATGGATGGCGACCCCTTTCACCTCATGGGGGAGCCCGATGACCGCTGCTTCTGCTACGGAATGATGGGTGATGAAGGCTGATTCCAGTTCCGCCGTTCCCAGTCGGTACCCGCTCACCTTGATCACATCGTCCACACGGCCGATGATCCAGAAATATCCATCCTTGTCCCGCCGGGCAGAATCGCCGACGAAGTAGAAGTCCTTGAACTTGCTCCAGTACGTCTGCACGAACCGGTCCGGGTCCTTGAAAATGGTCCGCATCATTGCCGGCCAGGGATTCTTCAGGACGAGGAAACCTTCTTCGCCGTCCGCCACCGGTTTCCCTTCTTCATTCACCACTTCGGCTGTGATGCCGGGGAGCGGTTTGGTGCCGGAGCCCGGCTTGAGCGGCATGGCCGGCATCGGCGCGATGATGAACGCTCCGGTCTCGGTCTGCCACCAGGTATCCATGATCGGGCATTTCTCCTTGCCGATATTCTTGTAGAACCAGCGCCACGCTTCGGGATTGATCGGCTCGCCGACGCTGCCGAGCAGGCGCAGGGAGGAGAGGTCATGTCGGTTGGCCCACGATGTGCCGAAACGCATCAGGCCGCGGATGGCGGTGGGAGTGGAATAGAAGATGGTGATGCCGTACTTCTCGATCATGCTCCACCAACGGTCCGGATAAGGATAGGTCGGAGCCCCTTCGTACATGAACGAGGTCGCACCGGCGATGAGCGGTCCATAGACAATGTAGGAATGGCCGGTGATCCAGCCCGGGTCCGCCGTACACCACCAGCGGTCCTCTTCCTTCAGGTCGAACACATCCTTGATGGTGGCATGCACGCCGACGGAATACCCGCCGTGCGTATGGAGGATCGCTTTCGGTTTGCCCGTGGTGCCGGAGGTATAAAGGATGAAGAGCGGGTCCTCGGCATCCATCACCTCGGTCTCGCACTTGGAACCGTTCTTGGAAGCGGGGAGATTCATCAGTTCGT
>JABWAK010000250.1 GCA_013361065.1 Bacteroidota bacterium
GATTTTTTCGGGAATGGTCATCATAGCGGAGATGCCGGGATTGGACGTCTCGGAGAACTGCAGTTCATGATCGAACGGAATCGTTGAAGACGATTGAGAGAACGAAGCACCCCAAATGAGATCGAGTCCGAACAGATGATTCTCGCCGCGCAATGAGCTGTTGTATGTTTCGATGGTGTTCTCGGAGTACCGATAGATGTAGGAAACGCCGTTGCTGTTGGAGATGAGGTCGGATGCACCATTCGGATAATCACGCTGGTGCGTGAGAACGTTTCGTTGTGTTCCGCTGTAGCTGTTGTTGAACCGAACAACACCGCTGTCCGGAGTGTTCACATCCATAAAGAGACTCATCCCATTCCGTGTGCGGTCCTCACTGGTGTATGTCAGGATGACATTATCAAATTCCCAATCCTCTTCAAGTCCCGACCTTCTTATTCGAGGATAACCATAACTGTTGTTCAGACGCTCGCTGCTCCTGTCCTTCCGCTCCAGGTTGCCGGTGATCTGAATGCCGAGCACATCATCAAAGAACCGTTCTCCATAGAACCCCGAAAGATCGTACTGCTCGTAGGTCGGTTTCAGTCTGTTGTAATTCCCTTTCATATCGAACCGGATACTCCGTTCGGACGGCGCTCTCTTCGTGACGAGATTGATGCTGCCGGCGATGGCATCCGCATCGCGGTCCGGAGTGAGTGATTTATAGAGTTCGATGCCTGAAAGGGTGCCCTGCGCGATCATACTCAGATCGATACCTCGCGCATTGGAGTCGGTCGTTGCGATACCGACACCGTCGATGGTCACTTTCGCATACTTGTCACTCATGCCGCGGAGGATCACCTTGTTCGCTTCACCGCCGGAGCGGATCAGCGAAACACCCGGGAGTCTGCCGATGGCTTCTGCGGCATTCGCGTCGGGAAGCTCTTTGATCTTCTCTTCGGAGACGACGTTCACCATCGTGGTCGATTTGATCTGCTGGTTGATGGCGGAGAGCTGACCGCGCGCCTGCGCAGTGATGACCACTTCCTGCCCTTCGATCACGTCCGGCAGAAGAGCCGCATTCACCGAGGCGGGCGCACCATCCCTTATGGTGACCGATACTTCTTTCGTTTTATATCCCAGATAGGAGAATCGGACGGTATAGGTGCCGGCGGGGACGGATGTGATGCGGAAATTCCCTTCGATATCCGAGATGCCGCCGATGGCGGTCCCTTTCAGAAAGATGTTCGCACCGACGAGCGATTCCCGGTTCAATGAGTCACTGATACTGCCCTGCAGACTCCCTTGTGCAGCGACAATGGAGGTTCCAGCAAGGATCACAAGGATGAGGGCGGAGAAATTGCGGAGACGGACCATGATTCGTTCCCTGGTTACTATATCGTTAACTTTAACGCTAACTTAAACCATAAAATCCTCAATGTCAAGTCCTATTTTAAAAAGCAAAAGGCCCTGCAAAAGCAGGACCTTTCGTCTACCCTACCCCCTGTCGGAACTTATGAATTCTGGATCTGCAGTTTCTTCTCCAGACGCTGGATCCGTTCGCGCAATTCCTTGTTCTCTTTCCGCAGCAGTTCGATCTGCGTATCCTTCTCATTGATCTTCTTCTGTGCAGCGGTCACGGAACTGACCTTGGAAAGCCCGTTCGGTGCGGCTGTGCGCGCTTTGGTGGTCTTCGTTGCCGGAGCGAAATATTTCGTCGTTGATTTCATCGTCATCGGCTGGCTGGTGCAGCCGACGAGCAGCAGCGCTGCTACGGTAAGGATCAGGACCGGTTTCATAGGATACCCTCGGAAGATGGACTGCAGTAATATAGGGGGATTACGGAATGGAAGAAAGTTAGAGATTCTTAATCTTCCTTTGAAAACTCTCAGATCCCGATCACGGAATCAGGTCAAGGGTGCCGTTATTGGTGAATATGCCGCTATTGTCCAGGTCGCCGTGGATCGTCAGCGCGCCCGCCGCATCGATGATGGTCACTGTCCCGCTATTGGCCACAACGTTCCGGTCGACGGTCACCGCTCCCAGGACCGATTTTGTGCCGGCATTGGTGAACGTGAGGTCGTAGTACGTCATGGACGCAATGGTCTGGTCCGCAGTCCCGTCATACTCGATGACGGTGGTGTTCGTGACCGCATCCGCAGCAGCGCCGACCAGTGACAAGGCACCGGATACCTTCGTTGTGCCGGAGCCGAACGTTTTCGTTCCGCCGCCGGTCAGGACCAGATCATGGTACGCGAAAGCAGCGACCGTCTGCGCTCCTGCACTGTTATACTCGACAATACTCCCGGTGCGGACAAACATTCCCGCGCCGGGCGTGAAGGTGCCGGCAATGCCGACCGTACCGCCGTTCGGCAGAGTGACGGTATCCGATGCGGAGACGGTGAGATTGCCGTAATCGTACGCCGCGACCGTCTGTTTCGTCCCGGAATATTCAACTGTGCTCGCAGCATCGAAAGTGTAGGTCGTATAGTTCACCGGGATGCTGTTCGTGCCGCCGATCTTCAACGTACCGCCGCTGCCAATGTTCAGGGTTCCGCCTGCGGTGGTCCTGTTCGCCGTAAACGTCCCCAGATCGAGTGTCCCGCCGGTGACCGTCAGATCGCCGACCACGCTCACATTGGCACTGAGTGTGATGGAGATGCCTGCACCGGCGATGTTCAGATTCTCGTACGTACCTCCCGGCACGGTCTGATTGGTGCCATAATATTCGATCACCGCCGTCGGTGCAAACGAGGTCGCTGCATAGTTCGCGGGAAGTGTAGTACCGTTGCCGCCGATACGGAGCGTGCATCCGGCTGCGATGGTGAAGGAGCCGCCGGAAGTTCCCCGGTCCGCCGTGAACGCACCAAGATCGAACGTCCCGCCGGAAAGGAGCAGGTCACCGCCGATCGTGACGCTCGCCTGTAACGTGGATGTTCCGATACCGGAGACGGTAAGGTTATTATAGGATAGTCCCACGACATCCTGCGCACCGGTCCCATTGTAATCGACCGTGCCTCCGGTGATGCTGTAGGAATTGGTCCCTTTGGTAAAGGTCCCCGCAATGGCAATGGTGCCGCCGGCGTCGAGCGCTCTGCTGCCGCTGGAACTGCTGGTGAGATGATGATAGTTCTCCGCGGGGATGGTCTGGCTCCCTGCGCCGTCGAACACCACCGTACTGCCGGACGCAAGTGCACCGAGGACCGGCAGTGTGCTGTTCTGCAGCGTGAGGGTCGCGTTATTGCTGACATCCACGGTGCCGTTCACAGCAGAACCGGAAGGAATGGTGAAATTGCATGCGGCGGTGCCGTCGCCGACGATGATGACAGAGCCGCTCTCGGTGACATCCCATGCAGCGCCGATGGTCGGCGTTGTGTTGTTGCGGATATTGAATGTCATATTATTGGCGGTGAAGTTCGCCGGTGCCGTGCCGGTGCCGTTGGTCGATGTTCCCCACGAGGAGAGCAGATTCAGCAGTCC
>JABWAK010000067.1 GCA_013361065.1 Bacteroidota bacterium
CTGGTCGGTCCGCGTCCGGAACGCCCGCATTTCGTCGAGCAGCTCGCGAAGGAGATCCCGCTCTACAAACGGCGGCTCTCCGTGAAGCCCGGCATCACCGGCTGGGCGCAGATCAAGCAGGGGTACGACACCTCCATCGACGACGTCCGTTCGAAGGTGCGGTACGACCTCTCCTACATCGAGAACATGTCGTTCCGCATGGACATCAAGATCCTGTTAATGACCTTTTATGTCATGATAGCCGGTAAAGGAAACTAATGCCCAAAGCCCTTGTCATCATCCCGACCTACAACGAATCACAGAACGCCGAGAACATCATCACCGAAGTGCTGCAGCAATCGGAGATGGTGGAGGTGCTCATCGTGGACGATAATTCGCCGGACGGCACCGCCGCCATCGTGCAGCGTATGATGGAGACGAATCCGCGCATCCATCTGCTGCAGCGGGAGCGCAAGATGGGACTCGGCACCGCGTATGTGGCCGGGTTCAAGTACGCCATCCAGCATCAGTTCGATTTCATCTTCGAGATGGATGCCGATTTCTCCCACAATCCGAAGGAGATTCCGGTGATGCTCGGTAAGATGGACCAGTGCGATGTGGTGATCGGTTCGCGGTACATCAAAGGGGTGAATGTGGTCAACTGGCCGATGAAACGGCTCATCCTGAGCTATTCCGCCAACATCTACACCCGCATCATCACCGGGATGCCGGTCTATGACGCGACGGCCGGGTTCAAGTGTTATAAACGGAAGGTGCTGGAATCGATCAATCTGGACGGGCTCCGGTCCAACGGATATGCATTCCAGATCGAGACGAACTTCATGGCATGGCGCAAAGGGTTCACCATCAAGGAAATCCCCATCGTCTTCGTCGACCGCCGGGTCGGCGTCTCCAAGATGAACAAGAAGATCGTCTATGAAGCAGCCTTCATGGTGTGGCGGCTGAAAGCGCGCAGTCTCTTCAACCGGCTGTAAGGTCCCATGGATATCTCCGTCATCATCGTCAACTACAACGTCCGGGAGTTCCTGAACAATGCGCTCATCTCCCTGAATAAGGCGCTGGAAGGTCTCTCCTCGGAGATCTTCGTGGTGGACAATGCCTCCGATGACGGCAGTGTGGAACTCGTGCGGAAGAACTTCCCGCAGGTGAAGCTCATCGCGAACACCGTGAATGCCGGATTCGCGAAAGCGAACAATCAGGCCCTCAAACTCTCTACCGGGAAGTACCTGCTGCTGCTCAACCCGGATACCCTCGTGCAGGAGGATACGTTCACTTCCCTCATCGCCTTCTTCCGCTCGCATCCCGATGCGGGGATGGTGGGATGCAAGATCCTCAATCCGGACGGTTCGCTGCAGCTGCCGTGCCGCCGCAGTTTCCCCACACCGTGGACCGCGTTCACGAAGACCTTCGGACTCAGCACGCTCTTCCCGAAATCGAAACTCTTCGCCCGGTACAACCTCACCTATCTCGATCCCGATGAGACGTACGAGGTGGATGCCGTCAGCGGCTCGTTCATGATGGTCTCCCGCGAGGTGTACGAGACGATCGGCGGACTGGATGAGACCTTCTTCATGTACGGCGAGGACCTGGACTGGTGCTTCCGTGTCCAGCGGTCCGGAAAGAAGGTCTATTACGTCCCGACAACCTCCATCATCCATTACAAGGGGGAGAGCACCAAACGGAGCGACATCGATGAGCTGAAGGTGTTCTATCAGGCGATGCGGCTCTTCGTCCGCAAGCATCATACCGGCACGCCGCTGTTCGAATGGTTCATCTATTCCGGCATCCATATCCGCCGGATGCTGGCGACCGCCGCACGGCTCATCCGTCCGGGGAGCATTGCACTGCTCGACATGCTCATCGTCGTGGCGACCATCCTCATCGGCGAATACATCCGGAAGGATGCCATCTTCTCCTTCCCGTCGTACGCGTATCCCTGGACCTTTGTTGTCCCGTCCTTCATCACCTTCTTCTCGCTGCTGGTCTCCGGCGCCTATACGGATTTCAAGCTTTCCGTCTCACGGTCGTTCGTTGCCGTATTCACCGGGTTCACCATCATCGCGGCACTGGTCGCGTTCCGGAAGGATTTCGCCTTCAGCCGCATGATCATGCTGATCTCCGGTTCCCTCTCCCTGTTCATCATCCCCGGATGGCGTCTGGTGCTGCGCGTGCTCGGATTCGGCGAGAAATCGTCCCGCACCACGCTGTTCGGACGGCGCACACTCATCGTCGGGGTGCAGCAGTCCGGCCAGGAGATCCTGCGGAAGCTCCGGGCAAAGATCGGCGGGGGATATTCGGTGGTAGGGTTCATCGACGTGGACCGGAAACGGATCGGGGAGCAGGTGCTGGAGACCCCCATCCTCGGCAGTATCGAGACGATCGGCAAGGTAGTGCGCGAGGAGCAGATCAGCGAGGTCATCTTCTCGTCCGATGCCGTGTCGTATTCCACCATCCTCAGCGTGATCGCGCAGAACCGGAACCGGTTCGTCAATTTCCGCCTGGTGCCGAACAATCTGGAGGTAATCATCGGGAAGCCGAGCATCGACCAGCTGGACGATATCCCGTTCATCGAGATCGACTATAATATCGCAAAACCGGGGAATCGTATCGTAAAACGGCTGTTCGACATCGCCGTCAGTCTTTTCTTTTTGATTTCCATCGGTCCTTTTGTATATTTTATCCGATTTTTCGCGAAAAATCCCGGCTCCGGCCTGATCGGAGCGGTCTCCCGGCTGCCCCGTGTGCTCTCCGGATCGATGAGCATCGTCGGACTCCACAGTCCGAACACCGGAGCGGTGAAGAATATCATCTGGGGGAAGCCCGGCATCACCGGACTGATCCATCTCCGGCAGGACCATGGGATGAGTGCGGAGGAGAAGGAGCAGTTCGACCTGTATTATGCGAAGAACCAGTCGCTGATGCTCGACCTGGAGATCATCGTGAAAGCCCTGCAGCGGCGGCTGCGCCGGCGGTAATCCAATTTTCCCGAACGTGTTCGGAGTGACCATGGCCAAAGTTGTACTCGAATTTGAAAAACCGATCCATGAGCTGGAACAGAAGATCGAGGAGATCAAGAACCTCTCCGAGAATGTCGATGTCTCGGAGGAGGTGAAGACCCTCGAACGGAAGGTGAGCCAGCTCCGCGAGAATGTCTTCTCCAACCTTACCCGCTGGCAGCGCGTGCAGCTCGCCCGACATCCGGAACGCCCCTATACCCTCGATTACATCCAGTACATGACCACGGACTTCGTGGAACTGCACGGTGACCGCGCCTACGGCGATGACAAAGCGATCGTCGGCGGTTTCGCGAAACTGGACGGCCAGCCGGTGATGATCATCGGTCAGCAGAAAGGGCGCGACACCAAGTCCAACCTCTACCGGAATTTCGGTATGCCGAACCCGGAAGGATACCGGAAGGCGCTCCGTCTGATGCGTCTCGCGGTGAAGTTCAAGCGTCCCATCATCACCATGCTGGATACCCCCGGCGCCTATCCCGGCATCGGTGCGGAGGAGCGCGGCCAGGCGGAAGCGATAGCCCGGAACCTGTTCGAGATGTCCCATTTCCCCGTGCCGATCATCGTGACGATCATCGGCGAAGGGGCCTCCGGCGGCGCCCTTGGCATCGGAGTGGGGGACAGGATGCTGATGCTGGAGAATACCTGGTATTCTGTCATCGCGCCGGAATCCTGTTCCTCCATCCTCTGGAAGAGCTGGGAGTTCAAGGAACAGGCGGCCGAAGCGCTCCGGCTCACCCCGCCGGACCTGCTGGAGCAGCGGATCATCGACCGTATCATCCCGGAGCCGCAGGGCGGGGCGCACCGCAATCCGCAGCAGGCGGCCCTCATCCTGAAGGATGCCATCCTGGAAGAGCTCAAGGCACTGAGCAAGCTGAAACCCGAGAAGCTCATCGAGAAACGCGTCGAGAAATTCTGCGCCATGGGTGCGTGGAATGAGTGAGCCGGGCGTCTCCAGCACGACCGACATCCGCGTGCGGTATGCTGAGACCGATGCAATGAAAGTGGTCTATCACGGCAATTACCTTCCGTACTTCGAGGAGGCGAGGACCGCGCTCTTCCGCAGCATCGGACTCACCTATTCCGAGATCGAGCGGGAAGGTTTCTATCTGGTCGTCCTGGAAGTGCATGCGCAGTACAAACGCTCCGCCGTGTATGATGATGTGCTGCATGTGAAGGCATCCCTCCGTGAACTGCCGGCGATGCGGATCACCATCCATTACGAGATCACACGCAACAACGAACCGGAGGTGCTGGTGACCGGAGAGACGGTCCACGCATTCGTGAACGCCGCCTCCGGCCGGCCCATCAGACCCCCGAAAGAGTATCTGACCGTTATGCAAAGGTATTTCCCATCATGATCAAACAAGACCTGCTGGAGATCATCTGCTGCCCCGATTGCCGGGGGGAGCTCGTCCTGAACGAGAAGGAATCGACGCTCACCTGCGCCTCGTGCAAGACCGTGTTCGACGTGAACGACGGCATCCCCATCCTGCTGCCCAAGAAGAATGGCTGACCAGTATCTGAATGACAGCCGTATCGGCCGCCTGATCGAACAGGCGCTGTTCGAGGATGTCGGCTTCGGCGATATCACCAGCGAATCGCTCATCCCGGAGGAACAGCTCGGGACGGCAGAGTTCGTGGCGAAGGAGAGCGGCATCATCTCCGGACTCGATGTCGTCGGTATCGTGTTCGGTACGGTGGACGGACAGGTGACCTTCCGTACCGTGCTCGATGACGGCGCGCTGGTGGAGAAGGGAGTGGTGATCGGACGGCTGGACGGTCCGGTTCGCAGTCTTCTGACCGGTGAACGGGTCGCGCTGAACTTCCTGCAGCGCATGTCCGGCATTGCCACGCTCACCCATAAGTATGTGCATGCGGTCGCCGGGACCAAAGCGCGCATCACCGATACGCGCAAGACCGTCCCGGGACTCCGGATGCTGGACAAGCGGGCCGTGCTGGACGGCGGCGGGATCAATCACCGCTTCGCGCTGGATTCGATGGTGCTCATCAAGGACAATCATGTCGCAGCGGCCGGCAGTGTGACCGCAGCAGTGCAGCGGTGCAAGGAGTATCTGAAAGCGCGGTCGATCGATGTGAAGATCGAGGTCGAAACGACCACGCTGGACCAGGTGCGGGAAGTGCTCGCGATCGGCGGCATCGACCGTATCATGCTCGACAATTATGAACTGCCCGTGATGGCCGAAGCGGTGAAACTCATCAACGGTGCGGTGGAAGTGGAAGCCTCCGGCGGCGTGAACCTGCAGACCGTCCGTGCCATCGCCGAGACCGGCGTGGACATCATCTCGGTCGGTGCGCTCACCCATTCCCCCAAAGCGCTGGACATCTCACTGGAATTCCGTTCATGACCGCCGGCGTTCCGCGGCGGTGAACCCGACCTATGTTCGAACAACTCAAACGGCTCGGCGCTGATACGGCCATCTACGGGGTCAGCACCATCCTGGCCCGCCTGCTCAACTTCGCCCTCGTTCCGCTCTATGCGAATATCCTCACCACGGCGGAGTTCGGCGTGGTGGCGAACGTCTATTCGTACATCGGCTTCATCATCATCTTCTACAGCTTCGGGATGGAGTCGTCCTACTTCCGGTTCGCATCGTCGAAGGAGATCGGGGATGCAAAGGACAACTTCAGCACACCGTATCTCTCCGTTGCGCTCGTCTCCGGACTCTTCTCGCTGCTCATGTTCCTGTTCGCCGTCCCGCTCACGGCCGCGTTCCAGATCGATGCAGGACTGTACCGGGTGATCATGTACACCGCCGGCATCATGTTCTTCGATGCCGTGGTGATGGTGCCGTATGCCTCGCTCCGGCTGCAGCGGCGCGCGAAGTTCTTCGCCGGGACGAAGATCTTCAACATCGTCCTCACCGTTGTACTGAACATCATCACCGTCTATCATCTGCGGTGGGGGATCGAAGGGATCTTCCTGAGCAACCTTGCCGCCTCGTTCTGCACGTTCCTGTTCCTCCTGCCGACCACCGCTTCCCAGCTGCAGTTCTCCGTGCACCGAGGACTGCTCCGCGAGTTGCTGAAGTTCGGACTGCCGATCGTGCCGGTGGGGCTTTCCGGAATCGCGCTGCAGCTGGTGGACCGTCCGATCCTGAAGCTGCTGATGGACGATTCCGCCGTCGGCATCTATCAGGCGAGCTACCGGCTCGGAATCTTCATGGCGCTCATCACCGGCATGTTCGAGTTCGCCTGGCGCCCGTTCTTCCTTTCGCACGCCAAGGATCCCGATGCGAAACGGCTCTTCGCGCGGGTGATGACGTACTATCTGGCGGTCTGCGCCGTCGTCTTCCTGGGTCTCTCGTTCTTCCTGGAGGATATCATCCGGTACAAGTTCTTCGGTCAGCGGTACATCCTGCCGCCGCAGTATTGGGACGGACTGGCGATCGTACCGTTCGTTCTGCTGAGCTATACCTTCATGGGGATCGGCACCATCTTGAATGCCGGCATCCAGATCGAGAAGAAGACGATGTACCTCTTCCCGACATCGCTCTCCGGGTCGCTCACCAAGATCGTGCTCACGTTCGTGCTGGTGCCGGTGTTCGGCATCATGGGGGCGGCGTATGCGACGCTGGCAGGATACATCATGGTCGAAGTGACCCTGTTCATCGTCGTGCAGCGGTTCTATCCCATCGAGTACGAATACCGGCGCATCCTGAAACTGACGCTGCTGACGGCTGCTGCCTACGCGGCATATGTTCTGCTCGCGCCGGGCATCCTGCTCAAGACCGGGATCCTGGCCGCATGGGCCATCGGTCTGTTCAGTTACGGATTCTTCACCGCGGGGGAGAAGGAGCGGTTGCGGCGTCTGCTGAAGAAATCGACTTGACATCGGCTGGATGTTGTCGTATCTTGACCACACGAAATCCTGCTCTTTATCATAGACCGATACGGTGTCTCGGCGTCACTGCCGAGGTGAAAATGGGAACTCTGTTCGAATCAGAGGCTGACCCGCAACTGTGAGCGGCATACTTCGCCGCAAGCCAGGAGACCTGCCGTACCGGATGTCCAACACCTTCGTGGAATGAGGTGGCAGAGAATGTCCGATCGTACCAACATCTGTTCATGCCTCATGCCGCACCATGAGGCATCGTTGTTTTAAAGGGTATCACCGCTTAACCGACATTATTGGAGGAAGATCCATGAACACCACGACCAAGACCATCATCGGCGTCATCCTGGTGCTGGCCGCCGCCTTCTCGCGGCTCATCCCGCATCCCATGAATTTCGCGCCGATCACCGCTATCGCCCTGTTCGGCGGCATGTACTTCGACCGCCGGTTCGCTCCGGTGCTGCCGCTGGTAGCCCTGATGCTGAGCGATGCCGTGCTCGGTTTCTATGACGGCATCCTGTGGGTCTATGGTTCGTTCCTGCTCGTAACGGTGATGGGGATGATCGCCTCCCGCAAGCGGACCGTCGGTGTCATCGCCGGTTCCACGCTGGCCGGTTCGGTGCTCTTCTTCCTGATCACTAACTTCGGCGTCTGGCAGAGCGGAGCGTTCTATCCCATGACGATGGACGGCCTGGCGATGTGCTATACCGCCGCACTGCCGTTCTTCCGCAATTCGCTCGCCGGTGATGTCGTCTACGTGACGGCATTGTTCGGTGCCTATGCAGCGATCGAGCGTTACATTCCGTCCGCCGCTTCCACACGCGCGTGACCGTACGGCACCATCCCATTCCAGGGATGGCGATGTTCTTTACCATAACGATACCGGTGTCCCGGCTGAAGAGCCGGGGTGAAAATGGGAACTCTGTTCAAATCAGAGGCTGACCCGCAACTGTGATCGGTCCGCACCACGGACCGTAAGCCAGGAGACCTGCCGGTATCCGATTCAATACTCCTTCGCGGACTGAGGATGGATTGAGAGATCGTTTTTGTACGTGTATTTCTTGGCCCAATGTTCCCGTTCCCGAACATTGGGCTTTTTTATTTGTATGACCTTGCTGCTGACATTCCTGTTCTCCCTGCTGCTGCCGCTGTCCGGCAATGATGATTCGCTGACCGTCATACGGTTGGACGAGGTCGTCGTGACCGGAACACGGACCGCGCTCTCCCTGATGCAGCAGCCGGCACCGGTGCATGTGGTGGACAGTATCGGACTTGCTGCAATGAACGGCACGAGCGTGGCGGACAAGCTCCGCATGCTCTCCGGCGTCTCGGTCCGTTCCTACGGCGCGGCCGGCGCCCTTCAGTCGGTCTCGGTGCGGGGGATGGGGGCCGATTATTCCCTGGTGCTGCTGGATGGTGTCCGCTATACCACCTTCCAGATCGGTACGGTCGATCTCGGGATCTTCTCGTCGCACGATGTGGCAAGGATCGAGATCGCCAACGGCGGGAACTCCGCACTCTACGGCGCCGATGCTGTCGGCGGAGTCATCAACATCATCACCCATCGGACAGGTGCGGCACCGTTCCTGAGTGCTTCGGTCACCGGAGGGTCGTACGGCCTGAGCGGGCTTTCCGTCACCGGTCAGACAACGGTGGAGGGATGGTCCCTGCGCCTCTCCGCCTCGCGGAACCGAGCGACCAATGACTATGAGTTCACGTACGATGACGGGATTGTCACACACTATCTCCGGAGAGCAGGAGCGGATTTCAGCTCGAAGAACGGTTCCATTGTGGTCTCCCGGAGCTTCAGTGAAGATGCTGTCTCCACATTGTCGCTGCGGTTTTCCAATGCCGAACGCGGCCAGCCGTCTGCGGTGACCTCCGCTCAGCCGACGGCATCGGCCCGCATCCATGACAAGGATCTTGTCATGCAATCCCATACCATCTTGACGGTTTCACCGGGTGTGGAACTCTCCGTCCCGGTAGGAGTCCGTCTCTACCGCCAAACATACCGGGATCCTTCGATCGTCTCACAGGGGCGACCTCTCGACGCTTTTTATGATAACCGGTCGGTAACGGTCGGTCCGCTCCTCCGGTATACCATCACACCGGAGCATTCAGTGATCGCCGGAATGGAAGGCGTCCACGCAACAATTGCCAGCAATGAACTCCACCAGGCAGCACGGGATCAGTACAGTCTGTTCCTCTCCGGCACCCACAGACTTCCAATGCCGGGGAATGTGTTGCTCTTCCCGTCGCTCCGGTACGATTCCTTCAGTGATACGGAAGGGGGGCTCTCGGCAAAGGTCGGGACCAATATCGGTCTGACGGAGGATCCGTCGCTGCACCTGCGGGCGAGCATCGGAAGGAACTACCGTGTGCCGACCTTCAACGATCTGTATTGGATCGACGGCGGGAATCCGCATCTCACTCCGGAACATTCTTGGAATGCGGACGGAGGGATCATCGCCGGGTTCGATGCCGGTGACATTGCCGGTGATGCCGATGCCGGTTACTTCCATATCGATGCAACGAACAAGATCGTCTGGCGGCCGGGACAGAGCGGACGCTGGTCCCCGGTGAACGTGTTGGCGGTCCGTTCCACCGGACTCGAGTTCCGTTCATCCCTCCGGTTCTACCGGGATGTACTGCGGCTGGAGTATCACCATACAGTGATGCGGACGGTGAAGACGAGTGCGGAATTCCCCAACGATCCGACCGTCAACAAACTATTGCCGTATGTGCCTCAGGAGACCGTCACACTGTCAGCCGGTACGACGGTCGCCGGCCTTTCCGCAACCGTGTTCTATGCCGTCACCGGATACCGGTACGGCACGGCGGACAATGATCCGCGGTATGTGCTGCCGACCGTGCGGACAGTGGATATGAACATGTCGTACCGTTTCACAGCGGCCGATGCGATGGTGAACCTCCGCGCCGAGGTCAACAACCTTCTGGAGACCCGCTATCAGTGGATCACCGGGTATCCGATGCCGCTCCGCACATTTGCACTTTCTCTCGAACTCTCCCATACACCGTAACCATCGAAAGGATACCATGAAACTCCCTTTGCGCCTCCTGCTGTTCACCGTCGTTCTCCTGATGATCGGATGTACCTCCGAGGATCCGTCCGCTCCGCCCACTGAGAACCCTCTGGTCACCTCCGGTGTCTATATCCTCAACGAAGGCGGTTTCAATACGAACACTGCTACGCTCAGTGTGTTCCTGCCCGATTCACACAAAGTGTACACTGATGTCTTCTCGGCGGCGAATAACCGGAACCTTGGTGATATTGGGAACGATATCGTGCTCTATAACAACAAAGCGTATATCGTGATGAATAATTCCCATCGGGTCGAGGTGATCTCCGCTTCCACCCACGCTTCGCTCGGTATCATCAGTGTGCCGGGGAATTCACCGTACAAACTCACCATCGTGAACGGGTCGAAGGGGTACATCACCAATCTTTATAAAGGGACGGTCACTGCGTTCGATCCGGCCACCTATGCCATCCTCAAGGATAACATCAAGGTCGGCGCCAACCCGCAGGGGATCATCACTGCCGGCGGGAAAGTATTCGTCTGCAACTCCGGATTCGGCGCGGATAGCACTATCTCGGTAATCGATCCCGCGAAGGATTCGGTCATCGCGACCATCTCTGTGACCGCCTCGCCGGTCGACATCGCTCTGGATGCGGACGGCGACCTGATCGTTGTCTCCTACGGTGTCGGCAGCTATCCCGATCCTGCCAAGGAGTCATCGGGCGCCATCACCGTGATCGATCCGAAGACACTTGCCGTGACCGCCACCATCCCGCTGCCGATGGCGGTGTACGGACATCCTTCCGAATTGACACTTTCCCAATACGGGTACGGATATACGGTCGTGAAGAACGGCATCCTTAAGTTCGATACCAGGACGAACACGATCACCGCGCAGCAGTTCCTGCCGCTGACGCCGTATGCCATTGCCGTGGATGATGCCACGGAACGGCTCTACACCGGCGATGCACGCGATTTCAATTCCAACGGCATGCTGAGGGTCCATACCAAGACCGGTATCACGGTCGATTCGGCTGTGGTCGGGATCATCCCCGGCACGATCGTCTTCAAACGTTGAACTATTCAACGAATGCGGACAAAAGGCGGTGTTCAACATCGCCTTTTTTATTTATTATGGCTATATTGTTCTGAATTTCATCACTCATTGGAAGAATATGCCGACCATTTCATTATCATCCGGTCCGTTGCAGGACCAGCTCAATCAGCAGCACACCCATTTCGCCTCCCATTCCATCATCAAGCGGTTGTGGGAGAAGGACCATACCATCTGGCGCAGCGAAGAGGTCCACCAGCGCTCCATTCTGAACCGGCTCGGCTGGCTCGGCTCGCTTGACCTGATGCTGGCCCATGCCGATGAACTGATCGCCTTCGGGAAGGAGATCCGCGATGCCGGCTTCACCCATGTTGTCGTGCTCGGTATGGGAGGGAGCAGTCTCTGTCCGGATGTCTGCCGCGCAACGTTCGGTTCGGCAGCAGGATACCCGCAGCTGCTCGTGCTGGATAGTACGAATCCGACCTCGGTGCTGCGGATCGAGAAGCAGATCGCCCTGGCAACGACGCTCTTCATCGTCGCATCGAAATCGGGCGGCACCACAGAAACCAACATGTTCTATCAGTACTTCTTCGGGAAGGTAGGAGAGGTCAGGAAGGATGCCGGACAGAATTTCATCGCGGTGACCGATGCATCGACCAAGATGGAGTCGATCGCAAGGGAAAAAGGATTCCGCCGCATCTTCCTCAACCCTGAGGACATCGGCGGCCGGTATTCGGCCCTCTCGTATTTCGGACTGGTCCCCATGGCGCTCATCGGTATGGACGTGAAGGCGCTGCTGCTCTCCGCCGAAGAGATGCGGAAACAGTCCCGCTTCGAGACCGTGCAGAATCCTGCCGCACAGATCGGTCTGCTGATGGGTGAGGCGCACAACGCCGGGATCGATAAGATGACGTTCGTCCTCTCCCGCGAGGTCTCAACGTTCGGGTATTGGGCCGAACAGCTCATCGCCGAGAGCACGGGCAAGGAGGGGAAAGGGATCCTGCCGGTGGAAGGCGAGGTCATCACCGGGGAGTTCGATCCGGCACAGTTCGGTTCGGACCGGTATTACATCTTCATCCTGCTGGAGAAGGATGTGCCGCTCTATACCCCGCTGTTCGAACGTCTTGCGGCGAAGAATATACCGTTCGTCCGTATCGTCCTCTCGTCACTCTACGATCTTGGATCCCAGTTCTTCCTGTGGGAGTTCGCCACCGCTGTATCCGCGATCGTCCTCCGGATCAATCCGTTCGACGAACCGAATGTGAAGGAGAGCAAGGACAATACGGTCCGCGTCATCACCGAATACACCGCGAACGGGAAGCTTCCCGTGAAGCACACCATCGCTAAACAGGGGATCTTCACACTGTCCGGTGAACCGGCCTATGCATCGTCGGTCACCGGGGACAGTATCGCCGGCATTCTGAAGCGGCACTTCTCCGGCAAACGGAACGAGGATTATATCGCTCTGCTCGCGTACATCGATCAGAACAGCGGGCATGAATCAGAATTGTATTCATTGCGGGAGGAACTGACCGGGCTCTTCGGTCTGCCTGCCACCGTCGGCTTCGGTCCGCGGTACCTGCATTCCACCGGACAGCTGCACAAAGGGGGGAAGGCGAACGGCATTTTCCTTATCATCACCTCGGACGAGCCGGCGGATACGCCGATCCCGGGTGAGCGTTTCTCCTTCGGCACGCTGAAGGATGCACAGGCGCTGGGGGACTACCAGTCGTTCGCCGACCGCAGATACCGGCTGCTGCATCTTCATATCCAGGGAACTGCTGCAGAAGGCCTGCGGCAGCTGAAACAGGCACTGTTGCATTGATCCGGAGCCGCCATGCATGAACTTCTCACCGGTCTGCGCCACGGTCTGATCGTCACCTGTCAGCCGGACGGCGAACCGCCGTTCAACACGACCGCCTCAGTCATCGCATTCGCGCAATCGGCGCTCGCGGGAGGTGCAGCTGCCATCCGTACGGAAGGAGCACAGAACGTCTCGGCGATCCGTCCGCTGACCGACCTGCCGGTGATCGGATTCGCCGACGGGCAGTTCACCAACGGCTGGCCGTGCCTCACTCCCGATTTCAAAGCGATCGATGCGTTGCTCGCTGCCGGTGCGGATATGATCTCGCTCGATGTCACACCGCGCCGCCGTCCGAACGGGATGGACGGGATCGAGTTCTTCGATGAGGTCCGGGACCGGTACGATGTGCCGCTGATCGCCGATATTGCAACGTTCGAGGAAGGGATCCGGGCCGCTGAGATGGGGGCGGATGCGGTCGCGACCACCCTCGCCGGTTTCACGGAATACTCCCAGGCGACCGATAAGAATGCGCCGGACCTGACGCTGATCGAGGAACTCGCCCGCGCACTCTCCGTTCCGGTGATCGCACAAGGAAGGATCTGGACACCGGCGCAGGCGGCCGAAGCGATCCGCCTCGGTGCCTACAGTGTCGTCGTCGGTTCTGCTGTCACCCGTCCGGCCGTGATCACACGCCGGTTCATCGATGCTGTCGCTCCGGCAGCGCATTGATCATTTAATCCCTATCCGCATGAGAATCCTCCTATTGCTCCTCCTGCCTGTCCTGCTCCCGGCACAATCGGTCTATCTTACTGCCACCCATCCTGTCTACAAGTATCTGGACAAGATGGAGGCGAAGCAGGTCATCACCGGATATCGTGATGCGGTGAAGCCGCTCACCCGGCAGATGATCGCCCGCTTCCTTGTGCAGATCGATACCTCCTCCGTCGGCACGACGGAGATCGAACGCGAGGAGCAGCAGTACTACAAGGAGGAGTTCTTCCTGGAACTGCAGAACATCGGGTATGAGAATATCATCGAGGAACGGTGGAACCTGTACCAGTACCGCAGCGATTTCGGCAATTACAACATCGACCTCATCGGAGGGATGACATATCATGACCGCGGGGACGGCCGGTTCACGAAGGTGATCTCCAACGGGTTGAATGCGTACGGGTATACCGGTGCACAGATCGGTCTTTCGTTCATGTTCCGGGACAATACGGAATCCGGTTCCTACATCAGTGCCTCACGGGAGCTCTCGCCGGCACCGGCGCAGGTGATCGCGCGGTGGTTCAAGGAGTTCATCAACTATGATCCGATCGACGCGCAGGTGAATGTCGATCTGGGACCGGTGACACTCTCCGCCGAGAAGATGCACAATGTGTGGGGGGCAGGGGAGCGCGGTCAGGTGATCCTTTCGTCCAAAGCGCCCTCCTTCCCGCAGATCAAGATGCGGGCGAAGTTCGGCGACAATATCGATTTCACCTATCTGCACGGCTGGCTCTATTCCGGACTGCTCGACAGTCTCCGTTCATTCCAGGTGCCGGATCTGGCAGGACCTCTCGGTGCACGGAAGGTATTCCGCCAGAAGTACATCGCGGCCCATATGCTGGAGTTCACGCCGTTCGAAGGGGTCGATCTCGCGATCGGCGAATCGCAGGTGTACGGCAGCCGCGAACCGGAACTGATCTATCTTATCCCGGTGATGTTCTTCAAAGCGGCGGAACACTGGATGTATGACACCGACAATTCACAGATGTTCTTCACGGCGGACCTGAACGTCTTCAAGGACCAGAACTATTATCTTTCGCTCTTCCTGGATGAGTTCTCCACCGAGGATTTCGCCCGCGCGGACCGTCAGCGGAACCAGCTCGGGTTCACGGTCGGCGGTTCGTGGTACGATCTGCTGGTGTCCGATTCCCGCCTCTCCGTGGAGTACACCCGCACCAATCCCTGGGTGTACAATCACCGGTTCACCGATGCGAACTTCCAGTCCCACGGCATCAACCTCGGCCATTGGATCGGCCAGAACGCCGATCTCTTCACGGTCACCTACACCTACCGTCCGTTCCGGTCCCTGGAGACCGGGCTATTCTTCGAATCGCTGCGGAAGGGCGGGAAGGACTCGACGAAGTTCCAGTACATGCTGCCGACACCGACGTTCCTGTACGGTCCGTTGACCAAGCAGCAGACCTACGGTCTCACCGCCGTCTATGAACCGCTCCGTGATCTGATCGTGGACATCCAGGTCCTCCAAAGCCGGTTCACCACCCAGGTGACGACAGCGAGCTTCTCCTATGTGAAGAACCCCAATGAATATATGGTCGTAAAGGACCATGCCGGGGAATGGGACCTGTTCCTCGGCATCCGGTACAACTTCGATTGAGGTTAAACTTCCGTTCGGCGCTTCGTGTCAAAATCACAGACGGTGCATGAGCCCATCCGACGAATTACAGCTGATCGAGGAGTTCCGGAACGGAAGCGAACAGGCGTTCAATACCCTGGTCCTCCGTTATAAGGAGAAGATCTACTGGATCGTCCGGCGGATGGTGCCGGACCATGATGAAGCGGATGATATCACCCAGAATGTCTTCATCAAAGCGTACCAGTCGCTCGGCTCCTTCAAAGGGGATTCAAGTTTCTATACGTGGCTCTACCGGATCGCCGTCAATCATGCGCTGAACGAGATCCGCCGGAAGAAACTCCGGAGGACCTTCTCGATATCCGAGGAGGTCCATCAATCGGCATCGCACGAACCGCTTCCGCTGGAGCGGATGGAGCAGGAGGAGCGCACGCGGCGCATCGCCGAAGCGGTCGAACGGCTGCCGGAGAAACAGAAGAAGGTCTTCCTGCTGCGGTACCATGAGGAACTGCCGTATGAGGAGATCGCGAAGGTCCTCAAGACCAGTGTGGGCGGACTGAAAGCGAATTATTTCCACGCAGTGAAGAAGATCGGGAAGTATCTGAAGAATGACGAATGACGAACAACATGCCTTGCTGATCGATCTGGCGGAAGGGACCCTGACCGGGGAACGGGCCGCTGCCGCCGCCGCATTGCTCGAGCGATCGGAGACCGCGCGTGCCGATCTTGCTCTCATCCGCTCGGCGCTGGAGGAACTCGGTGCCGCTCCCTCCGGTACGGTACCGGCGCACTATTTCGCTGATTTCCTCCCCCGTCTGCGGAGCCGCATCGAAGAGAACGGCCGGCGCGGACGCTGGGTGCTTCCTGCGTTCACCGATCTGCTGGTCAGACCGGTGATGGCGGCAGCTGCAGTGCTGGTGTTCTTCGTCTCCTATTCGGCCTTCGAGCCTCAGCCGTCATCATCCCCGCTGTACGACCTGTTCCGTACGGCGGCGATGGAAGAGATCGCAGGACTCAAACTCGATCACACACTCCTCGCTTCCACCGGGGAGATGGCCGTGGTGGACCTGACCCTGAGCGAGGAAGCGTTCGGACTGAATGCGGACCATTATCAATCGGTCTCCGAACTCGATGCAGCGCTCGAGGAGAATGAGATGCAGCAGATCGTCGATCAATTGGAAACGGACGGAACACGGAAGGAGCAATTATGAGGACATCGGTCATCGCAGCCATTCTGATTTGTCTCATCGCCGGGACACTCTCCGCGCAGCCGCCGGAGGGGATGGGGAACCGCCGGCCGATGGAACGGCTGGAACGGTTCAAGAAGATACGGATGGTGGAGGCGCTCAATCTGGACGAGGAGACCGGACTGAAACTCGTGAGCCGGTACACCAAACACCGCGAACGGATGAAGGAACTGGAAGAGGAGCGGTTGGCGGTTGTTGAACGGCTGGAAGCGCTCGTCCAGCTCTGCGCGGAGCGCCGCGGCACCGTCGCCGATCCGCGCCTGAAAGCGATCCTGGACGACATCGACCTGCGGGCGCAGGTGGAGCTCGCCAAGCTCGGCCGGGCGTCCTAAGAAAACCTCACAACGATTTGAATTATCTTAAAAATCCACGTTCTCAGCTCGATCTTGCTCCGTGCAACCCGCCTCCATATACTCCGCGCCCGTTCACTGGGGAGCGAACAGGTAACCAATGGCGCGGGTGACACTGCCTCCGAACTATCGACCGAGCGAAGACGAGCCTTTCATGAACGCGCGGCAGCGCGAGTATTTCCGCGTGAAGCTGATGCGCTGGCGCGAAGAGCTGCTCAAGGAATCCAGCGAGACGCTGCAGCATCTGCAGGAAGAGAGCCTGCACGAAGCCGACATGACCGACCGGGCGTCGCTGGAAACCGACCGGTCGATCGAGCTCCGGACGCGCGACCGCGAGCGCAAGCTGATCTCGAAGATCGACGCCGCGCTGCGCCGGATCGAGGACGGCACCTACGGCTATTGCGAGGAGACGGCCGAGCCGATCGGCGTGCGCCGGCTCGATGCGCGTCCGATCGCCACGCTGAGCCTCGAGGCGCAGGAGCGCCACGAGCGCATGGAGCGCACCCACCGCGACGAGTGACGGCCGGCACTCCCCACTGGGTCCCAATTCGGCTACCTTGCCGCGAAAGCGCTGCGGGTTGCCGCGGCCAGGGGGAGACGGCCGATGACTGAGGCGGATGCGAGG
>JABWAK010000068.1 GCA_013361065.1 Bacteroidota bacterium
CCAGCGCCAGCGCCTGCCACAATTCGCCGATGATGAGCGTGTACTGCGCACCGGCATGCAGCCAGACCGGTTCCGCAAGACGGATATCCGCGTTGAATCCCGCCTGCACCGTTCCGCTCCAGTCGGTCTGTTCATTGGCCGGCACGTTCAGGAGTCCGACCGTGAGTTTCGTACCGGCAGAATCCGCAACGAGCGAGTCACGGTACGCACCGCGCCGGAAGGACCAGTGCGTGAATCCGAATCCGATCTGCAGATCGGACTCAAGGAAGGACGTGCGGATCAGATTGTACTTGCCGACCGCCGAAAGCCCGGTCGCCGTAAGGTCCATGCTGAGCTTCTGCAGCGGGAATGTATAGATGGTCTTCGAACCGACATTCTGCCGGACGACACTCTTCGTCAGTTTCTCCGTGTTGAGTTCGGTGAACTCCACCCTGTCCAGCCGTCCCAGCCAGGTCCAGTCATCGTCCGCCTGTTGTCCCGCCGAGACGGAGAATCCTGCTGCAGGCCGGAACCGGTCCCCCAGCGTGCCGACCGGTACGGCGTAGTACGCATCGGCACCGATGATGACGGTACTCCCCTGAGCGGCGGCCGCACCGGCGCAGAGCAGAAGGAGCATCAGTATCGTTCGTGTTCGTTCCATCATAGTCATCATGCCGTTCAGTACGCGAAGTCGAGTCCGATGGTGAGATTGATATCATTGTCGAACGGGAACTCCTGGGAGCCGACCAGTCCGTCAACGATGAAGTATTGTGTGAACCGTGCACCGGCCGTCAGTTCCGCCGATTCGAAGAGACGGTACCGGGCGGTCACACCGGGCGACGCGAGCAGCACGCTCCCTTTCTTGTTCGGGGCGAAGTTCCGGTAACTGTAGGTGAACACATGGTCCGCCGCCGGGAACCGTTTCGTCCAGGTCTCGACGATGAACATCCGCCGGGAGAAGAAGACTGCACCTGCCGAGAGCGACGAGATGAGATGGAGATCGTCGGAGAGTGCCAGCGTATGGTCGGCGGTTAATGCAGCGGGAACCATGTCGATCTTCTGCACGGAACCGACCTGAACCGAAAGATTCGGATCAGCGAGGATATTGGAGCGAATGGTGATGCTGTACCGGTTGTTCCAGAAATCCCAGTTCCAGGCGGTCAATTGGTCCTTCTGACTGAGCGAATAGAGCTTGTATCCCAGCGAGAAACCGACAGCAAACTCCTCCGACAGACCGAATCGAACCTGCGTGCCGCCGCCGACAGCGGAGGCGGTCTCCACATTCATCCTCTTCCCGGTGGCGAGCGAATAATCGGTGAACGCAGTGATGGAACGGAGCTGCGCGCCGAGTATCCCGGGCAGCAGGATGAGCAGCAATGCTGTGACAACGGCAACGGTGCGGTATGGTCCGAAGGAACTGCGCATCATTCCACTCCTGCCTGGATGGTCAATCGCGTCACGGCACCGAGCCGACCGTAATCCGAATACGAGATATCGATCTGCAGCGGGAAAGTGAACTTCGGGTCGAGTCCGATGCCGGCGGTGAACGATTCCTCATCATAGAAGAACTTGTACCCGCCGCGGAGGACGATCATCTCGTTCCACGCCAGTTCGGTGCCGAAATGGAGTTTCTCATTATTGTCGTTCGGATGGAGCGCCTCACCGGTTACCGTCATCCGGAATCCGGCTTCGGGATCGTTCATCACTTCCGCCGCCACGCCCATCCGCAGAACGGACGGCATCTTGAACTCATCGTTGATGAACTTCGCATTCACGCCGAAATTCTGGATAGCGGCCGCGATCCGGAGCGAACCGAGTCCCGTAAAATAGAGGATCCCGCCGTCGAACAGCACATTCGATGCCGCATAGGTATCGATCCGCTCCTCCGCATATTTAATGGTGGCGCCGAACGAGAACTGCTGGGTAAGCATGCGTGAGTAGCTCAGTCCCACGGACGTGGCACCGGCGGTGTAGGAACCGGTCACATCGAACACCTTCTGTCCGGAGGCGATGACGGTCCGCGGGATATCTCCGTAATCGACCGCCGTCATCCCGATCCCGAACACCCCGGCATCGGTCCTGACCGCATAACTGCTGGAATAATGCATGATGTCCGCCAGCCAAGGAGCAGCTGACGCAGTGAAGGAATGGGATTGCGACATGAATCCAAGTGCACCGGGATTGGTGAACAATGCTGCGGACCGCACATCGGACAGTGCGAGCGACGCCTCGCCGAGCGCGGATGCCCGTGCCGTGGCCGGCAGTTCCAGGAACACGAATCCGGCGGTAGCAGTGTTCTTGAACTCCTGCCCCGCCGCACTCTGCAGCAAGAGAAGCAGCAGCGCCAGCGCATTGCGCAGGATCGTCCCTTGATTCGATATGTCGGTCGTCTGTTTCTTCATAGTGATGCGTCCTACCGGACGATCGCGAACTTCCCGATCTTCTTGCCGAACGGTGACTCCACATGATAGATGTACACACCGCTCTCCACGTACTGTCCGTAATCGGTCACCTGGTCCCACGAAACGATCGCACCGGTCCCGTCATTCACGTTGATGGTCTTCACCAGGTCCCCGCGCACGGTGTAGATGCGGATGGTGCACGGATTCGGGATGTTGACGAACTGCAGCACATCGGTGATGCCGGGCTGGGACCGTCCCGCCCCGAGAACGAAGGGATTCGGTACCACCAGCACATCGTTGATGGTGCTCTTCGGCGGGATGGTGGCAACGAACGGACGGAGCGTGCGGTTGGCGAAGATGGAACTCTCCATCGCCGGCACATTCGTCACCGTCTGGAAGCTTCCCACCCAGTTCGGTTTCGGAGCGCTGAGCGTCGTGAGTGCGTAATAGTACGCCTGGCCGATATCGACCGATGAATCGACGTAGGTATAGGTGTTCCCGCTGAGGTATGCGGCATCGCCCTTCACGATGGAATCGATGGCGGTCCAGGGACCGATCGGCAGGTAGCTGGACCGGTACACGATATAGTGCGTCATGGTGTTGGTGCCGGTGTACGGGTCCGGGATCAATTCGGCATCGCGGTTCCAGGTGAGCACGTTCGCCACCGAACGGCTGGCGCGGTTGAAGTCCACTGTGAACTTCGGCGCCGCCGGAGGATTGGGATGGGCGAAGTTATTGTTGAACGTGAACTGCGCACGGCTGGACGTGTTGAGGAAGATGGTCTGGCTGTTCCCGGTGATGACACTCGCCGAATAAAGCGACGGCTGGACCGCACGGTCATACTCCACGCCGTCCACCATCTCCGCTACCACGATGCGGACGGAATCGCCCGGGGCAATGGTGTACGGCCCGACCGACATGAGGGACCACATGCGGGACTTCTTCATATAGACCGTATCGAACGTGCTGGAGATGTAGTTCGCCGTGAGGCGGATATCCTTCAGCGCGGCATACTGTGCTTCCAGGGAGCCGATATTGTTGAACGGTCCGCTCAGATCGATGGAGTTGCTGCCGGCGGACCATCCGGTCTGCGCCACACGGGAGGTCTGTCCCGAATTGTCCCGTGACGAGTAGAGTAATTGATAACCGACGAATGCTGGTGCCAGATATTCACCGGAAGGGTTGCCGTTCACAATGGGACCCATGGACGGTGCGTACCCCATATCCTCCTTCTGCGCGATCGTCTCGGCATAATCGGTGGCGCGGCCGAAGATCAGCCGGCGTGTGGAGTTGTAACTGAACCAGGTGTTCCGCGCTCCGGCGGAGAGGGACGGGAACAGGACGTTCCACGAACGGGAATTGGCATGCATGCCGTAATTCAGCATGGCGATGAAATCATGGAGCGTATCGGCCACGAACCGCGCCGGCGGGACCGCTGCTTTGATCTCGGCGGAGATGTTCTTGATGACGTAATCGACGATGATGTAATTTTCATCCGTCCGCGAGCCGCTCCACTGATGCACGGTCCTTGTCACCCGCACCGGCAGCATCCGTTTGATCTGGAACGAATCCGAGTAGTTCCGGTTGTATTCCCACACCGTCCGCAGCACATGTTCGCCGGCATTGCCGTTGGACTGCAGCCAGTAATTGCTCCCGTTCGGATAGAGTTCCTTGTTGGTGGTGACGGTGTATTTCGCCGCTCCCCCTTCGGCGATGGAACCGGCGTACATCGACCAATCCTCCACGGAGAGGATGCTGTCCCGGTGCCATTTCGCACCGACATACATACCGCCGGTGGCGAGATAGGAGGCTGCTCCGCCGATATTCTGATTGATGAGCGTTGCATCGAAGCCGGGCCAGTCGAGTCCCACCCCGCGTGTGGTCCAGTTGCTGAACGACGGACCGGATTTGCCGTAGCCGTATGTCTGCCAGAGTTTCCCGCGGTTCAGGACGAAGGATGAGGCATTCTCGATCTGTGCTGTGAGCGGCTCCGTTGCGACCGCACACAGCACAGCGATGAGCACCAAGAGGGTCCGGCGGCGGAGAGCGTGATGCATGATGTTCCGAAGGTCAGTCATCAGAATCCCACTCCCAGTGTGAAGAACACCTGCCGCGGCAGGTTGCGGAACGCAGCATACGGTGCAACAAGATTGCTCCAACGGGTGACGCCCGGGATATCATCGGCGATGGTCACACCGTTCTCCACCCATTGCTGACGGTCCTCCGTGGTGGAGATCGGCGTCAGCCAGCGGTTGTCGAAAAGATTCATCACTCGGATTCCGAGAATGAGTTTCATCGTACCGACCGTGAGGTTCTTCGTGAAGTTCATATCGACCGAGGTCTCGAGCGGATAGCGGCGGTTGTTCACCACATCGATCAGCGTGAAATCGGTCACGTAGGTGAACGGGGTGCCGGATTGTGCGGTGTAGGTGCCGCTGAGGACGGCATTGGAGAACGGCCGGAGACCGAAGATCTCGATCCCTTCCCCCTCTTTCCAGAAATACTGTACCAGTGCGCGGAAGTTGTGCGTTCTGTCCCACGACGCCAGGAACTCACCGGTGAAATTCCGCTCGGCATAGCCGCGGGTATCGTCCGGGTAGACGGTCGGAGCGCCGTAATTCCCGCTGGTGGTCTGAGAAAGACTGTAGCTGAGCCGGTAGGACCAGTCCTCATGCGTGACGGTCTCGAAGGTCGCCTCGAATCCAACCGTGGAACCGAACGCATTGTTCGCATAGGTCGAGTAGAAGAAGAGCTGGGCATTGTTGCTGGCGAATCCTGCCGGCTGGTTCCTGCTGCCGGTATAGGCGGCGATGCGCTGCGTGCCGACCTGCGAACTGCGGTCATTATAATAGAGCACGATATCGCTCCGGTACTTCTCCCCGATCGCCTGCTGCAGGCCGAACTCATAATTGATGGTCTTCTTCGGCTCGAGGTCCGGATTGGCGATCCCCTGCCAGCCGACCCAGGTCTTCTTGGAGAGCGCCTGGCTGAAGACCGGCATGGAGGTGAAATGTCCGTACTGCACGCGGAACGCGGTGCTCACACCGATCGGGAACGAGAGACCGAGCCGCGGCTGCAGGATGAACTTCGTCTCCGAATCGCGCGTCCGCGGATTACCGGTGGCGCCGAGCGGGCCGTCCGTGCCGGGATAGAGATAGTTGAAGCGGTCGACCGGCACCTGCGTGTTGTAACTGTACGCCTCGGCGCGGAGACCGATGTTGGCGATCATCCCTTCATACTCCATCTTGTCCTGCACGTACATCGAAACGTTGAACGGGAAGGCACGGAAGTATTCCGCGAATCCGTTGCGCGCCACGTACGAGTTCGCCTGGAAACTGGAATTGACGCCGTTGTTGATCATGTCCAGCACCTGCACCGTCATACCGGTCTTCAGCAGATTGGTCTGCCCGATCTGATTCGTATAATCGACCTTCATGCTGTACGATTCGGTGCGGCTGTCCTGATAATAATTAGTGGAAAAGCTGAACGGCGCGCGGAAGTACTGTTCATCCCACCAGAGACCATCCTTCAGCACCGATCCCGAACGATCCGTCAGACTGTCCAGCCGGTCCACTTCCAGTCCGAACCCCGCCAGATATCGGAACGGTATCTCGTACTTCTCCTGCTGATGGAAGAGTGTGACATCGAAGAAAGAGGTAGTGTTGAAGGTGTGGACCCAGTTCAATGATTGTGCGGTGGTGAGTTCGTCCCGGACCGGATCGATGCCGAGCAGATACTTGGTGGAGACGCCGGGCGGAGTGAATGCGAGACCGGACCAGCGAATGTCATCGGATCCGGACCAGATACCGCCGGTGTACGCCTGATAGCTTCCCATCAATTTGATCTTGTTGTTCGCCGCCGGCTGATAGGTGACGTTCAGGATGTAGTTCTGCAGCACCTGCACCTTCTCCGGCGACGGGAGTCTGGTGGGATTCCGTTTGTACTCGCCCGAGAAGAAGAAGCGGAGCAGGTTCGGATCCTTGCCGAGCGGACCGCCGAATCCGAACAGATAACGGGTGTACGCATACTTCCGGTAGTCATAGACACCGAGGACGTTCGCATCACCCGGCGTGTGATTCTTCAGCCAGATCTCATACGCCCACCGGAGTTCATTCTCCGCCAGCTGTTCGAAATTCCGTGCCGCCGTGGTGTCGTGGACCTTGTTCTCCCTTCCCTTTATTGCTTCCTGGTAATTGTAGGCATAGCGGACATCCAGATTCAGGTCGCGGACAAGGGAATTCCAGTTCGCCTTCCAGTAATCGAAATTCCCCCATGTCTGCCATTCGAAATTGGACTTGTCGTACAGATAGGTGTCGTAATGATACTGACCGGCGGGCCGGTATTCCACGCGCGCTTCGCCGGAGAATTTCGGAGCCCCTTCCTTCAGTGCCACCTTCATCACGCCGGCCTGCGCATTGCCGTACTCGGCGGAGAATCCTCCGGTGATCAGTTCCATCTGCTGCACACCGAGCGGATTCACATCCATCTTCCAGGAGTTGTTCGCCTTGTCCGTGCCGAATGTACCGGGAGCGCTCGTGTTGGAGGTGAGCTGTTCCACACCGTTGATCTGCACGTTCACTTCGTAGTTCCCGGAACCGCGGACGGAATACTCACCCGATGCCGATTTCTGTACGCCGGCGGAGAGACTCAGCGCGCCGCGCAGTCCTTCGATCGGTGCGGAAGCGATCTGCGCCACATCCATCGTGGTGGAGGTCGACGTCCTGTCCTTCACCACCGGCGGACGCGATGCCGTTACCACCACCTGATTCAGTTCGATGGAGGCGTCCACCATGCTGAAATCAGCCTTGGTCGTCCTGTCGATGTTGATGGCAACGCCGGTCTGCAGCACCGTGGCATAGCCAAGCATACTCGCCTGGACGGTATAGTTTCCCGGGGGGATATTGAGGATGGTATAGCGGCCGTCGATATCGGTCACGGCGCCAAGCGGAGTGCCGACGATGACCACATTCGCGCCGATGAGCGGTTCTTTGGTGGCGGTTTCGATCACCGTCCCGACCAGCTTACTGGTCTGTGCATTCAGCACCCCGGTCAGGAGCGCTGCGAGCAGCAGGAGGAGTGATCGGTGTCGCCGGACCATGGGGTTCTCTGGTGTGACGGGTCGGTTATGGATCGAACAGTAGATAAAGGCCGGTCCCGGGTTAGATCTCGTGGACCGGCCAATTCGTTATTTGAGCAGCATCATCTTCCGGGTGACGGTTGCACCGGGAGTGACGAGCGAATAGAAATAGATGCCGCTCGGAAGACCGGCAGCATTGAACACTTCCACATGTTTACCCGAGGAACGGAAACCATCTGCCAGCACAGCCACTTCCCTGCCGAGCATATCGGACACGGAGAGCTTCACATACGCAGAGGTTCCGAGCGTGAACGAGATGAGCGTGGAAGGGTTGAACGGATTGGGATAGTTCTGTCCCAGTGTGAAGTCACGCACCGCTGCTGCAGCATTCTCATTGCGCACTCCCACGGCGAGGTTCCGGAACCTGAAGACTGCCCGTGCGTACCGGTCTGCAACATAGGCATACTTCATATCCTTCGTGATCGCCACGTCGCTCGGTCCGGTCATCGGTGCGCCGTTCGGATCGGCAACATCCAGGCTGTTCTGGCTCGGCAGATCATAGAGCGGCTCCGCATTCACCCCGTCCACCTTGAATCCCTTCACCCACCGCTTGGTGGAATCGACACCGGCCACCCAGAGGATGCCGTTCGCATCGACCGTGATGCCGTACGGGAAGTAGTTGATGAAGGAGAGATAGCCGGAGAAATCCGATACGCGGTTGCCGGTGAAGCCGATCGGCTGCACTGCCGTACCGCCGGACCAGACAGCGATGCCGCCGGTGTTCTGGGAACTGGAGATGGAATTGCGGGAGGTATAGAAGATGCTTTTCTTGTCGTAGTAATCCGCATTCGGCACCAGCGCCACATCGCGGATCAGATCAAGACCGGCGCTCTGCGGACCGCCCGGCTCCGTCGCGTTGCTGAAGATCGTATTGTTGTTCGTATCCGGCAGATGCCAGGAACCGCGCGCCGATTTCTTGAACGTGTACCCGAAGTTGTACCAGCGGAAGGTGGTCCCGAAATCAATGCCGGTGATGACCATGGTATCGCGGCTGACATCCATACCGTTCAGATAGGAACCGTAACCGGCACCGGCGATGCCGAACCCGAACTTCTCCAGTTTGGTCGTATCCGCGTTCGGGAAGTAGTAGTTCACAGCGACCGTGTTCGGCTTGGTCTTGGGATACGGCTGCGAGCCGATGACCATCACATCGTTATTGATCACTGCGATGCCGCGGAGGGCGCCGATGAATCCGGTAGCGGTGTCGGACTGGCCGTTATTGTCGAAATCGATGAATTTCGTGAATATGGTATCGCCGGGGTTCGCATAATAGATGGCATTGTGGGCCCGGGAATCGTCCACTTTGGAGGAGATCACATAGATCCGGCCGTTCTTATCCACCGTGCAGAGATAGGGTTTGGCGGCAAGACTGTCCGCCACCGGGAATTTGATGGCATGCATGTAGGCCCAGCCGGTCCCCTGCGCGGAAAGTTCGCCGATGCCGGCGGTCAGCGCAAGACCGATGGTGAGAATGCCGGTAAGAATCCTGTTCATACGAAACTCCTCTTGGATATGGGGTCGCGGAGCATCCGGTCATCCGACCATCGCTCCCTGGTCCGTCCTATACGGTCCAAAACTGCCAATTATTCCCCTGAAGTTCAACTACATCATGGTGTAGTTTTCTTTCGCGGATGAATTGATTATTTTGGAAGCACTCTTTTTACAGGTATAACGCATGGAGATCCTCCAGGTGACCCTGATGATCGCGTTCTTCGTGATCATGGCGGTCCTGATGTTCCTTCGAAAGCTGCCCGCGATCATCGCCCTCCCCATCATGGCGGTGCTGATCGCGGTCACCGGCGGTGTATCCGTCCCCGATACCATCCGGTATGTGATCGGCGCCGGTTCCCTGAAACTCTCCACCGCCTATACCATCTCCATCTTCGGTAGTATGCTCAGCGTGCTGCTCCAGAAGACCGGCGTTGCGGAGAATTTCATCAAAAAAGGAGCGGAGCTCTCAGGGGACAATCCCTGGACCATCGCCGTGGTGATGCTCTCGCTCATCATCCTGCTCTTCAGCACGCTCGGCGGACTCGGCGCCATCATCATGGTGGCCACGATCGTCCTCCCCATCATGTCCTCCGTCGGCATCGGTCCCCTCACTACCGTCGGCATCTTCCTGTTCGGACTCAGCATCGGCGGCATCCTGAATGTCGGTAACTGGGCGGTGTACATCTCTGTCATGGGTCTCACGGTCGAGCAGATCCGCCCGTTCGCACTCGTGATGTTCACCATCTCCTTCATCACCGCACTCATCTATATTACCATCCAACTGTACCGGGACGGGAATGCGCTCGACCTCCGCGCGATCATCCGCCGGAATATCATCGCGATCCTCGTGATCGGCGCGTCGCTCTTCCTCTATTATAGTGTGCTGGACGATACGGTCCGTGCTGCGATCGGGGTGTTCCTTGCGGGAACGGGATCGGTCGTGAAATGGACCATCACCGCCGGCATCATTGCGCTGTTCATCACCGCACTGGTGCGGCTCGTCCGGCAAAAGAATGACCAGGCACAGGAGGTCCACTGGATCACAATGTTCGCACCGACCATCCCGCTGCTGCTGATCCTGCTGTATGATATGGACTTCATCGCATCATTCGTGGTCGGACTGATCTTCACCTACATCGCCACCTACCGGAAAGGACGGCTGAATGTCTTCATCCAGTCGATGTTCGAAGGCGGCGCGGTAGTCATGCCCGCCGTGGCGCTGATGTTCGGCATCGGCATGCTGCTGGTGGCGATCATGGGTCCCGGAACGCCGGTCGCTGCGTATCCGGACGGCTGGCCGGTGCTGCGGATCCTGCAGCCGCTCATGCTTTCGGTTGTCCCCTCCTCGCCGGTCGAGTATGTGCTCATCTTCACCCTTGCAGCGCCGCTCGCACTCTACCGCGGACCGTTCAACGTCTGGGGAATGGGTTATGGTCTTGCGGCGGTCTTCCTGGCGAGCGGACTCAACCCGGGAGCGGTGATGGGACTGCTGCTCGGTGTGGGACACATCCAGGGTGTGAGCGACCCGACCAACACGCAGAATGTCTGGCTCGCCAACGAGATGCGGATCGATGTGCAGAAGATCCTCTGGAACACCATCCCGTACACGTGGGCGCTCGCACTGCTGGGGCTCACCTGTTCTGCCATCATGTTCATGTAACGGACCGTGGAACGAATGAAACGAAAGATCAAGATCGGCATCGATGTCGGCGGCACCTTCACCCACGCCGTTGCAGTGGACATCGCGGATTTCTCCGTGATCGGGAAGGCGTGTGTGCTGACCACCCACGATGCAGCGGAAGGGGTCGCCAGCGGGGTCGTCCGCAGCATGAAGGACCTGCTCGCGTCCGCGTCCATCAGTCCCGACGAAGTGATCCTGATCGCCCACTCCACCACGCAGGCGACGAACGCGCTGCTGGAAGGTGATGTTGCCGTCGTCGGCATCATCGGGATGGGGAAAGGACTGGAGGGGAAACGCGCGAAGGGGGAAATGGACCTGCGGAACATCGAACTCGCTCCCGGGAAGATGCTCAGGACCCATTTCCGGTTCATCGAGACCTCGCAGCCGGTCACCGAAGCGGCGGTCACGGCCGCCGTCCGCTCCCTGGCCGATGCCGGTGCGACGGTGATGGTCGCGTCCGAAGCATTCGGTGTGGACAATACCGCGAACGAAGACCTCGTCGTCTCCGTCGCCGAAGCGATGGGATTCAAGGCGACGGCGGCCAGCAGGATCTCCAGGCTCTACGGACTGCGCGTACGGACACGCACCGCCGTCATCAATGCCAGCATGCTGCCGAAGATGCTCGAGACCGCGGTGATGACCGAACGGTCCGTGCGCGAAAGCGGCATCAACGCCCCGCTCATGGTGATGCGTTCGGACGGCGGGATCATGGACATCCGCGAGATGCATAAGCGGCCGATCCTGACCATGCTGTCCGGCCCTGCGGCCGGCGTGACCGCCGCGCTGATGTACGCCAAAGTTTCGGACGGGATCTTCCTGGAGGTCGGCGGTACTTCGACCGATATCTCCGTCATCAAGAACGGGAAACCGCAGATCAAGAGCGCCCAGATCGGCGGCAACCGCCTGTATGTGCATACGCTGGATGTCCGCACCCTCGGCATCGCCGGCGGTTCGCTGGTGCGCGCGAAGGACGGCGCCATCACCGATGTCGGCCCCCGCAGCGCTCATATCGCCAAACTGCAGTATATCGCCTTCGACCGCTCGCACAGTTTCGAGCATTGCCAGATCCGTCCGTTCCGTCCGATGGCCGACGATCCGGATGATTATATCGCGGTGGAACTCGCCGGGAAAGCCGGTGCGTTCGCCGTCACCCCTACCGAAGCATCGAACCTGCTCGGTCTGGTGTCGGTGACCGGCCATGGCAAAGCGAATCTCCGCTCCGTCACCGAGTTCTTCGAACGGTTCGCTGCCATCATGAAACGGACGCCGCAGGAGATCGCCGAACGGATCCTCACCATCGCCGCGCAGAAGATCGCACCGGTCATCCACCAGCTGGCGCGCGAGTACAAACTCGATCTGGACCTCGTGCAGTTCGTCGGCGGAGGCGGCGGCGCAGCCGCGATCGTGCCCTACACTGCCAAACATATGAAGGTGCCACATCTCATCGCCGAGAATGCCGAGGTGATCTCCGCCATCGGTGCAGCGCTCGGGATGATCCGGGACTCGGTGGAGAAGAACCTCATCAATCCCACCGAAGCGGAGATCGTCGCGCTCCGCCAGGAAGCGGTGAACTCGGTCATCGCCATGGGCGCCGTTCCCGATTCGATCGAAGTGAGCATCGAGATCGACAGCAAGAACAAGAAGGTCATCGCCGCCGCGATGGGAACGAGCGAACTGCGGACGAAAGGTCCTGCGGCACAGCAACTCTCGGAGGATGCGATCCTCACGATCGGCGCGGCATCGCTGCGCACCGCCAAAGAACATGTCTCCATCGCCGGGCGCACTCCGTTCCTGACAGCAGCGGCCGCTACCACGGTCCGCACCCGCTTCTTCGGTCTCCTCACCGAACGCTCCCGTCAGCTCCGGGTGATCGACAATGAAGGGACCATCCGTCTGCAGCTGAAGAATTGCATCGTCGACTCCGTCCAGCAGCCGGCCGTGAAGTCCGCCATCACCCGGATGATCGAGACACTCACCACGTTCGGCGATGCCGGCGCACTGGTCCCGAACATCTATCTGCTCGTCTCGGCAAAAGTGGTCGACCTGACCGGACTCATCAAAGAATCCCAGATCATGGCGCTGGTGGACCTTGAACTCAGCAAAGCATTGCCGGAGGATGAGGTGGTGATCATCGCCGCCCCGAAACAATGATCGCACATTATGACCATATCGTGATCGGAGCATCGCTCCCCGGCGTGATCGCTGCGGTGAAACGCGCCGCATCCGGCGATTCCGTGCTTCTTACGAATGCCTGCGGCTTTCCCGGCGGGAGCATCACCGAACTGCTCAACTGTGCGCAGCGTGTCGACCGCTCCGCTCTGTCCGGCATCACCGCCTCGGTCTTTGACGCCGTGTTCCCTGACTCGTTCGGCGCCGGCATCCTGAATCCCGAATCGATGAAGTACGCCCTGCAGCATGTACTGGAATCATCCTCCGTCACACCGCTGTTCCATGTGGTACCGACCGCTGTCACGCGTGATGCGGACGGGGCTCTCGGCGTTCAACTGCTCGCGAAGGAAGGATCGATCCGCATCACGGCATCCGGGATCCTCGATGCAACCGAGGAGCATCATGCTGCTGCTCTTTGCGGTGCTTCACGGTCCATCGTTCAGCGTTCCGTCCATCTCTTCATCACTCCGCCGGTGGATGACCGGTTCCTCACCGATCCCCTCATCCGCTCCGCCGTGCGGCTCGATGACGGACGGTATTGGGTCACACTTGCGATCGCCACGAAGGACGAATATTTTCAGGAGAACGAAGCGCATGAGGCGATCGACCGGTTCCGTCTGACGCTTGATAAATCCGGCAGCAGGCTTCAGATGCTGCCGCTCGGCATCCGTACGGATTATCATGGTGCCGCCGGTGCGGCACTTCCGGAAGGACTGCTGACCATAGAGAAGGTCATCGGCCGGCCGTTACAACCGGATGCATTGTTCACCGCAGCACAGCAGATCGAAGAACGTTCGTAGTAATATAGAAGGACCGCACAACGTATGGACCCGGTGTTCAGCAAGATCAAACATGGATTGATCGTCTCCTGCCAGGCGGAAGGTGAATCCCCCTTCAATTCGCCGGAGGGAGTGGTGATGTTCGCGCAGACAGCAAAGAACGGCGGCGCCGTTGCCATCCGCTCCGAAGGGATCGCAAAGACCAAGCGGATCATCGAGACCATCGGCCTTCCGGTCGTCGGGCTCGTCAAATCCTCCTTCCCGGACGGCTCCGTCCGCATCACCGGCAGTTTCAAGGACTTGGAGGGGCTTCTGGAGATCGGAACGACGATCATCGCCGTTGACGGCACATTCCGTGAACGGGAAGGGATGACCGGACCCGAGTTCATTGCAGAGATCAAGCAGCGTCACCGCTGCATCCTCATGGCGGATATCGCCACGGTACAGGAGGGAATGGCGTGTGCAGAGGCTGGCGCGGACTGCGTCTCCTCCACGCTCAGCGGCTACACACCGCAGACCGCCTCCTCCGGTCCCGGCCCGGATGTGAATCTTGTACAGTCGCTCTCCTCCATCCTCAACATCCCGGTGATCGCTGAAGGACGCATCAACACACCGGAACTGGCGGCACAGATGCAGGCAGCCGGAGCATGGAGTATCGTCGTCGGCTCCGCGATCACACGTCCTGCCGAGATCACCTCGTGGTTCGTCCGGTCGATCGGGTCCGCAGCACAACGAAAAGGAGCATTGTAGCGCACGATGGAGATCCGTTCATCCTATGATGTGATCGTGGTCGGTGCCGGCATTGCCGGTATCAGCGCCGCCGTGAAAGCAGGACGTTCCGGCGCCCGGGTACTGCTCGTGGAACAGTACGGGTTCGTCGGCGGCATGTCCACTGCCGGGATGGTCTCCCCGTTCATGAAGCACGCCGTGCAGGGCGAAGTACTCGTCCGCGGCGTGTTCGAGGATATCGAACGGGAGATGCGCGCGCAGAATGGGATGATCGACAACGGATTCTACGCCCATGCGTTCCGCTCCGCATCCTACCATTTGCTCACCGAGGCCGGCTGTACGATGCTGCTGCATGCGGTCATCGCCGGCGTGCACCGGACCGACGAGCGGGTCGATTCCATCACCGTCTTCGTTGCAGGACGGACGCTGACCATCTCCGCGTCGGTCTTCATCGACACCTCCGGCGACGCTCAGCTGCTCTTCCTGGCCGGACTTCCCTGGGCGAAAGGGGATGAAGCGACCGGAAAGCTGCAGGCACTGACACTCTTCTTCCGGATGGGGAATATCGATCTGCAGCGGGTGACGGACTACGCTGCGGCGAACCGGAAGGAGTTCTTCGACTGGATGGACACTTCGTTCGACCTGACAAAGATCGTTTCCGTTGCGGGATACTTCAGCATCGTCAAGAAAGCGATCGCGGAAGGCCGTCTCTCTCCGGATGTGCAGTACATCTTCTTCACGACCCTTCCCGGCTCCGGTGAAGGTTCGTTCAACACCTCCAATATCCTGGCGCTGGACGGCTCGACCTCGCCCGATCTGACCAGAGCGGAACTGACCGGCCGGAAGCAGGTCCACCAGGTGGTGACCCTGTTGAAGAATGAGGTCCCCGGTTTCGAACGCTCCTATCTCATCGAAACCGCACCGCAGGTCGGCGTCCGCGAAACACGCCGTGCCGTGGGCGACTATGCCGTGACTGGCGAGGATATCAAACGGGGCAGGAAGTTCGACGATTCCATCGCACGCGGATGCTACGGCATCGATATCCACGGACAGAAGGATGAGGAGAGCAGGATGGAACATCTGCCCGAGGGGGATTATTATGAAATCCCGCTTCGCGCCCTCCTTGTAAAAGAAGCAGTGAATGTGCTGGTGGCGGGACGCTGCATCTCCTCCACCCGCGAAGGACACAGTGCACTCAGGATCCAGCCGACCTCGGCCGCGACCGGTGAGGCGTGCGGCGCGCTCGCAGCACTCGCGGTCCGGAAGGATCTCCCCCTCCGCTCCGTGGATGTACGCTCGGTGCAGGAATTGATCGCTCACAATATCACGCAGCGGTGAGCGCATGACAACGGAACGGATCATCTTCGGCACCGACGGGTGGCGCGCACTGCTGGACAATGAGATCAATGGTGAGAGCGTCCGCCGTGTCGCCCAGGCCTTGGCTGACTACACACTCAAGCGCTCCTCCTCGCCCTCCGTCGCCATCGGGTATGACGGACGAAGGGATTCCCGGTTCTTTGCAGAACAGTTCTCCTCCGTTCTCACCGCGAACGGGATCACAGTGCATCTTTCCGGTTCGGTCGTGCCGACACCGGCACTCTCCTGGTTCGTGCATGCACACAAACTCGATGTCGGCGTGATGGTCACCGCATCGCACAATCCGCCGGAATACAACGGTATCAAGTTCAAAGCAGCATACGGGGGACCGTTCACGACCGAGGAGACCCTTCAGGTGGAAGCTCTGCTCGGCAAGTCTCCGGTGCGGACCGCCTCTGCTCCGGTCCCGGTGAGCGACATGCTCGGTCCGTACCTCCGGCAGCTCCGCTCTTTCGTCGACCTCCCCCGCATCGCCCGGTCCGGCATCTCCGTTGCGGTCGACTCCATGTCCGGTGCCGGCGGCGAATTGCTCGGGACACTGTTGCGCGAAGAAGGGATCCAGGCTCGGACGATCTTTGGCCAGCCGGCAACCGATTTTTCAGGACGGCTTCCCGAACCGATCGAGAAGAACCTCCTGCCGCTGCGGGAATTCCTTCAGAACGGCAGTTTCTCGCTCGGAGTCGCAACGGACGGCGATGCGGACAGACTCGGCGTGCTGATGGAGAACGGGGAATGGCTCAGCAGTCAGGAGACCATCGTCCTGCTGGCGGACCACATCCGCAACGGCAAAGGAATCGCCGGAGATCTGATCAAGACCTCCTCCGTCACCGGCATGCTCGATGCACATTTTGCGTCATCATCCTGCACCGTCCACGATGTGCAGGTCGGTTTCAAATATATCTGTGAGACGATGCTCCGGACCGATGCAGCGTTCGGTGCTGAAGAGAGCGGAGGATACGGCTACAAAGGACACATCCCGGAACGGGACGGCATCCTCTCTGCCTTGCTGATGATGGAGATGCTCGCACTCTCCGGTCACCGCACCTTGTCCGGTTACGTTGCAGCCAAGCGGCAGCAGTTCGGACGCATCTGGTATGACAGGATCGATCATCCGTATCACGGAGCGGACAGGACCGAGCGTCTTCCGGCGCTGGAACGGAATCGCCCGGCATCG
>JABWAK010000251.1 GCA_013361065.1 Bacteroidota bacterium
GATTGCTTCCACTGCCTCTTGATTACCGTAGGCCGGGATCGCCGTGTTCAGGGTATCCTCGTTCTGAATGAACAATCAGAATATCGCCTCACAGAACATATTCGGGAGGCAGAAATGCACAGTGCACAATGGCGATATCGTGCCTGCTGTGGAGAATACAGGATGGGACCTGGCACATGCTCAGGTCGTTGTGGCATTCTCTCGTTCAATCCCTCCCCGATCATACATTGCACGTCCGTTTCTTACCAACCGGGTAGATAGATTCGGTCCGATTCATTACTTTACGGTATGATCCGGACCGACAAAACCGTTGTACTGAATACCGCTGTATGGAGGATATCCGCAGCGGTATTTCTATGTACTCTGCTGATAACCATCACCGCTGCGCAACAATTACCTTTCCACTCTCTCAAAGTCCGCGATGGACTCATCTCGAATTCCACGACCGTGATCCATCAGGACTTAAAAGGCATCATGTGGATCGGTTCGTATGACGGCCTCAGCAGGTATGACGGATACACATTCATCAACAAGAGTATCGCGGATGGCCTCCCGTCGAATCATATCACCGCCATCGCAGAGAGCAGGTCTGTGCCGGGGACGATGTTCATCGGTACCTCCTCCGGCGGTATCGCAGAATATGATACCTCGGTCCGCCGGCTGCTTTCCACAGGGAACGAAGCGGTCCTGTCCCTGGCGGTGGATCATCGGGGCGTTCTGTGGTGCGGCACGAGCGATCGGTTGATCCGCTTTGGAGCGGACGCTGACGCACCGGTGGACGTCCTCAAGGGGGTTGGGAATGTCCAGCAGATCCGTGTCGACGGGGATTCGCTGCTCTGGGTAACGACGAAACGATTTGGACTTCAGTGTTTCCTCCTTTCGGATGACGGTGAAACACCGGTCAGTGTGCCTGCGGTCCAGCAATTCGATCCGATCCTGATCGCAGAACGTTCGGGCGGAGTGCGTTGGATGGCCGACCGGAACGGGAATTTCATCTGTACACGAGATACCGCCATCGTCCGCAGGGTCATCACCAACAATACCCGGTACCATGCACTTTCCATCGTCGGTGTGGATTCCTCTTCCTTCTGGTTCGGCACGGTCCACGGCATTGCACATGTCAGGATCGGAGATGCCGGGAAGTTCACCGTCCGCACATATGGTCAACAGAACGGGCTTCCCGAACAGGTCGTCCTACCCGTTCTGTTGGACCATGAGAGGAACCTTTGGATGCGGAGCTTCAGCAAAGGGCTTGTCATCCTTTCGGATGAGAGTGTTCTGACCTATCCGCTCACTCCCGCACCGCTGGTGATGAACAATGCCTCTGCGGTGACAACAGCGGACGGCACGGCATGGATGACATCATCCGGCGGACTGTTCGAGATACCCGACCCGTGGAAGAACAGTGCAGAACACTATGTCCATCCTTCGCCCAACGAATCTGCCTACGGTTTTGCGAACGCCCTTCTCTACGATCATGATGGATCCCTCTGGGTGAAGTATTGGCACGGTGCGCTCGTCCAATATTCCGTCAAACGCAATGCCTCTCAGCGCTCAACACTGGTGAAACGGTCGGAGCGGCTGCCGGGAAAGGATTTTCCCAAAGGATCATATGCCTGCTTCACCATCGACCGGCAGGGGAATATCTTTTACGGTATCGATGAATATGGTGTGATCGTTCTCCGTGCGCGGCAGTACGGCCGCTCCGGTCATGATACGGTCCGCGGTTCTTCTGATATACGACCGAGAGTGATGATGGTGGATTCAGCCGGTACAGTATGGTGCGGCGGGATGAATGGAGATCTCTATCAACTCCGCCGGAACGGTGATCGATGGGCCGCGGTCCGGTACGGTGACACTTCCGTTTTTTCGGGGCACACCATCCGCGCAATGGCCGAGGAGGCAGACGGAACGGTCTGGGTCGGGTCATCCGCCGGAAGGGTCGCTCTGCTCCGCAATGATTCCCTGATCCGTCTGCCGCAGCATCCTCTGCTCCGGTTCACGACCATTTGGGCATTCGCTCACAGCGGTGATCGGGTGTTCATCGGTACATCCAAAGGCCTGCTGGTCATGGATAAACGGTCCGGTGAGGTCACCATACCGAACGGCACCATCAGCGGGAATGCCGTGTATGCCTGTCATCTGATGAGCGGGGGCCGGATCGCTGCGGTCTCCGAAGAAGGGGGGCACCTCTTCGACCCATCGATGCTTTCATCGCCCACCGGTACTCCGAGTATAGTGATCTCCTCGTTCATGGTGAACGGCGTGGAACAGGCGATCGGAGAGGCCGTCGAACTCGGTTCCGGACAGAATACTTGCTCTGTCGAATTCCTCGCAGTGACGTATCGGGACCGGCATGCGCTCCGGTACTCCTATCAATTGAGACCGGTCGATGCGGAATGGCAGCGGTGGACCGCACAGCGTGCCGTGACATTCGCTGCGCTAGCGCCGGGAGATTATGAGTTCAGCGTGAAAGCACTCACCCTACAGGGGGTGCAGAGCACGGTCGCGGCACGTATCATGTTCACCATCCTGCCTCCGGTATGGCAGCGCTGGTGGTTCATCGCCGCCGTCCTCTTGGCGGTCGGGGCGGTATTGACGCTTGCGTACCGCTTCAGAGTGGAGCGATTGTTGGAAGTGGAGAGGTTGCGGTCACGGATCGCCATGGATCTGCACGACGAGATCGGGTCGACACTGGGCGGCATCTCCGTGTTGAGCGAACTCCTGAAGAATACGGAACCCCGGCCGGGCGATCGGGCACAGCATATGCTCGACCGCATCGGTATCAGTGCCAGGCAGATGATGGAAGCGATGAGTGATATCGTCTGGGCATTGAATCCGCAGAACGATGCCATGGAGCAGTTCATCTCACGCATCCGCACCACAGCCGGCGAGATCTTCGAACCGAGAGGGATCGGCTATACGGTCACGACCCCGGCGGCGCTTCCGGGAACGCTGCCGATGGATGCGCGGAGACACATCTATCTCATCGTCAAAGAGGCGCTCCATAACAGTGCGAAGCACTCACACTGCGCCGCCGCCGGGATCGTCTTCGATGTCAACGGCAGGTCGCTCATGGTCCGCATATCGGACAACGGGAAAGGGTTCCCGGCGGCGCAGGATGCCTCCGGGAACGGATTGAGGAATATGAAGGCTCGCGCGGCGCTGATCGGAGCGGATGTCCGCATCACGTCCGAACCGGGTTCAGGGACCGTCGTCACCCTCCACTATCATATCACATGAACATGTGATTGCAAACAGAATGAAGGAATGATAGAATGAC
>JABWAK010000069.1 GCA_013361065.1 Bacteroidota bacterium
CCGTCGATCAGATCCAGTTCCGTCTGGAGGGTCCGTTTGTCGCGGAGCGAGCGGTGGAAGGTGATGGCGAACCGGTGCGCTTCATCGCGCAGCTGCTGCAGCAGACGGAGCGCTGAAGAGGATTTCGGGATCGGCAGCGGGTCGCTCTGTCCGGGCACGAAGACCTCTTCCAGCCGCTTGGCCAGACTGATGAGCGGGTGTTTCTCCAGTCCCAGTTCCGTCAGCGATTCCAGGGCGCTGGAGAGCTGACCTTTGCCGCCGTCCACCATGATGAGCTCCGGCATCTCGAGCGCTTCCTCCTTCACCCGTTTGTACCGGCGGTGGATGACCTCCTTCATACTGGCGAAGTCGTTCACGTCGGCCGGAGCGACGGTGCGGATCTTGAATTTTCGGTACTCGCTCTTCTTCGGTTTCCCGTCCACGAAGACGACCATGGAAGCGACCGTCTCGGTCCCCTGGAAGTGGGAGATGTCGAAGCACTCGATGCGGCGCGGCGGGACCGCCATCCGCAGGTCGCGCTGCAGGGCGCGGACTGCCGCCGGAACGAAATCCTTCTGTTTGAGCCGCTGCAGTTTCAGTTCGTCCAGCAGGAACTTCGCATTGTTCTTGCACATGGCGATGAGTTTCGCCAGCTCGCCTCCTTCCGGCAGGAAGAATGATACTCCGCCGCTGCGGCGGAGCGAGAGCCATTGCTGGATGAGTGTCTTGGACTCGATGTCGAACGAGAGGATGATCTCCTTCGGCACATCGACCGCTTCCAGGTAGTAGCGCTGCACGAGCGTCTCCAGCACCTCGCTGTCGGTCTTGCCTTCCACACCGGTCATATAGTAATGCTGCCGGCCGATCACCTTCCCTTCGCGGATCTTGAAGATCACACCGCACGCATCATCATCCTCCGTCGACGCGGCGACGATATCCCGGTCGCGCAGTTCCACATCCACCACTTTCTGCTTGGAGGAGTAGATCTCCAGTTCCTTCATCCGGTCCCGGTAATACGCGGCATCCTCGAACTTCAGCGCCGCGGCGGCCGCATTCATCTGCGTCCCGAGCGACTCCAGCACACCGGAGACCTTGCCGTTCAGCACCTGCTCCACATTGGCAATCATCCGGTTGTATTGTTCGGCGCTGACGAGGCCTTCACACGGACCTTCACATTTCTTGATATGGTAGTCCAGACAGACGCGGGTCCGTTTCTTCGCGATGAACTCCTCGTCGATCATGAAATTGCAGCTGCGGATCATGAAGATATCGCGGACGGTCTTGAGGGCGGCGCGCATGGTGAGCACATCGGTGTACGGACCAAAATAGCGCGACCCGTCCCGCCGGATACGCCGGGTGACGAAGACGCGTGGATACGGTTCGTTCGTCACCACGATGTACGGATAGGTCTTGTCATCCTTCAGATTGACGTTATAGCGCGGCTTGTGGAGCTTGATGAGGTTCGCTTCGAGGATGAGTGCTTCCACTTCAGAATCGGTGGTGATGATCTCCACATCCGAGATGCGGGAGACCATCGACGCGATGCGGGGCTCATGGTTGCGTGACTGGTGGAAATAGGAACGAACGCGGTTGCGGAGATTCACCGCCTTGCCGACGTATTGAATGAGGCCGTCCTTGTTCTTGAACTGGTACACACCGGGGCTCGTCGGAAGATTATCCAACTTGTCCTGCAGATCGAACTTATCGACTAGGGATATTTGTATACCGTCAGTCACGTGATACTAAAAACTATGAATTGTATCATTGTCGAAATGTGGAATTGTGAAAAGTATTCTCAAGCTCCATCAAATGATGAAAGGAACAATAGCATAATCACCGAGCATGCTTTGGGGTTTCCTCCCATTCCATCATGATAATCTTGCAATCTTGATAATCTTGATAATTTGATAATCTGTAATTTGATAATCTGCAATCTGATAATCATTTCATCTTCTCACACAATTCTATCAACACCCCATTCGTCGATTTCGGATGAAGGAACGCGACCCAATACCCGTCTCCCCCTTCGCTCCGCTGATCGTTCACGAACTGGAACCCTGCCTCCTTCAGCCGCGCGATCTCCGCGTTGATGTCATCCACTTCCAGGCAAAGATGATGGATCCCTTCCCCCCTCTTCTCGATGAATTTGGAGATGGAGGAGGTGCCGGAGGTGGACGCGATGAGTTCGATGGATGATTCCCCGACCGGATAGAAGGCGATGTCGGCTTGCTGCTGCGGGACCGACTCGACATGCGGCGAGGATTGCGCGAAGAGTGCGTTGAACAGTGCAGTGGAGATCCCCAGGTCCTTCACCGCCACGCCGATATGATTGATCCGTTTGATCATGGGATGCCGTCCGTTATTCGATGATGATATCGTATTTCGCCAGCAACCCGGCGATGCCGGATGCCGCAAACCGTGTCTTGGTCAGTTTGTTCTGTTCAGGATCGATCCGGAAATTGTACGCGGTGGTGAGGTCCGCTTTGGAGAGGTTCGTCCTCTCGAAGAGCGCCCCCTCCAGATCGCACCGGTCGAAGTGAGCGCCGGTCAGGTCACAGCCGGAGAGGTCCGCTTCCTTCATGCGGCATTCCTGGAACTCCTGCTTCGGCAGTTTCATCCCGGTCAGCACGGTCCGCTCCATCACACAGCGTTCGAACACCGCAGTGAAGAGGAACGTGTCCGCCTCGTCGAAACGGACGCCGGTCAGCTTGCATTCACGGAACGTCACGCTGTTGAAGGTGGTTCCCGACACATTGGCGAGGGTCAGGTTACAGCCTTCGAAGACGCATTCTGTGAAGCGGCGGCCGGTCAGTTTGACGGACGCGAAGTCACAGCCGGTGAAGGTACAGCCGGTATATTCCATCGCGAGCGGTCCGCCGCTCTTCGCAGTCCACTGTACGATCCGTTCATCCTCCACCGGCCGGTCCGTTCTTCGGTTCACTGCCATTGGGTCCTCACATCAATCCCCGTTCCATCATGCTGGTGAAGGTATCGCCGGCGATGATGATGTGATCGTGCACGGCGATGCCGATGATCCGTCCCGCCTCCACGATCTGTTTGGTCACGGCGATATCCTCCCGGCTCGGCTCGGGATTACCGCTCGGATGGTTGTGCAGCAGGATGATGCCGGCCGCCTGCTCCAGGATCGCTTCGCGGAACACCTCGCGCGGATGTGTGAGCGATGCGTTGAGCAATCCGGTGGTGATCACCCGGTCGCGGATCACCTTGTTGGCGCTGCTGAGCGCGACCACCATGAACTGTTCCTGCTGCAGGTCGCGCAGTCTCGGTCCGTACCGGTGATGGATATCCTCCGGCGTCCGGATGGCGGCTTCGCTGTCGGCACTCTTCGCGGCGATGCGCCGCGCCAGTTCGCAGGCAGCGACGATCGTCACAGCCTTGGCGGCGCCGATCCCTTTGTGGCGTGATTGTTTCAGGTCCGCAACGGAGAGGGCCGCAAGACGCTTCACGGTGCCGTACTCGCGGAGCAGTCCGCGCGCGACATCCACGGCGGAGCGCCGGGCCGTGCCGATATTGATGAGGATCGCCAGGAGTTCGGCATCGGAGAGTGATGCGGCGCCGTGCGCGATCAGTTTCTCGCGCGGGCGTTCATCCTCCGGCCAGTCCCTGATCGCTGCGTAACGGACAGGAGGTTCGTGGGAGTGTACTGCCTGCATAGGGTCATTGCGACGAATAGGTGTGCAGCCTGGTGACGGCGCCGTTCCTGAACTGCAGGATCTGCAGCGCACTGTTCACCCGTTCTTGGCGCAAGGAGACCGCGTTACGGATACCGGGGTATTCGAACACGGAGGCAAGAGCATCGGCAAGCTGACGGCGCGTGACCGCCCCTTCACCGATGTGTGTGAGGATCATCGACATGGCATCGAATCCGAACAGCGCATTATCCGACATCTGCCGGCCGTATTTCCGCGCATATTTCCCGAAGATTCGAAGGGTGCGGTCGTTCCGTTCCACCCAGCGGTCGCTGCCGAAGATGACGCCGTCCGCATACCGCTTGTTCAGATCGAGCTCGTTGGGGTCGTTCCAGTCCCCGGAGCCGAGGATGGTAGCGCGGATATTATAGAATGCCAGCTGCGACGTGATGACGCCGACCTCATGGCTGTTCGCGATGGGACAATAGATCAGATCGACTGCCGTGACGGGATAGTGCAGACTGTCAACATAGAGGGAGGTCTTCTTCACCGGCAGCCGGAGGGAATCCGCGATCCGCTTGGCACTGTCGCCGAAGAGCGAGGTGAAATTCACCAGTCCTCCCGCCGCCACGATGGAATCGATGTACGAGAATTTGATGCCGAGCGAAACGAGCCGCCGCGAGACCTCCGCTACGTTGACCTTCCCCCGCATCGCCACGACGTAATCCGGACGCAGGGCCGATGCATCGGCACGGATGGAACGGACGTACGACCGGATGTCCGATTCCCCCTTCTTATAGCGGCGGTCGGCGATGACGGACGCACCGAGGCGTTTCGCTTCGGCGATGAACGAATCGGCCTGTGTGGACGACGACGGTACCGCGGAGCCGAGCACGGCAATGGTCTTCGCGCCGAGCACGTTCACCGCGTACTGTGCCATGGTCTTCCCTTTGGCGCCGTTGGTGGAATTGGCCTGGAAGACGAACGGACCGATGGAGGAGATCCCTTCATCCGTGGCGGTCGGGGTGACGATCGGCAGTTCCTTCTCCTGTGCGAAGCGCGCGGCGATCATCGTCTCCGCACTGAACACCGGACCGATGATGCCGGTGACGAGCGGGTCATCGCCCCAGGCCTGGATGGCGGTGCGGATGACCGCCGAATCCTTCTCCGAATCCCTCACATCCAGCTGCACCGATACCTGTCCCGGCACGGTCCGTTCCTCATAGTCGCTCACCGCCAGCGTGATCCCTTCCAGCATCTCGTTCACGATCCGCTTCTCCCGCGTCTCCCCTTCCTGCGCGCGGTGCAGCGGCAGCAGCACGCCGATGGTGATCTGATTCCCTTTCTCGATCCGCGCCAGCAGCCGATTGATGCGGAACTGCAGCGCCTGGTCCGCCTCGGCAGGGATGAACCGTGCGATGGCAGCGCGGGCCCCGTCGGCAGAACCGTTCTGGAACTGCACCTCGGCGGCCACGACGATGAGCAGGTTGCGGAGGTACGGCGGCAGCGTGTCGGTAACGGCAGGAGCCGTGAGTTCTTCCGTCATGTACTCCTGCGCCAGATGTTCGATCATGCGCGCCGCATGGTCGCGGTTGGCCGGCTGCTGCGCGATGCGGTAGACCGCAGCCATATCCTCGAAGGTGCCGCGGTTGTCGCCAAGATGATAGCGGCTCATGCCGCGGGTGAAGAGCACATCCTCCTGGTACTGCGACTGCGGGAATGAACCGGCGAGCGCATCGCAGGCCGCCATGGCGCCGCGGTAATTCCGCATCGCCAGCTCGCTCTTGGCCGCCATGATGAGCGCCGCCGTTGTGCGGTGATTGAACGGCAGTGCGGCCATGGACTGACGGAACAGCGTGAGGGCCGGCCGGTACTCCTTCTGTGCGAACTGACGCATCCCCTGCAGGAAGAGCTCCTCAGACGGGTGATGATAGACGAGGGAATCCTGGGCGGTGAGCAGCGGAACGAAAACGAAACAGAGTGCGATGAACAGTCTCATGACAGGTCCCTCCGGAGTGAACGCAGTCCCAGGGAATGGACCACGCCGGTGATGATGACCGATGGGACGATGACGGCGCCCATCACGATCTGCAGCATCGTCCAATCCACCGGCAGTTTGCGGACCTCCGCCGTGAAGAGCATCGTGGCTGCGAAATAATAGACCGCCAGCAGGTACACCAGATAGACCACACTCAGCAGGAAGGTCATCGTGGCTCCCTGGGAGGAAGCGACACGGATCGGATTCCGCTCGTTGTAGTTCGCATAGACAGCACCGAAGGCGAAGTTAAGGCTCACGAGCGTCATGGTGATGATCGGTGTGATGATGATGGAACAGTATGCCAGCACCCGCACCTGGAAACTCGGCACCACGCGGATCACCTGCCACGGTTTCTCCCCCGTCACATGGTGGATGAACAGGTACGGCACATTGGACAGGAGCGCGATGACCATGCTAAGCACCCCGAGGATCGTCATCACCAGCAGGAACTTGATCCGGTACGCGGTCTCGGCCGGCACCGGCGAACTGCGGAGCGACCAGTAGGCATTCCCTTCCAGACTGACCATCGGGAAGGCGAACCGCAGCGCCAGCGAATTGATCAGGAAGATGTTGAAGATGAAGATCACCAGATAGACGACCGCCCGAAGGTACGCCGATTCGAGACGGATGTTGAGCGTGCTCACGCTGGAGAGGAAGATCAGCAGCAGCCCCATCATCACCACGAAGTGGATCCACTGCATCGGTTCCCGGACGAACTGCCAGAGTTCCTTCTTCAGCAGCACTTCTACCGGCGGGGAGAGACGCGACGCTCTGCCGAAGCTGAAGAACCGGTCCTTCAGCGTCAGCGCCTTCATGGTGAGGGATTTGATGGAGAGCGAGGTGATCCAGGTGTCATAGTACGAACCGGCCGCGATGGCCAGGGTGATAAGGAACATCCCGGCAGTAGAGGCAATGAGCAGCACGGTATACCCGATGACGGCAGCAGAATTCCCGTTCACATAGAAATAGAGGATCTCGGAGATCCAGAAGTTCGGCAGGTAGCGTACCCCGGCCGGGTCCAGCGCGCCGAAATAGAGGTCGACGTTCGGATAGTACTTCATCACCTCCCGGACCAGATGCACCGGACTCGTCACCGTGAAATAAAGGTACACCTGACCGATGTACGCCAGCACCACCGCAGCGATGAGGAGACGGAAATTGATCTTCGCCGCAAGCTTCATCACCAGCAGCAGCACGGTGACCGCGATGCATGCCGCCAGGAACATGAACGGCACCAGCACCCCGAACATCACCACCGGATAGAAATGCCACGGCAGATCGAAATAGACGCCGTACCCCAGCAGCACGGAGAATCCCACCATGAAGAGCGTCCCGGAGCTGTAGAAGAAGTTGTCCAGGAACTTGATAACGAAGATGTTCAGGTACGACACCGGCGTGGTGAGCAGGAACTGCACCTCCGGCGTGCGGTACAGCGTGGAGAACGACACCACCATGTTGCCGAGGTTGATGGTGACGAAGAAGACGAACAGCAGCATACCGATGAAGCGGTGCAGCAGGAACTGACCGATCTTCACCTGCTCCAGCAGATAGCCGGTGAGGAAATGGGAGAAATAATACGCCCCCACCGCGAACGAACCGAACACCACGAACGAACCGAGGTTCCGGATGAGCGTTCCGGTGTCCCGCTGGGAGGGCACCTTCCAGAACATCAGGTTCTTGTACCACAGGATGTGGAGGAAGGTGCTCATCGTGCCAGATAGAGTTGGGAGCCCGGTCCGACCGGCAGGTCGAGCAGGATGAAGACAACGAACAGCAGCGTCCAGCCGATCAGGAAGAAGATGGTGTACGGCAGCATGGTGGCGATGAGCGTCCCCATCCCGGCCTTCTTGTCATACCGTGCCATCAATGCGATGATGAAGGCGAAGTAGGACATGGTGGGCGAGATGATGTTGGTGATGCTGTCCCCGATGCGGTATGCGGTCTGCGTGAACTCGGGTGTGAATCCGAGCAGCATGAACATCGGGATGAAGACCGGCGCCATGAGCGCCCATTTCGCCGAGGCGCTTCCCATCAGCAGATTGATGATGGCCGAGATCAGGATGAAGGTGATCATGAGCGGGATCGGACCGAGGTTCAGCGCTTTGAGTCCTTCCGCACCGTTCACCGCTAGGACCAGTCCGAGATTGGTCCAGTTGAAATATGCCACGAACTGCGCGGCGAAGAAGACGATCACGATGTACCCGCCGAGCGTTTCGATCGATTTGGACATCCCTTTCATCGCATCCGCATCCTTCCGGATGGTGCCGGCGCCGATGCCGAACGCGATCCCCGCGGCGAATGCGCTCAGGAAGATGAAGGTGACGATACCGGACATGAACGGAGAGTGGAGCACATCACCGTCCGCCCGGCGCAGGAACCCGGATTCCGGCAGCAGACCGGCAAGCACGATCACGATCAGCACGCCGCTGGTGATCAGCGCGTACAGGAGACCTCGCCGTTCCTCCGGCGAGAGGCGTTTCAGTTCCTCCGGCTTCTCGTCCCCGTCATACACCCCCAGCCGGGGGATGACGATCCGTTCGGTGACGTAGGTACCGATGAGCGTCAGCAGGAATGTCGACACGAACATGAAATAGTAGTTGGCGGCAGGATTCACCACATACGCGGGATCGATGATCTTGGCTGCTTCGGTGGAGAGACCGGCCAGCAGCGGATCGACCGTACCGAGCAGCAGGTTGGCGCTGTAGCCGCCTGATGTGCCGGCGAATGCGGCGGCAAGTCCTGCCAGCGGATGCCTTCCGGCCGCCAGGAAGATCATGGCGGAGAGCGGCACCAGCAGCACATAGCCGATCTCGCTCGCCACGTTGGACATGATACCGGCGAAGACCACCACGGCCGTGAGCAGGTTCTTCGGAGCGGAGAGCACGAGCAGCCGCATCACCGCGCCGATGAGTCCGCTGTACTCCGCAATGCCGATGCCGATCATCGCCACCAGCACCGTACCGAGAGGCGCAAAGCCGGTGAAGTTGCTCACCGTACCGGTGAGGATGCGGTGCAGGCCTTCCACCGATAGCAGATTCACCACGGTGATCACTTTTCCCGTCCCCGGATGGATGACGGAGAGCTGCAGTGCGCTGCCGACGGCGGAGAGCACCACCACCAGTCCGGCCAGGATGGCGAAGATGGAAACGGGATGCGGCAGTGCGTTGCCGGCACGTTCGATGCCTTTCAGCACACGGTCGAAGAGGTTCATTCGCTCTGCTCCTTCGTCAGTTCGAGGAAGACGGATTCAAGGTTCCCGTCGTATTTGGATGTGTGAAGATGGAGATTCTCTTTGGTATCAAGGAAGATGATCTTGCTGCGGTGGATGATCCCGATGCGGTCGCACAGTTCCTCCGCCATCTCCAGGATATGCGTCGACATGAAAATGGAAGAACCCTGTTTCGCCTGCTGAACGAGCGAATCCTTCACGATGCGGGCGCTGCGCGGATCAAGTCCCACCATCGGCTCATCGATGATGATGGTGCGCGGTTTGTGGACGAACGCTGCGGCGAAGGTGACGCGCTGACGCATCCCCTGAGAGTAGTCCTCCGTCTTCTTGTCGACCCATCCGGCCAGTTCCAGCAGGTCGATCACCCGTTCCACATTCTCCCGGAGGTCGTTCTTCTCCATCCCGTAGAGTCCACCCATGTAATAGATGAACTCCCGCCCTGTCAGTTTATCGTACAGGTACGGATGGTCCGGGATGTACCCGAAGGTCGCTTTCGCCTGCTGCGGCTGTTTGACCACATCGAACCCGTTGATCAGGATCTGCCCGGAGGTCGGGGTGAAGAGCCCGGTCATCATCTTGATGGTCGTGGTCTTGCCGGCGCCGTTGGGACCGAGGAATCCGAAGAATTCACCGGACGGGATGGAAAGGGAGATATCATCGACAGCGGTGAACTGGCCGAAGGTCTTGCGGAGCGTGCGAAGTTCGATCATACGGTGCGGTCACTCCCATTCGATCGTGGCAGGTGGTTTGGAGCTGATATCGTACACCACCCGGTTGATGCCGCGCACCTCATTGATGATCCGGTTGGAGACATGAGCAAGGAATTCGTACGGCAGGTGCGCCCAATCGGCCGTCATCCCGTCCACACTCGTCACGGCGCGCAAGGCGACGGTGTTCTCATACGTCCTCTCATCGCCCATCACGCCGACGGACTGCACCGGCAGCAGCACGACGAACGCCTGCCAGGCGGTATGATAGAGGTTCTGCTTCCGCAGTTCACCGATGAAGATCTCGTCCGCACTCCGCAGCACCTCCAGCCGCTCCTTCGTGATGTCGCCGAGGATGCGGATCGCCAGTCCCGGACCGGGGAACGGATGCCGGTCGATCAGGTAATCCGAAAGCCCGAGTTTCCGTCCGACCGCGCGCACCTCATCCTTGAACAGTTCCCGGAACGGTTCGATCAGTTTCAGGTTCATCTTTTCCGGCAGCCCGCCGACATTGTGATGCGTCTTGATGGTCTGCGACGGTCCTTTGAACGAGACCGACTCGATCACATCCGGATAGAGGGTCCCCTGCGCCAGGAACTCTGCTCCTGCCACTTTCTTCGCTTCTTCATCCAAGATATCGATGAAGGTCTTCCCGATGATCTTCCGTTTCTGCTCGGGATCGGTCACTCCCTGCAGCCGCTGCAGGAAGGTCTCCGTACCGTCCACGAAATCGAGCGCGATGTGATACTCGTCCCGGAACGTCTTCACCACCTGGGCACTTTCGCCGCGGCGCATAAGGCCGTTGTCGATGTGGATGCAGAAGAGCTGGTCGCCGATCGCTTTGTGGAGCAGCACCGCTGCAACGGAGGAATCGACACCGCCGCTCAGCGCGCAGAGCACTTTCTTGTCCCCCACCTTCGCACGGATATCCGCCACGGCACTTTCGATGAACGAGTCGGCGTTCCACTTGCCGGTGCAGCCGCAGATCCCTTTCACGAAATTGGAGAGGACGGTCTTCCCTTCCTTCGTATGCACCACTTCGGGATGGAACTGGATGCCGTATTGATGCTTCGCCGTATTGCGGATGGCACAGATGCCGGCATTCTCGGAATGCGCGATCCGTTCGAATCCTTCCGGCATCGCGGTCACTTCATCACCGTGACTCATCCACACCTCGGTCGATGCGCCGAGTCCGCGGAAGATATCCGACGTATCGTCCACCAGCAGCTGGGCGCGGCCGAACTCGCGGCGCGGCGCTTTGTTCACCGCTCCGCCGTTCTGGAATGCCATCAGCTGCAGTCCGTAGCAGATGCCGAGCACCGGTACGCCGAGCGCATAGATCCCCTGGTCCGGGATCGGTGCATCGGCAGCATAGACGCTCGACGGTCCTCCGGAGAGGACGATGCCGCTCGGTGCGAACGCGCGGACCGCCGTCAGCGGCATGGTGTACGGATGGATCTCGCAGTACACATTCAGTTCGCGGATGCGCCGCGCGATGAGCTGCGTGAACTGTGAACCGAAATCGAGGATGAGGATGGATTCAGCGTGGGTCATTGCTCTCAGGGACAGGAATGGCGTTCGGGAAAAAGAATTACTACAAGATAAAAGAAGATGTCGGACGGTGCAAGTATCATGCAGGAAGTTTTCTTGTTATCACAGCACTTTTTGACTACATTTCATCTGCAAACGTCAACCGTATGGACCAACCGAGTGCAGAACGTGTCAGCATCTCCAACCGCCGCGCCCGTTTCGAGTATGAGATCCTCGATTCGTACGAGGCCGGCATCGTTTTAAAAGGTTCGGAAGTGAAGAGTCTGCGGGCCGGCAAGGCCAATCTGCAGGACAGCTATGCCGTGGTGAAGAACCGCGAAGTGTGGCTGCTGAACATGCATATCAGTCCGTACGAACAGGCGAACCAGTTCAACCACGACCCGCTCCGCACCCGCAAACTGCTGCTCAACCGGAGTGAGATCGCCAAACTGCATGCCAGGAGCAATGAACAGGGACTAACACTGGTCCCCCTAAAGCTCTATTTCAAGCATGGCATGGCCAAAGTGGAACTCGGCATCGCCCGGGGAAAGAAACTCCACGACAAGCGGGAATCGATCAAATCCCGTGATGTTGAACGCGAAATGCGCCGTCAATCAGCATAATCCATCCACTCTATCTTTATCCGTCACGCACCATGGCATTCCCCTCCCTCAACGAACAGATGGACCTCATCAAACGGGGTGTTTCTGAGATCATCCCCGAAGCGGACCTCGTTCAGAAGATCGAACGCTCCCTGAAGACCAATACTCCGCTCAAGATCAAGCTGGGCTGCGACCCGAGCCGGCCGGACCTGCATCTGGGGCATTCGGTGGTGTTGCGGAAGCTGCGTCAGTTCCAGGACCTCGGGCATACCGCCATCCTGATCGTGGGTGATTTCACCGGCATGATCGGCGACCCGTCCGGCAAGAGCAAGACCCGTCCCTCCCTGACGCTGGAAGAGACCCGGAAGAACGGCGAGAGCTACTTTGAACAGGCGCGGAAGATCCTTTCGCCGCAGAACGTGCAGATGGTGTACAATTCCGAATGGCTCGGCACGATGACCTTCGCCGATGTGATCAAGCTCTCCAGCAAATATACCGTCTCGCAGATGCTGGAACGGGAGGATTTCCACGCCCGCTTCAACCGTGAGGAGCCGATCTCGCTGCATGAGTTCCTCTATCCGCTGGCGCAGGCGATGGACTCTGTTGCGATCGCTTCGGATGTGGAACTGGGCGGTACGGACCAGAAGTTCAATCTGCTCGTCGGCCGTGCCATCCAGCGCGAGTTCGGCAAGGAGGCCCAGGTGATCCTCACCATGCCGATCCTTCCCGGCACGGACGGTGTGGAGAAGATGAGCAAATCGCTCGACAATTATATCGGCATCAGCGATTCTCCCCGCGATATCTTCGGGAAGACCCTTTCCATCCCGGACCGGCTGATGTACGATTTCTTCGTCCTGGCAACGAACATCCCCAATACCGAACTCGAGGGTATCCGCACACAGATCGAGACCGAGCCGCGCAACACGAAACGCCGGCTGGCCCGCGAGCTGGTCGCTCTCTATCATGATGCTGCGGCAGCAGCGGCAGCCGAGGAGGAGTTCGACCGCATCTTCGTGAAGAAGGACCTGCCGGATGAGATCGAAGAGATGGCGTACGGGAAGACCGGAACCGCAGTGAATATCCTGCAGCTGCTTGCCGATACACACTTGGTCCCCTCCAAAGGGGAAGCACGGCGGCTGATCGAACAGGGCGGCGTGAGCGTCAACAACGAGAAGGTGACCGATGCCAAAGCGGAGATCGCGCTGAACGGTCCGCTCATCGTGAAGGTCGGCAAACGGAAGTTCCTGAAAGTGCTCCCGGCGTGACCGTTAAGGAATCTTAACAAATTTTCTATTTGTATTTTTTGGAAGTATCGCTATATTTCGCGTCACGTTATACGATCAACGCACAGCCTCCGGACGATCCATGAACGCAATCTACTATAGAACGAAAATTCCGTAATATCTTTTCAATCACCTATCTCAAAAGGAGATGAGACGTTGTCATTCGTCCCAACCAAGATGTTCTTCACCAAAGGCGTCGGCAAGCACAAGGATTACCTGCAGTCGTTCGAGCTTGCCCTCCGCAACGCCGGCATTGAAAAATGTAACCTGGTCACCGTTTCCAGTATCTACCCCCCCAAATGTAAGCGTATCACCGTGCCGGAAGGACTGAAACTCCTGGAACCGGGTCAAGTGACCTTTTGCGTGATGGCGCGGAATGCGACGAATGAGCCGAACCGCCTGGTGGCTTCCTCCATCGGCGTGGCAATGGCGGCGGATGATTCCCAGTACGGCTACCTCTCCGAGCACCATCCGTTCGGTGAGACCGAGGAAAAAGCCGGCGATTATGCCGAGGATCTGGCTGCCACGATGCTGGCAACGACGCTCGGTCTCGATTTCGACTCGAATGTGGCGTGGGATGAGCGTGAGAAGCACTTCAAGATGAGCGGCAAGATCCTGAAGACCTTCAATGTCACCCAGTCTGCTGAGGGTGACAAGGACGGTAAGTGGACCACCGTGATCTCCGCTGCAGTCCTCCTGCCGTAATACTGTAGACAAGCTGTACAATAAAAAAGGGACGCTTTCGCGTCCCTTTTTTATTGTACCCTACCCCCCAACCGAAATCAGACATTTTTGTCGAGGACCTTACGATATTCTCCGTAATATCCCATGACATTTTCCACATAATTTGCGGTTTCTTTCCACCCCTTAAAGTAACCGTTGGACGGTTTCCGCTCTTCCCATACGAAACGGTGCAGGGAAGCATACTTCTTAGAGAGCAGCGGCAGCGAGTTTTTCACTGACTTCCACTCCTTCGGGTCATCGTTCACATAGGCAGCCATTTTCCGGGCATCGATGATCCGGCCGGGGCCGGCATTATAGGAGGCAAGGGTGAATTTGATCCGGTTCTCTTCACTCAGGCCATCATCCCCGAATTGCTTATAGATCTGTGACAGATAATAGACACCGGCCCGGATATTGCCGTGGGGATCATCGAAAGCCTCCCGTTCCAAACCGAATTTCTCCGCGATCTCATCCTGCGTCGCGGGCATCACCTGCATGAATCCTTTGGCTCCCTTGTGACTTTCAGCGGAGTGGTCGAACCGGGATTCTACCGTGATAACGGCAGCCACCAGTCTCCAATCCACACCGTATTTCTCAGAGTAATACCGGATGGTATTACCGTATTTATTCAGAATTACTAAGGATTTCTTATCGAGTTTTGTGCTGACTTCTTCCTGAATAAAGACCGTTTCATTCTTCCCGGCGAACGACCCGTCAAAACACCCGAACACCACCAACGGCACGAACCAGAAAGTATTGAACAGAATCTTCCTCATTCCGACCTCACATTATTGGGAGAATCCTTCAAACAACAGAAGGGTTCCCTTCGGGACCTGAAAAAAGCCCAGGACTGTCCCTTAGGTAGTATAAAGATACCCAAAAATGCCCGAACGAACCAAGTTAATAAATTCTAATGCTTACCGAGATGGGTTACGGTTCTTGAGGTAGGAAAGGACGACAGAAATGGTGAGAATCGTCAGAATAATCCCTAAAGATACTGCAGTATCGATCTTATAGAGGTCCATAATGAGCATTTTTACGCCGACATAGGCAAGGACCACCCCGACGCCGTATTTTACATAGACGAAGGAGGCATGAACCTCTGCCAGGACGAAGTACATCGACCGGAGTCCCAGGACCGCCATCAGGTTGGACGTTAGGACGATGAACGGGTCAGTGGTAATGGCAAAAATGGCAGGAATGGAGTCAATGGCAAAGACAACATCAGTGGTCTCGACCACCAGCAGGCAGACGAACAGCGGGGTGGCGACCAATTTCCCGGCCTGCCGGATGAAGAAAGCATGGCCGTGATAGTTATTGTCGACCGGCATCACCTTCCGGAACAGCCTGACGGCGACATTCTTCTCCGGCTCGATCTTGGCATCATCCCCGAAGACCACCCGGTAGCCGGCATAGACCAGCATGGCACCGAAGATATAGAGGATCCAATGGAACTGCTCCACCAGCGTCGATCCGAGGATGATCAGCACGCCCCGAAGGATGATGACACCCACGATACCGTAATTGAGCACCCGCCGCTGGTCCTTCAGTTCCACCCCGAAGATGGTGAAGACGATCAGGAAGACGAACAGATTGTCGACGGAAAGGGACTTTTCGATGATATAGCCGGTGAGGAACTCCAGTGCCTTTTGGGGACCCTCGAAATAATACACCCCGGCATTGAAGGCCAGGGAGAGGATGACCCAGAAGATGCTCCAGTATACGGCTTTTCGTAAAGGCATTTAGCGGTTATTTTGTTATATTCAGTCAGGAAAGATAGCAAATCATTGCACGATTACCAATGATTAATTCCCTTCACCCATCCAGGATCATGCCATCGTGAAGTTCAGGACACTCATTGTATCCTCACTGCTGCTCCTCACCGGCTGTGCACAACAGCAGGAACGTCCGGCGGCTCAAACCACACCGCAGCGTATGGAGAAACGCACTCCCCATTTTGACGGCGATCGGGCCTTCCGGTATCTGAAAGCTCAGACGGACTTCGGTCCGCGGAACCCGAATTCCCCCGGCCACCGGGCCTGCATGGCCTATCTCGAGAACGAACTGAAGCGGTTCACCGCCGATGTCACGCTCCAGCGGTTCACGCACAAAGGATATAACGAGACCCTTCAGCTGGCCAATGTCATCGCCCGTTTCAATCCCGGCGCCGCCACACGCGTGCTGCTGGTGGCCCATTGGGATACCCGGCCGAGGGCCGAGGAGGACCCGGATCCCGCCGCACGCAACCGGCCGATCCTTGGTGCGAATGACGGTGCGAGCGGTGTTGCGGTGCTGCTGGAACTGGCCCGCATGTTCAAGGAGAACCCGCCGCCGATCGGTGTCGACATCCTGCTGACGGACGGCGAGGATTACGGTGATGCACAGAAGGACGGGAACAACGATCTCTACTTCCTCGGCGCGAGACATTTCGCCAGGACGAAACCGGCATCGTACACGCCGCAGTACGGCATCCTGCTCGATATGGTCGGCGACCGGGACCTGCAGCTACCGCTCGAACAGAACTCCATGCGCTTCGCCCCGCAGCTGATGGACATCGTCTGGTCCACTGCCGAGGAGAACGGCATCACACAGTTCATCCGTGTACCGGGCGAGGCGATCTCGGACGATCACCTGCCGCTGAACGAGGCCGGTATCCCGACGATCGACATCATCGATTTCCAATATCCGTACTGGCATACCCAACAGGACACACCGGATAAATGCAGTCCGCAGAGTCTCGCCGCGGTCGGCACGGTGGTGGCCGACGTCATTTACAACAAACTCGGACGGTGATATGAACAATGTCTCGACCCGGTTCACGCTGCTGGAGATGCTCCGCATCGTCCTGCCCGGCTCATATTTCCTCTTCCTCTGTTACACCATGGCGATCGCGTTCGGCGCCCTCATCCCTCCGTTCGCCACGTGGGAGTTCGGTATCCCGTTCTTCCTGCTCGGTTCAGTGGTCGCCGGCCTGAGCTTCTACTCCAAAGAGACCCCGAAGAAACGGAAGGCATTCTCCGAGAACCAGCCAAGCCTCCGCATCCTCGACCTGTCGCGGCAGATGCCGAACGTACGTCCGCTCACCGAGGATGAGGCTCGGCGTCTCTACTTCTATATCCTGAACCATCTCATGCCGGTGACGGTGC